>JABGRG010000175.1 GCA_018648445.1 Rhodospirillales bacterium | reverse complement strand
GCCTTGGCTTCGATCTGGCGGATGCGTTCGCGGGTGACCGAGAACTGCTGGCCGACCTCTTCCAGGGTGTGATCCGTATTCATCCCGATGCCGAAGCGCATGCGCAATACACGCTCTTCGCGGGCTGTCAGGCTGGCCAGAACCCGTGTCGTTGTCTTGCGCAGGTTGGACTGGATGGCCGCATCCAAAGGCTGGACGGCGTTCTTGTCCTCGATGAAGTCGCCCAGATGGCTGTCTTCCTCGTCGCCGATGGGTGTTTCCAGGCTTATGGGCTCTTTGGCGATCTTGAGGACCTTGCGTACCTTTTCCAAGGGAATGTTGAGCCGCGTGGCCAGTTCCTCAGGCGTCGGTTCGCGACCGATCTCATGCAACACCTGACGCGACGTGCGCACCAGTTTGTTGATGGTTTCGATCATATGAACCGGGATGCGGATGGTGCGGGCCTGATCGGCGATGGAGCGGGTGATCGCCTGCCGGATCCACCAGGTGGCATAGGTCGAGAACTTGTAGCCGCGCCGGTATTCGAATTTATCCACGGCCTTCATCAGACCGATGTTGCCTTCCTGAATAAGATCGAGGAATTGCAGGCCGCGGTTGGTGTATTTCTTGGCGATGGAGATGACGAGGCGCAGGTTGGCTTCGATCATTTCCTTTTTGGCCTTGGCCGCTTCGCGTTCGCCTTTTTGCACGGTCGCAACGACGCGCCGGAATTCGCTTACCGGAAGGCCGGTTTCCCGTGAAATTTCACCAACGCTTTCGCGCAGATCAACAATTTCGCGATCATGCTTTTCGACGAATTTCTTCCAGCCGCGTCCCGGCAGTTTGCCCACTTTCGCGCGCCAGTTGGGCGTCAGCTCGTTGCCGTAATAATGTTCGAGGAATTCCTCGCGCTTGACCCGGCAACCCACGGCCAGTCGCAACAGGCGCCCTTCCAGGTTCATCAGCAGCTTGTTCAGTTCGTAGAGCTGCTCGACCAACTGCTCGATCCGGCCATTGTTGAGCCGAACGTCATCCATCAGGCCGATCAGTTCCTTGCGCAGCTTCTGATAACGCTTTTCCTGGGGCGTTTTCAGCGCTTCGCCGTTTTGCGCGGCCTCGACCCGCTGAACCTGAAGCCGATGGAATTTCTTGTAAGTGGAGTTGATCTTTTTGAAGAGTTCGAGAACCTGCGGCGTCAACTGCGCTTCCATGGCGGCCAGCGAAACGGTGGCTTCCTCTTCTTCTTCCTCTTCCTCGCCGTCTTTTTTGGCTTCGCCGTCTGCCGGGGTCTCACCTTCGCCCTGGGTCGCACCCTCGCCCTGAGTCGCGCCCTCGCCTTCAACGGTTTCGGCGCTCAGGGGATTGTCGCTTTCGTCAGCGCCGTTTCCGGGCTTCGTTGTTTGCTCTTCTTCGGTGGATGTCTCTTTCGGTGTTTCTGCGGAACCGTCTTTAAGCGATTCCTCCAAACCTTCCTCGGCTTCTTTTTCTTCCTTGGCGGCGGCGGCCATTTGCTGGCTGTTGGGTCCGCCGCCGTAGGTTGCTTCCAGATCGATAATGTCGCGAAGCAGAATATGCTCTTCAACCAGATCGTCGTGCCACTGCACGATGGCCTTAATGGTCAGCGGACTTTCGCAGATGCCGCCGATCATCATGTCGCGTCCGGCTTCGATACGCTTGGCGATGGCGATTTCGCCCTCGCGCGAAAGCAGCTCGACGCTGCCCATTTCGCGCAGGTACATGCGAACCGGATCATCGGTCCGGCCGATATCGTCTTCCTTGACATTTCCGGCGACGGGGGCTTCGACGGCGGTTCCCTTGGCGTCCGGGGCCGCCTCTTCGCTTTCCTCGTTCTCGACGACATTGACGCCCATCTCCGAGATCATGGACATGGTGTCTTCGATCTGCTCGGAGGAAACGCTGTCGGGCGGCAAGGCCGCGTTCAGCTCGTCATAGGTGATGTAGCCGCGTTCTTTGCCGCGCGCGATCATCTTTTTGACTGCCGCGCCCAGGCTGTCAATCAGCGGGCTATCCGGCGTTTCTTCCTGGGTGCGGCTGGCTTCAGCCGTTTCCGTTTCTTTTTCCGTCATCTAATTTTTGCTCCAGGGGAGGATGTCCCGCCGAGCCCCCAAAAGAAAGGGGGTACGCAAGAAGAGACCGCCCCACGCCAGTTGCCCCCGGAACCCGCATAAGGCCGCCTAAAAACCACAGGGCGTGAAATGGTACGGTTCGCCCGCCAAGTCAACCCCGGAATCACCCTAAACGCGTCTCCGAGCACAATTTTTGGCTCTTGTCGGGCGGCGTCAGGCTTCATCGTTGCCCACCGCTTCGTTGATTTTGGCTCGTAAAATCGCCCATTTTTCCGCCGTCAGGTCCTCGGGCTGTTCATCTTTTACCAGTTTTACGTCGGCGCTTCGCTCGTCGCCCAGCAAGCTCTCGTAGTTTTCCTCCCAGGTTTCCAACACTTCGTGATCGGGCGCGCCCGGCTGAATGGGACGGTGGGCGCTGATCAATGGATCGTTCAGCAAGGCGTCGGCGCGTGCGCCGTGTCCCAGCCTGTCCAATTCTGTGCGAAGCCCCCCGGCATCCAATTCTGGGACCGCTGAAAGAGCGGCCACCGTTGCCTGACGCAACTCGTCCAGATCGGGATCGGAACAGGCGATCATGCCCAGCCGTTCGCCGATCTGATCAAATAGGTGGGGATGATTGAGCGCCGACGCCAGCAGCACTTGCTGGATACGATGAATCCCATCCACCGCCGGGCCGGGCTTGTCGATCACCGATGGCCGCGCGTCGTAGGGTTGGCCCCTTCCTTGTCTTCGCCCTCGTCCCCGTTCCTTGCCCGAGCCGCGCGCCAGTTGCCATACCCGATCACGGATAAAGCCGCTGAAGTGTTGGCGCACGATGGGATCGACAATCTGGGCGGCATGCTTTTCAAGCCTGCTTTGCAGAGCGGCGCGTTCCTCGGGCGTGACCATTTTCGTCTTGCCCGCCGTCTCCATCTGCCACAGGACTTCCGAAAAGGGCTTGGTCGCATCCAGAACCCGGGTCATGGCGCGCGGACCGGCGGCCTTGATAAGGCTGTCCGGGTCTTCGCCCGGCGGCATGGTCGCGAAGCGCAAGCCGTACCCCGACTTGAGCAGTGGCAGGGTGCGTTCGGCGACCCGCAGGGCCGCCTTCTGACCCGCCTTGTCTCCGTCGAAACACAAGATCGGTTCGGCCACGATGCGCCACATTTCCTTGATCTGGTCTTCGGTCAGCGCCGTACCCAGCGGGGCAACCGCGTGTTCGAAACCGGCCTGATGAAGGGCGATGACATCCATATAGCCCTCGGTCACGATGATGGAGGCGCGCTCGCGGGCGGCCTTCAACGCCTGACCCAGGCCATACAGAACGAAGCGCTTCAAAAAGACGCCCGATTCGGGTGAGTTCAGGTACTTGGGTTCGCCGTCGCCCAGAATACGGCCGCCGAAGGCGATGATCCGGCCGCGCCGGTCCATGATCGGAAAAACGACGCGGCGGCGAAAATAGTCGTAGGCGGGCCGTCCGTCGTCCGGTTGGCGGATCAGTCCGGCCGCCAGAAGAAGGTCTTCACCAATGCCTTCACGGGCCAGCGCGCCCTTTATGCCGTTGCGCAGGTCCGGCGCGAAGCCCAGGCGGAAGCGCGAAATGGTTTCGTCGGAAAGTCCACGGTCCTTCAGGTAGGCGAGTGCGTCTCGTCCCTCGGGCATACGCAGCATTTTCTCGAAATAGGCGGCGGCTGCTTCCAGCACATCGTAGAGGGATTGGCGCTGGGCCGCCTTTTCACGTTCTTCCGGCGAATCGACGGGGATTTCCATGCCCGCCTCGGCGGCCAGACGCTCCACCGCCTCGGGAAAATTAAGGCCCTCGGTCTTCATGACGAAATCGATGACGTCGCCGTTCTCGCCCGAACTGAAGCAATGATAGAAACCCTTGTCGGGGATGACCGTGAAGGATGGCGTCTTTTCCTTCTGGAACGGGCTCAGGCCCACATATTCGCGGCCCCGGCGGATCAGCTTCACACGCCTGCCGATCACGTCCTCCAGGGGGACGCGGGTGCGCAATTCATCCAGAAACTGGGGCGTGAAAGAGGCCATTCGTTACTCAGGTTCGTTGGCTCGCGGGCGGGCGCGGCACGACGCACTATAAGCCGATGCGACCGATGAAACGGCCTGTGAATTCGGTGAATCACGGGGAAAAACGGAGGAATTAGCCCAACTGCGATTTCACTACCGCGCTGGCTTTGGCAAATTCCATGCGACCGGTGTAGCGTTCCTTGAGCGCGCCCATGGTTCGGCCCATGTCTTTGAGGCCCGTCGCGCCCAGTTCCATCATGACATCGCGAACAGCTTCGGCGATTTCCTCCTCGTTCATTTGTTCGGGAAGGAATTCGCGGATGATTTCGATTTCCTTGGCCTCGCGCTCGGCCAGTTCATGGCGGCCCGCCGTGCGGAACAAATCGATGCTTTCGTGCCGCTGCCGGATCATGGATTGAAGCAGATCGAGGATGGCGTCATCACTGATCTGCTCCAGATCTCCCTTGCTGCGTGCCGCGATGTCGCGGTCCTTCAGCGCCGCCAGAATAAGACGAAGCGTCGCCACGGATATTTCATCCCGGGCTTTCATCGCAGTGGTCAAGGAACCCTTCAAGAGGGTGCGCAACATTCTTCAGGTCTCCCGCCTGATTCTAGGAAACGGCAGACCCTATACAAATTCCATATAAAACGCAAATCCTTCGTGAATAGCTAGTGCATTGAAATAAAACGAAATTTTTATCCACATTGGGGTTGACCTCGGCACGCAATTTGCTTAGACATCGCACGATCCCATTTGCCGATCCGCTTTTTTT
>JABGRG010000174.1 GCA_018648445.1 Rhodospirillales bacterium | reverse complement strand
CCACTTCATCGATCCGGAAGGAGAACGTCTGCGTGTCTGAGTATACCTTAACAGCTCAACCAGCGTTGGGTGGATATCAGGAAACCTTTGAAGGCGTGTCCCTTGAGGAACAAACCGGGCTCGCTATCGTTTCCATCGCTACGCCTATTGGCGGAGAGGATGCGTTGGTCAAGGCGCTGAAAGACGGCTACGGCGCGGCCCTTCCAAAAACCGGTGAGGTCAGCCTCTCCAAAGACGGCCAGACCCGCTTTCTGGGAATGGCCCGAGACCAGATGTTCGCCATCTTCGATCACACGGAGCCGGACGCCGTTGACATTGTCGGCGGAAAACTGAAGGACGTTGCTTATCTCACTTCGCAATCGGACAACTGGGTCGGCTTGCGTCTGTCAGGATCGAAGAGCCGCGACGTTCTTGAACGCATCTGTCCGCTTGATCTCGAGCCGTCCCGGTTTGCCGAAGGAAAAGTCGCCCGCACCTCTATGGAGCACATGGGCGTGATCATTTTACCCGACGGTGCGGATAGCTTCCTTCTGATCACCGCCTCATCATCGGCGGCCTCATTCCTGCACGCCGTCGAAACATCCATTCAAAATGTCGTCGGTTAGCGTTTCAGCTACCGGCGGATGTCTTTGCGGGGCCGTTTCATTTGAAATTCGGGGGTCCTTGCGAGGCGTCGTCGCCTGCCATTGCAGCCAGTGCCGGCGCACACACGGCCACTTCGCCGCCTACACCCAGTGCCGGACAAATGAGCTTGAATTCACCGAAGACAGAGGGCTGAAATGGTATGTTTCTTCAGACCAGGCAAAACGGGGGTTTTGCCAGGAGTGCGGCGCATCCCTATTTTGGCAACCGGCAGGAGCGAGCGACACATCGGTTAGCGCCGGCTGCCTCAACCAGCCGAGCGGCCTCAGGCAGGTTGGACATATCTACTGCGATGACATCGCAGACTATTACACATTAAGTGATGAGCTGCCGAAATATCCGGGGTCATCCAAAGGCGCATTCCGGAATGGTCAAGCCAGACTTCCAGACGACAAATGATGCCGCACACGTCCCATATCCAAAGTTTCCAGTGCTTGCCTCAGCACTCCGCCCAATAAGTGGGCCCAGTACTCCTGGCCTTTTCCATCGCCGATTAAATCCTGTCTGATTTCTAGCTCGACAGTGGGTATTCCGCGCCCTTCGCCGTGAGAGGGAACCGTATACACATTATCGTCAGACATACGGAATGGTTCGTTGTCGCCTACAACCAATCCTTCTTCGCGGGCAAACAAATCGATCAGGGATTCGGCCAACCGGCCCTCGCGATTATAGATGACGCCGACCTGCCAAGGGCGTTTGGAACCCGACATCTCTGGCGTGAAACTGTGTATCGTCACCAGCGCCTTCGGTCGCCCAGCCTGCTTCTTGCGGTCAAGTTCTCCAGCGAGCCGCTCGTGAAAAGGTTTGTGAATGGCGTCTATGCGATTGGCAACATCGCAGCTTGAAAGCTCTCTGTTCCCTGCAATCGCGGTTCCATCGCATTGCGTAGGGACGATCTCGGGATCATTGGCCCAGCGGTTGCAATCGACAACCAGGCGTGAATAGGGTTGGGTTACAAGGGTCGCGTCGAGAATTTCGCTGACACCATCCGCAACAGCTTCGGCGCCGATATCCCAAGCGATGTGACGCGACAAGTCATAGTCGCCCAAGCCGAGATTATCCAAGGCCTTTGGAATTCTGTTTCCGGCGTGTTCACAGACCAGCACATAAGGACTGCTTCCTTCAACTCGCCGAACACGATAGGGAATCGGATCATCGGCAGCTAACATGTCCCTCTCCGGACTAATGCGACATCAGCACTGGTACCGTCATATGGTCAAGGATATGACGCGTGCTTGAGCCTTTAAATAGGTGAGGAAAGCCATAATGTCCGTGCGCCCCCATGACCAGCATATCCATGCTTTCTTCGGCCAGGCGAGCAAGCAGAAGATCCATAATGCCGATGCCGTCGACATTGAACCGTTCGATTTTGACGTCGATCCCGTGCACACCCAGATGATCGACGACATCGTTTTCTGTGAAGGCGTATTCGCCCTCTTCCTTAGAGGACCAGTTAACGATGGCGAGGCGGACGTCATTGGAAAGTTTGAGCAGGGGAATAGCGTCGTTCATCGCCCGGCTTGCTTCGCGTCCGCCATTAAAGGCGATCATGATTTTATTACCAATCGTCCGCTGACTCATGGCGAACGGAATGACCAGGACAGGCCGGCCGCAGTTGTTGATAACCTGTTCAACCAAATCCCTGGGCGTCGCGACGCTGGCGTCTGGGTCGTGCTGACCAAGAACCGCCATGTCCGAAGATGATGCCCAGGCAAGGACCGCCTTGACCATCATATTTCCGCTGCCCGTGATTCGGGAGACCCAACGCTGCTCGACGCCCGCTTCAGCGGTGCGTTGCTTAAAGGACGCTTCAGCCTGTTCGATCAGGGAGGCGACCTCATCACTCGGTTGCGTCGTCTTGGCACCGATTTTCCTGTCAATCACGGCGAACACGCCCGTCAATCTCGCCTCAAAGCGAGCCGCTAACTGCAACGCCACCTGCAGCCGCGAGTCAGATGCGGCGCTGTTGTCGAGATGAATCATTAAGTCTTTCATGGCCAAGCTTGTTCCTAGATTCTTGTTCTTAATCGCTGCCGCCTAGATAGGTTTCCCTGACCTTGTCGTTTTCGAGCAAAGCCTTTGCGTCGTCCTCAAGGACCACCGAGCCGGTCTCCAGAACATACCCTTTTTGCGCCAGGGAAAGGGCTAGACGAGCGTTCTGTTCGACCAGAACAACGGTTCGACCTTCGGCATGAATTTCCTTGATGATTTTAGCGATTTCCTGACAAAGGATAGGCGACAATCCCAGTGATGGCTCATCCATCAGCACGACTGTTGGGTCGGACATCAAGGCCCGGCCCATGGCCAGCATCTGCTGTTCACCGCCACTCATTGTTCCCGCCGCCTGGGTCAGGCGCTCGCGTAACCGGGGAAAATGCCTGAACACGCCCTCAAGGTCACGGGCGATGCCGGCCTTATCCTTGCGTGAGAAAGCGCCCATCTCCAGGTTTTCCTTCACCGTCATATATGGGAAAACCCGCCGTCCTTCGGGCACATGGGCAATGCCCCTCATTGTGATTTCCTCAGGCGACAGGTCGTCGATGCGCTCGCCCTTGAACCAGATTTCGCCGCTTGAAGGCTGTTTCAAACCGGAAATCGCCCTCAGGGTCGTACTTTTACCCGCGCCGTTGGCCCCGATCAGAGCAACGATCTGCCCCTCTTCAACGTCTATCGAGACATCCCTGATCCCGGAAACCTTCCCGAAGTAAACGCTGGCTTCTTTTACACTAAGCAACAATGTCTTCGGCTCCCAAATAAGCTTCGATAACGTCCTTGTTCGCCCGGATTTCCTGTGGCAACCCCTCTGCAAGTTTTTCGCCGAAATCAATAACGGTGATTTTGTCGCAAAGATTCATGACCGTTCTCATGTCATGTTCGACCAGCATGACGGTCATTCCCATTTCATCGCGGATAAGTCGGATGATCCGTGTCATTTCCGCCGTTTCCGTCGGGTTCATTCCGGCAACCGGCTCATCCAGCATCAACAACCTGGGCTCGGTCGCCAACGCTATGGCGACATTCAGGGCGCGTTGCAAACCATAGGGCAGGTTGCTCGCCAATTCGTCCTGGTGCTCCGTCATGCCAAGAAAATCGACAATTTGCCGGGATTTTTCGAGGTTCTCAATTTCCTTCTGCTTCGACATCCCGAAAACCGCACCGAAAAGGCTTTCGCGCGCATGCAAATGGCGACCGATGTTGACGTTCTCCAGGACGGTGAAATTCGGAAACAAGGCGACGCGCTGGAATGTTCTAACGACGCCCAGACCGGCGATCTTGTCGGGAGAAAGATTGGAAATGAGAGTTCCGTCGAATTTAATGGTGCCGCCGGAAGGCTTGTAGACACCGCTAATAACATTGAAGAACGTCGTCTTGCCAGCCCCGTTTGGGCCGATGACGCCACGGATTTCGCCCTCCTCCACCTCAAGGTCTAGATCCCGGTTGGCCATCAGGCCGCCGAAATTCTTGCTTAGGTTTTTAACTTCCAGGATAGCCATCTGTTCGCGCGTCCCTTAAATTTTCTCGGTTCCGTCAGCCGTTCGTTTATCCAGCATTTCCCTGACTTTGCTCATCAGGCTGTCAAGCCCACCCGGCAGCAAGGTCAAAAAGACGATCAGGATGCCGCCAAAAAGTAACGGCCGCCATTCAGCCAACGGCCGCGCAGCCTCGCCGACCAGCATCATCACGGCGACGCCTATCAACGGCCCCCAGAATGATCCAACGCCGCCGACGACGACCCAAATCACCAGATAAACCATTGTATTGACGTCAAAGTTCTTAGGATCAATCGCACCCAGGCGGTGCGCCAACAACACCCCTGCGATTCCTGCGAAAAATGCTGAAACACTAAAAGCCATGGCCCGGTAACGCGCCACGTTAATCCCGATGCACCTGGATAGATCCTCGTCGGCATAGATCGCTTTCAGGACCTTCCCCGTCCGTGATAGGTCGATACGATAAAGGATCGCCAGACAGGCAATGGTAAACAATAAGACCAGATAGTAATACGGTATAGCCTCATAGAAATCGATATCGCTGAGTTCTATCGATGGGATGCCGATCATGCCGCGGGGGCCGCCAAAGGGAAAATGAAACTTAACCCAGATCAGGCGGACAAATTCACCAAGCGCGAACGACCCGATGAAGAACCCGAAACCTTTGGTGCGCAGCAAGGGGAAGACGACGGCCAAGCCAACCACCGCCGAAGCCATGC
>JABGRG010000173.1 GCA_018648445.1 Rhodospirillales bacterium | reverse complement strand
CCAAGGGCCTGATTGGTGAGCGCGACAGGATTCGAACCTGTTACCGTCTGATTAAAAGTCTTTTATTTTGTAATATTCTTACTTTCGATAAATTACGCTAAAAGCACATAATGCATTGTTTTGCCGTGTGTTTTCTGAGTTTCCATCCCGAACGCAATTTTACATAATACGCCACAATTCGCTCCATGCTGCTTACCTATTGCTTACCCGACGACTTTCTGATTAGAATCACTGACTGTTTCGGATTTTGATGGTCGGGTAAGCAGTGTGTGCTTACCCGGTTTCCTCTGACCAATGTACTGAAACCAGAGTCCCTCTGACTGGGGTAAGCACGGCAAGGTTAAAACACATGCCAAAACTCACCAAGCGATTTGTCGAATTATTGCAGCCAGCCGATAAAGACCGCTTCCTTTGGGACGACGATCTTCCGGGGTTTGGCGTGCGCGTTAAGCCGTCTGGCGTGAAAAGCTACATGATCCAGTACCGGCAAGGCGGCGCGTCCAGGCGCTTGACGTTGGGGCGGCATGGCATCATTGCCGCTGAACAGGCGCGCAGGCTGGCCAAGTTAAGGCTTGGCGACGTGGCGCATGGCGATGATCCCGCGTTGGATCTCCGACAGGAACGAAGCGCCCCCACGGTGAAGGATTTGGCCGACGACTACATGGAGCGCCACGCAATCCCCAACAAACGCCCGTCGTCCATCGTCAACGACCGAATAATGCTGAAAAAAAACATCATCCCGGCCCTTGGCACAAAGAAGGTAAAGGACGTTTCCCGGCGCGATATCGAAACCGTCCATCTTTCCATGAAGGAAACGCCCTACAAGGCAAATCGCGTGCGTGCCCTTATGTCGAAAATGTTCTCCCTGGCCGTGGCCTGGGAATGGCGCGAAAATAACCCCGTGCTGGGCATAGCCAAATTCCAGGAAGAAAAACGCGAACGCTGGCTTCGCGAAGAAGAACTAACCCGCCTCTTCGCCGTCCTCGCCGCCCACCTCAACCAACGCGCCGCAAACGTCGTCCGCCTCTTAATCCTGACCGGTGCCCGCAAAAGCGAAGTCATGCACGCCACATGGGATCAATTTGACTTCGACCGCGCCGTCTGGACCAAACCGGCCCACACGACCAAACAGAAGCGAACGGAACACATCCCGCTTTCGGAACAAGCCTTCACGATCCTAACCGACCTAAAGGCCCAAACAACGCCCGAGTCCGTCCACGTCTTCCCCGGCGAAATCGCGGGTCAATCCATCCAATGCGTCAACAGATTCTGGAGAGAAGTACGCCTAGCCGCCGACCTGCCCGACGTGCGCCTTCACGATTTGCGACACACGTTTGCTTCGCATTTGGTATCGAGCGGTGTGAGCTTGCCGATTGTGGGGCGGTTGTTGGGGCATACGCTGCCACAAACCACGCAAAGGTATGCGCATTTGGCGGATGATCCGTTGCGGGAGGCGGCGAATGCATTCGGGAAAATAACTCAACCCGAATAGAGGGAATTTACCTTCGAAAATTGATTTTACCTATTGAAGAGGCGGTTTTGCACCGATGGCCTTAACGAGAAGGGTTCATTGAACGGTATTGGTTCGGATGAATCGGACTCCTAACGGACAACCAAAAAAAAAGGCGGAGGCGCCTGTCGCCTCCGCCCAGAGCCGGTAACGGCTCGTCTTTGTCTAGTCGATTATGACTCGATGATCTCCGGCACCTTGAACGCGGTTACCTCGGGCACCGGACCTTCGTATTTCTCGACCTGGACCAGCATGGTCTTGACCGCCGATCCCTGGCCGACCTTCGAGCTACCGATATCCATGGCAAGCACGTTGTTGTTTCCATGCTTGCACAAGGCGCCAGCCTTGCCTGGCTCGGCCGGATCGTACCAGGCGCCTTCGTCGACTCGGATGACGCTGGGCCGGACCTTGTCGGTCACCTTGGCGCCAACCAGCATCGCCCCACGATCGTTGAAGACACGGACGACATCCCCATCCTTGATGCCGCGATTTTTGGCATCGACCGGGTTAATAATCATTGGCTCACGACCCTGAACCTCGTATGTATCGCGCAGCCAAGTGTTGTTGAGCTGGGAGTGCAGGCGGTACTTCGAGTGGCACGAAACCAAGTGCAGCGGATACGTCTTGGCTTTGTCCGAGCCCAACCATTCCGCCGGCTCCATCCACGTCGGATGAGGCGGACAGTCGTCGTAATTGAACTTGGCGATGACGGGCGAGAACACCTCGATGCGGCCCGACGGTGTGCCAAGCGGCTTGGCGACGGGATCCTTTCGGAACTTCTCGTAGAGGATGTTGTCGACGTTCTGCTCGGGGAACTCGACGTAACCTTGCTTCCAGAAGGTGTCAAAATCAGGCATCGACAACTTCTTCTTCGTCGCCTGTTTTTGGGCTCCGGCATACATCTTGCGCAGCCACCCCATCTCGTCGAGGCCCTCGGTGAACTTGTCTTTGAACCCGAGACGGTCCGCAAGGGCGCCGAAGATGTCGAAGTCGTTGCGGGATTCATGCAACGGTTCGACCACCTGCTGCATTGCCGTCACATAGTTGTCCGCCCCGATCCGTCGGCTGATATCGTTGCGTTCCAGGTTGCTCGTCGCCGGAAGCACGATGTCAGCGAACTTGGCCGACGCCGTCCACCACGGCTCATGCACGATGACCGTTTCCGGCCGTTGCCATGCCTTGATAAGCTTGTTGGTATCCTGATGGTGGGTGAACACGTTGCCGCCGGACCAGTAGACCAGCTTGATTTCCGGATAGGTTACCTTCTTTCCGTTGAAGTCGATGGTTTTCCCGGGATTCAGGAGCAGATCGGAAACCCTGGCTGTTGGGATCTTGGGCTTGACGGGATTCTTCCCGGAACCCGGCCCACGCACGGCAACGCCGCTGATCGGCTGACCATACCCGCAGTAATATCCGTAGCCGAAGCCGAAGCCCCCGCCGGGAAGGCCGATCTGACCCAGCATCGAAGAGAGCGTGATCAACGTCCAGTAGACATGCTCGCCGTGGTGCGCCCGCTGCAGCGCCGGACCGCCCATGATGAATGAGCGCGTGCCCGCCATCCTGCGGGCCAGGTCCTTGATGACACCGGCATCGACGTCGCAAATCCCGGACGCCCATTCAGCCGTCTTCGGTTGCCCGTCCGTTTTACCAAGCAGATAGTCCTCGAACTTCCCAAACCCGACTGTGTACTTGGCCAGGAAATCGGTGTCACGAAGTCCCTCGGAATGGAGCGTGTGAGCCATTCCCAACATCAAGGCGATATCGGTGTTGGGCCGCGGTTTGATCCACTCCGCACCCAGCAGTTCCACCTCTTCGTCGGCGACCGGGTTGATGACGATGGCCGGAATCCCGGCTTCCTTGATCTTTCGGAAGTAAATGTCCGTGGTGTGGGCGCCACCACCGCCGCGCATGATTTCTCCGTTTTTCAGCGGCGTGGTGCCCCACAGGACCAGCAGCTTTGTGTTGGCGATGATGTTGTTGTAAGTCGTGAGACGGCCGGTCCGCGATTGGCTGTCGCCGAGGATGTACGGAAGCATCGCCTTTGACGCCGCCCAACTGTAGCCGCCGGTTTCGTCGGTGAAGCCGCCGAATCCGCTCAAGAAACGTTTGAGCAGTTTTTGCGGATCGTGCAGGCTTCCCGCACACCGCCAGCCGTTGGAACCGCCGAATATGGCCTGATGGCCGTACTCGCCCTTGACGCGCTTGAGTTCGGATGCGACCAGCTCCAGCGCCTTGTCCCACGACACCCGAACGAACGGTTCCGACCCTCGCTTCGAGGTGTCGCTGCGATGACCGTCCTTGAGGAAACCGGCGCGAACGACCGGATACCGGATACGGGTATCGGAGTTCACACGATCAGGCAGGGCCTCGATCATCTTGCTGGGGAAGGGATCGCTGGGAAAGGCCTTCACCTTCGTGAAGACGCCGTCCTCGACCGAGGCGGTGAACGAACCAAAATGGGTCGACGTCGTCCGCGTGTATGATTCGAGGTTGGTGATCTTGGCTATCGTGACACGTGGCATCAGGGCGACAAGGGAAACACTGGCTGCCGCTCCCGCAAGGAAGCCACGCCGCGAAACGTGTTTGGTGCGGTCGGAAAATTCAGTCATCACGTCTTCCTCCTAGGTTGGTGGTTATCCATCGGTATCGTCTGATTGATCGTCCGCCTCTTCTTCGGAATCGGGTGGTCCCATCTGAAGTAGAGGCGGCTTTGCGTGAACCTGCAGGTGTTGCTTGACGAGGGCGAACTGTTCATCCATCAACCCCCCGTAATCGGCCATCGCGTCAAGGTTGCCGGGCCATTGGTTCGCTGTGAATTCCGTCGTCGCGTGCGGTGCGTGGCAAGATCCGCACCGACTGGAATAAATCCGGTCGGCCAGGTCCCATACGACCTTCGATTCAAGGGCGAGGCCAAGCTTCTTGACCCAGCCATCGATGCGCACCTTGTCCCACCGCTCGCCGTAGGGGTCCTCGAATTGGTCGATGGCCGTCCGCCGTTCCAGTCCCGGCTTCGTCAGCTCGGCGAAAAGAATACGTTCGCCCACCGCCTTCATCAGGCCAACCGGATAAACGTCCTGCGCCCATGCCTCCAGTTGCACGCGAACGCGGTCGGCTTCCGTCTCCACGATTTTCACTTGGGTACCAGGCATCAGAGTCGCCAAAAGCGTCCCGTCCGCATTTGTCATTTCCACGGCGCGCGGACCCACGGAAACCGTCTGCGACGGCTCGACGGTCTCGTCGGCCAGATTGCCCTTGAACGAAAACATCAGGTCCGGCAACTGGTGCACGATCCCTTTGTGGCATTCGATACAGGTGCGGCCCTCCGCAAGCGCGGCCTTCATGACGTTTTGGGCGTTCTCGTGCTGTAGTTCGAAG
>JABGRG010000172.1 GCA_018648445.1 Rhodospirillales bacterium | reverse complement strand
AGGCTAAAGTCCATGTGCGAACTCCTTAATTATGGCTCAACGCCGTTTACGCTTCATTGCTTCCCAAAACCGACCTAATGTACAGACTGGAACCAAAATCTGTCAACAAAAAAGGAAGTTTCTTGCCGGTGCGGAGAACTATGTCAAATCCCCTTCGGTGGATACGCTGATGAAAATCTGCAATGCCATAACCGAACGACAAGCGCCTCCTCTTCAACAATAAGTTCCGGCATTGTTCCGTTATGGGCCTGCATGCTCTTTACTATTTTGCGAGGGATGCCCATGCCCATATGTTCGAGATACCCGTAGTCTCGCATGACATCTTTGAGCAGTTGATTTCGCGCCGCCCGGCAACCGGTAAGCATGCGCTCAGGTGTAATTCCGTTGGGCAGACGACCTGGTGAGCCAACCTCCAGTCGATCTTCATAGATTGACAGTTCAATATCCGATCCTGACAACAGATAATCCCGGTGCACCAGCGCATTGACGATGGCTTCACGAAGCGCTTCTTCAGGGTAGGCCCATCGGTTTTCGCGTCGCACCCCATCTATAAGCTGGACCTTAACACCGGTGTTTCGTGTGATAAATTCCACGGCTTGCTCCACCAGTCCGTTTTCCACCAAGCCTTGAGATCCTGCCAAGGGAACCATTGCGCCCCGTATCGTCAACCGTTCTTTCGCTGTGTAATCCTTCTCCCTGCCTGGATAGGCGACTGCGTCGATCCCGGCTTGGGGCAGAAAGCGGTTGGGATTTTTCCCGAAAAGCAGCAATCCGGCAACAGTGGCAGGATATCCCGGTTCATCCGATAGAAATTCGGTATTAACTAAGAGCATCTGCCATTCGTGTTCCGATTCTTCAATCCATTTCTTTTCTAATTCACGAAAAATATCCTCATAGAATCTCTCCCATTGTATTTCACCATCACGCTCATTCGCGATTGTACGCGCTTTCTGTTCAGCTTGTTTTTTTATCTCATTTGGTGGTATCGATGGAGGAATTGTTTGTTGTCTTATTCTTGAAAAATATTTGATAAGTCTTCGCCTATCCAAATCTCGGATAGAAGTGCCCGAAACGGCTCTAGTTTCCAACCGAAAAGCGCCCCTTTGCTGAAACAACCTTTCCAATTCTTCGGGGCCGGCTTCACGGCTGAGAGTTCCTACGCGTATATAGTAGGTCCGATGGTTTGAGTGCCAAACATGATGGACTGTCCAACCCCGTTCCACCCGCACTATGGCCACATGCTTGCCGGGTTCCACATCATGAATCACTTCATAATAAGGTATAATCTCAGGGCGGATTTTATCCCGGCAAGCGGTCATTACCCACTCTTCCAAATTAGGACGGGTGATCCCGGCGATACTGCCCTCATCGTCCACGCCGAGCAAAATACGTCCACCATAAAGATTGGCAAAGGCCACAATCTCTTTTGCCAGGGAACGGTTGTCCAATGTGTCCCTTTTAAACTCGGTTCCCGAATTTTCCCCGTTTTTGATCATTTCCAATAATTCGGTTCGCGTCATGACGTTATTCCTTTTAAAATCCATACTTAAGGCGTCTGGTTTCAAATGCCGTCTGCCCACCTTCAAGGATATCTTTGACCAGCCCACTGATTTTAGGGTTATCAATGGACCCCATATGCTCGGCGGTTAGAGATGCCCGTCCTCGCTCTGCTTCACCGGCAGCCGAAAGCCCCACAATCAGTTCTGCATCTCCTAAGACCGGAATATTGGCATTGTGGGTAGCAAAAACAAACTGCCGCCGCCGCTTCTCCTCACGCATCTTTGGAACGATACCCTCGGTGATGAAGCGGTTATCCAGATCATCCTCGGGCTGATCAACCACCAATGGTGCGTTGGACTCGAGCAAAAGCAGCAGCAGCACAGCGGTTGCCTTCTGGCCGGTCGAAAGTTCATCCAAGGGCTGCCAATTGGCCGGCTCATGATCATTGGCCACATTCAACTTGATTGTCGTTGTGGGGGGCAGATCCAGCGCTTCGATCTGGAAAAATACATCCGATCCGGCCGAGGCGATCTTCTCGGCCTGTGAAGGGGAAAAAAGATACCTTTTTACCAACGCATCACGCCCTTTTCGGCAAGCATCGGCAAATACTGGCAATGAAAAATCTTTCATACGGGTCAGCGTGTCGATTGCCTCTGAAAGGCGGCCCCCGATCTGCTCGCGCATCAGTGTTGCAATCGGCTCACGGTTACCGGCCGCTACAATTTCCACCAACACACGACCCTTGAGTTTACGGCTGACTTTTTTGGCGGCACGTTCCAGTATGCGGAACTCTTCGGCTTTTGTATCTTCCCATTCCAACGACAGCTTGCAGCGTTCTTCCTGGAAGGCAGTCCGGTCTCTTAAAAGTGTAGCTTTGCGTTCTTTTAAAGGTTGCAATCCTTCTATCTGCCGCCGCAAGCGGATGAACGCCTCACCATCGATTTTGGATTTTTGCAAATTGCGCAGAATCTTTTCATACGCGTCCTGAACCTGTTGTTTACGAAGACCCCAGCGTTGGTGCATGTCACTCATACCTTTGGCCGCATGTTCTACAGCCTTACGACCGAGGATATAAACCTGTTCCATATCCCTATCCAACCGGTCCAGCACAGCATCAGCCGCAATCAGAATTTCTTTTCCGGGAAGTCCATCCAATGCTTTTTCAGACAGAAAAGCCCGGTCGATGGGGAGTTCCTGTTTCAGCGCTTGGATGATTCCCTCAAATGGGTTCCTACGATTGTCAGCAGTTTTAAGGACACTCTCTTCCCGTACGAGCAGACTTTGTTCTTTGAGGGTTTCTTCCAGACCGGCTTCTTTGTAATTTTCCAGCGTTTCTTCCAACGCCGGCAACCGGGCCAATTCCTCGCTGATCTGGGCGATCTCCTTCTCCGTTTCCAAAATTCGAGTGCGCGAGCGTTCCAGTTCCCCTTGAATCGCGCGCTTTCGGGTCGCCATGTTATCATCATGTTCCAAAAACCGATAGAGGAGGCGGGTCAGCTTTTCAGGGCTCTTGGTCAGTTCCGAGATTTCGTGCTGCCCATATACCTCCACCTGCGGCAGAATATCTATCGGTGCCAATTTCAGTACTTTACCGGTGTCATCACGCACCACGGGCGGATTGGGCACGGTACGTTCGATCAGATAAAGGTGCGGGGAGGGCTGGTAAGTCTTCACCAACAGCGAAATCTTCGTCCCGCTTTTAAGTACATTGCGAACAATGCCTTCATGAGCTTTTTGTGCATCCTCCCCAATGGGTTCCAGCCCTATCACATATCGCAAGCTCTCCAGTATAGTGGATTTGCCGGTCCCCCGGCCGCCTACCAAGACATTTAAATTCTCATTAAAATGGATGGCCGCCCCGTCCAGGAATCCGCCGCTTTGCCAGGCGGCTGCCACGAATTCAGTATGATCTTCCGGTTCCGGATTGGAATTCAACCGAATGCGGGATTCAGGATCAAGAAAAGCCTGTCGCAGCCCGTTCACAGAGATATCTGACATCTTGATCCAACAGGAGGCGCCAGGCTGGACCATATCCTCGGGGCCGGAAACATCTTTGGCGTTAATCACAGCCACGGTCCTGTCCCGGTGATAATCCGGGTTTTTGTTCAGCAGGATTGATCGCAGGTTTTCCGGCGCGTCCTCAGCAGGACCGGGCAACGAGCATGCCAACAATTGTTCGGATTTCCAGGCTGCGGTCCGGGCCTGGTTGTTCAGTACGCGCAACAACCCCTTTTCACCTGCCACATGTGCGGCAATGCAAACACAGCCCCATTTTTTCGATTCCCGCAATAGTTCATGGACATCGTATTTGATGTTTGGTGGCGGATTTGACTGATCGTGAATACCGCAATCACCCAAAACACCGTTGCACCGATCCCAGGAGGCATCCGGTTCAAACAAGAGCAGCATATGAACCCCCTCTTTGGTCTCCACCTCGGCGCCCGGAAATACAATAATGTCTGCCGATCGTGCCTGCTCAGCCAACGACTGGCCGCTGGTGCATCGCTGATGGTCGGTAACAGCAATCACTTCGATGTCGTTTTCCTTGAAAGATCGGATCAGAGCTGCATTGTAAGCCGCTTCCGAATCGAAGATCGTGGCCTTGGAATGGCGTTGTACGTAAGCAAAAGGGTTTACCTGCAACGCGCAACGGTAAAACCGGGCACCGGCAGGCAGGGTCAACGCTGTTTCGATGGATGGGGGAAGGTTCATACTGCTACTCCTCTATGTTTGATAAGGCTTGTTGCCCAAAAAACAGAAATCGACTCAAACGGTCCCAAGCTGTTTGTTAAACAATCTCAGATTAGCTGATTTACGCATGCCTTTTGAGCTATTCGGAATTTCCGAATAGTTGCGTTTCATAAAACGGGACCTGCCAGATGACAGATCATACGCTAAAAATCCTCACTGTCAAACAGATTTTCCACGTATCATCCGCTAGACCCTGTTAGTGCTACATTTTCCCTATCGCCCACCGTTGCAAGAAGACTCCTTCTGAACGGCATAAAAAAACTTGATTCATTCCGCTATAAAGGTATAATACAACCATATTTATTCCCATAGAGAGGATATCATGGAAAAAAGGGCAATTCTTCGCCTTGTCGCTGAATGGCAAAATCGAATTTTGAGAATCAAAGGGATTGAACGGGATTACGAGTCAGCGCTTCTGTCCATGATCGGCGCCAAACCCATCAAAATCATTACCGGGTTCAGGCGATCGGGAAAATCCTTCCTTGCTCAGCGCGTAACCAAAAAGCTTGTAACTGACGGCACATTTTCCATTTCAAATATTTTATACCTTAATTTTGAGGACTTTCGTCTGGCAGGCGTGAACACGCCTGAAAAAGCTTATGAAACTTACACGACATTCCGCACGGAGATGGCCAATCAGTCAAAGAAGCTTTTAATTTTTGACGAAATACAAAACGTAATGAATTGGG
>JABGRG010000041.1 GCA_018648445.1 Rhodospirillales bacterium | reverse complement strand
GCTTACACCTCTGGTCCTTGGCTGCGCATAAGACTTTCTCAGGATCGCCTCCACGCATGGTGATGATATCCGCCGCTTGATGAAAGGGGCACATAGCGTCATCACGATGCGGGTCGGAAGCAGCTCTACCCCGCCATACAAGACACTTATCTAGGAGGGACCCATCCAGCGCGATTAGACGCTGCAGGATTTCCTCGCACAGAGCTTTCGTCGGTGCAAAAATGTATATCGTTTCGCCGTCAGTCAGCACCCGGACTAACTGAACCACATATTCCAGCGCTTCCTGCGTTTTGCCCGACCCAACGCCGCGTCTGTCCAAAACGACCGACGGCAAGCCGCAGGTTTTGTACAGTGCCAGAGCAAGGGTCCTGTTATCCATATCGTCGGCAATATCAGAGCGTGAGGCAGGCCAAAACATCATCGGCGTAGACTGCCGAATAAATAGCGCTGCAGGTCCTTGCCGGAAGGCCGCTTAGAATCAGTTTTGGCTGAGGCTTGCATAGCCTCTTGGAACTCCACCATCTGCCGCTTCTGCCGTTCTGCATTCTCGCTTTGCTTTTGCATCGTCCACTCGATCAGTTTATCGAGGTGACCGCCTGCGCGATGTTCCCTCTCGACTTGCGTTCTGCCGGGGGCATCACACGTCAGGACGTGCTGGTGAAGATAGTCGCGCAGCCACTCAATATCGGGGGCCGGCCAGTTTTTACTGATGAAAGCCCCAACTGCTGCACGCATCGCCATATGGAAGTCTTGCAGGCCAATCTGGTCGCGGTAGTATTCGTACCCCCGCCCCACGACTCGGTAACCACCAGTGAAATCCGGAAAGTCGTCGATTTCCTCAATGACTGGAACGACGACATCAGGGCCGTCAATTATGCCAACACGTTCACGGACTGGGTCCTCTAGTCCGTCGAATGCCGGTGTCGCCGTATAGTGCGGCTGGCCTGTTTGGAGCACACTTTGGTCGTGATACATGGCCCACGGGCTAAGCCACCGCTTAGCAGTCTTGCTGTCGATGGCCTTGTCCAACCGGAACCACAAATGCACCTTCGTGACGCCGGTCTTCACACCCATTGACGACGACCACTGCCAGACGACGCCAGCACCGTGAAACTCGTCGGGGAGCGCCTTCTCGACGATCTCCCTAATAAGGGCGGCTGGGTCGTCCCGCCAGTCATCTGGCACGTCACAGACGGGCTTATCAATATCCACCATCAGCCATTTGCGCGGAACGTCTTCGAGCGTCGCACCTTCGCCCGCCCACTTGCGGCGGTGAACCTCACCCGCATTATCATTTGCTCGACCTCGTATTACGAAGCACGTTTTGGCTAATGCGAGTTGACGCAGGACGGCCTCTATTGCCGTAAGCGTTTCAGCACGCTCATAGTGGTGTTGAAAGTGCGTATCGTTGACTGCGCTGTCACTGGAGCCTTTTGCACGGATCAGCTTGGTCTGCCGGAGATCGTTGTAGGACTTGAGTACGGTGATATCGTCCGCATGCCGTCCGTCGCCAATCTCTGGTTCCGAGGGGTTCCCCGAAGGCTCTGAATTTGCTATACTTTTCGACATCGAACACCTCTTGCCCGCGCTCGACTGTGGCGGTCGGCGCGGGCATTTTCATGCCTGCGCAGCGGGCTGCTGATCGATTAGCTCATTGCATCTGCAGGGGTATAGTCACTGAAGTCTGGTGCCCCTCTCATGCCCCACTCGCTTGGGTATCGAGCCGCTGTTGATGGGCCTCAATCTCAATTTCCGTCCAAGCCCGACTATTGGGACCGATCATTCGACCCGGCGGGAAATGCCCCGCCTTGATCCAGCGACGTAGGGTCGTCCAGTTGTTGACGATGCCCTTCTCTTTCAGGTCCCCAAACCTGACGTACTTAACCAACTTGGTCATTGTGATGCCCCCTAATGTTGCGGGGCAGCATTCCAGCCATCATCTTGCGCTGGCAGGCGTTGATGTCCTCTGCGGTGATTAGGGAGCGGTTGCCAAACTTATGGATGTTCAGCACCCCCTGACGATGGAGCCGGTAGACCGTCGGCCTGCTGATCCCCAGAAGGATGCAGGTATCGTTGATGCTGTAATTTAGGGGTTCGACCGGGCATAGCACCGCCGCCGAACCCACGGATAGTGTGCTCATGGCACTCTCCTTCGGGTCTCGGGTTGGTGTGTGCCTGGAGTTTTAGGCTTTATGGGTGCCGAAGCACCGGAACCAATCGCCGCACTCGCTTCTTGTTACGTAGCTAAACGCTACGGCTCATTGTCAGGATCACTACAATTCGCCGACATTACATCAGGAGGCGTCGGGCCGTCAACATGAAAAATCGTTTTATTTCAAATGGTTATCAGTGCCTGATGGGGCTAGGTGGCGGAGATGGGGACTACGTTGTGATCTCCCTGCCCCGTGACGATGCCGTGGAGCACTGCGGCCCACCGCTCCATCGCCGCCTTACGCTCAGTCAGGTATTTCGCCTTGTTGTAAACCCCGGCGACACCAGCTTTGGCGACACCGCTGATATGGTTCACGCACGCCTCGACGACATGCGGTGGAACGCCGAGTTCATTGAGCCGCGTGACATAGGTTCGCCGCAGATCGTGTAGCGTCCAATCCGAGAAGCCGATGCGCCTTTCCAGGCGTTCCTTGCTGCGTGAGAATCCGCTGAATGGCGTCGTGCCGGTGGTGGTGAATGCGTAATCGCCAATCCGCTCGCGTCCATCTATGAGCGCCACGACTGCTGGGGCCAGAGGCACGATGTGCGGCAACCCATTCTTCGTGCGCTCGGGCGGAATTTTCCACACTCCATTTTCGAGGTCTAACTCCAGCCAACGCATCTCGGCGACCTCGCTCCTACGCTGGCCGGTGAGCAGCAGGAGCCGGACGATGGTGCCAAAGGGACCGTTGTCGCCAAGGTTGGCCCATACAGCCCTGATCTCGTCGTCTGACAGGACGCGGTGCCGTGTCTCTATCCCCCTCCTCGCCTTGCGTGCGAGCCGAATGCTGGGGACACCATCAACCAGTTCAGTGTCCTCAAGCCAGTTGAACGCGGCTCTAAGGGCCTCCGCAGCGCGGTCTGCGGCGATAGTTCCGGCCTCCTTCTCTATCAGCCTGTGCATGGCCATGACATCCTTGCGGGTTACGTCGGTAATAGCCATGCCGCCGAGGTTGGAGACGACGTGGCGCCGCAGGAGTTGTTCTCGCTCCCAGAAACGCGACCCGTCCGCCCGCTTGCGCGGCTTGTTGCGAACCTTGACGTGCTCCTCGATGTACAGCGCGATCCCATCGACCACAGCGACGGGGCTGCCTCTGTGAATGCCGCCTGACGACTTGGCTTGCCGCTTTTCCAATTGCGGGTCATCTCCGCGTTCGACGAGGTCGCGGATATTGCCCGCCAGTTCACGGGCTTTCTCAAGGGAGATCGCAGGGTACTTGCCCAGCGTCATGCGTCGCAGTTTCCCGTGGCCTCTCTTGTCGCGTTCTACTGGGGAGCGGTATAGGACGACCCACGACTTTCCGCCGCCGTAGCTAACTCGAAGCGCCAGTCCGGTGACGACCACATCGAAATGATCGACCTTGTCCTTCTCGGGGGGCTTCACGCTTTGGATGAAGCGGTCGGTCAGGCGTCTACTACTCATGGCAGCTTAAACCTACGCTGGGGTAACACTGGGGTAACACAAATTGCGTGCTTGGACATGAGCGGATGTTAGCACATCGGCTCAAAACATCAATGTTTCTGCTGGTTTATTATGATCGTGGGTTGGTCGGCGTTGGCGGGTGAAAGCGGAATTTCGTGTTCCCAAAGCAGATGCGCTACCAGGCTGCGCCACTCCCCGAGCGCCGCGCGAAAGGTAAGGCCTCGAAGGCCATTGCGCAACCCCGCTTAAGCCGTTGTCATGACGGCGAAGCTCGTATTTCGTCTGGCGGGGCTCCATTGGCGTGGCGGTCCCACATGGTCAGCAGGAGGCTCTCGAAGGAACGGGTGAACGCGCGGGTTTCGAACAAGGGTTCGCGCATGCGGTTAGCCCAAAGACGGGCTTTCAGGGAAGCCCGCGCGGTAGCGTCATGAGCCAGTCGCAGGGCCGTTTCCAGGTAGGCCTCGCGCGATGGCATGATCAACTCGCTCAGCCCGACGGCGCGCAGGCAACTGGCCGAAACCCGTGAAGCGAAATGATTACCTTCCAGCGCGATGACCGGAATTCCCGCCCACAAGGCGTCGCTGGTCGTCGTATGGCCGTTGCACACCCGGGTATCCAGCGCCACATCGGCCATTTGCATGCGGCGCAGATGCGCCGATTTGGGTAATTGTTCGCCGAAAACAAGGCGGTCGGATGAAAATCCCCTGACGCTGGCGGCCTTTCGCAGGTTTGAGACCGCCAGATCGTTACCGGCGAACAGCCACAACACGCTTTCCGGCACTCTGTCCAGCAAATCCATCCAAAGATCGAACATTTCAGGCTCGATTTTGTAGGGGTTGTTAAAGCAACTGAACACGACGCCGTTCTCGGGCAAACCGAATTCCCGCCGCGAAACCGGCGTGTCCGATATTTCCTGCGTCATGTCGTTGACCTGATAGCAATCGGGCAAAAAGGCGAGGTTTTCGCTGAAATGCCGCGCGTTTTCCGTGGGAACGACAACCGGATCGACGATGGCGTAATCGAAAAATGACGCGCCCGTCGATCCCGGAAAGCCCAGATAGGTCGCCTGAACGGGAGCCGGACGGTGGGCACATATGGCCAACCGGTTGCCCTGTGTCCAGCCTTTGAGATCGATCAGAATATCAATGCCGTCAGCGTGAATTTTCCGCGCCGCGCGGGCGTGATCGAATTCGCGGATGTCGACGAAGGAGTTGCACGCATCCGCAATTTTCCGGCGATAATGGCTGCCGTCGTCCCGTCCGTAGGAATAGGCGTGAATGGAAAACCGCTTTTTGTCGTGAACCTCGAACAGCCCGCCCATCAGATGCGCCGTGGCGTGATCGAAAAAGTCGTTGGAAAGATAGCCGATTCTAAGCCGTTCGCCGCGTCCGCGCTCGCGGCTCGGGTCACCTGCAAACAAAGGCCGGCAATGGCGCTCGAGATGCTGCGACCAGCTTTTCGCGACGCGCAGGTTCTGGGCCGGATCATCGCAGCGCACAACGCTGAAAAACGGCGTTTCGGCCGTACGGTCATCGCCACCGCTTCGCAAGTCCGCCTCGTCGATGGTTTCTTCGAGTTTTCCAAGTTTGTCCCAAGCGCACGCATGCATGTATTGGTGTCGTAGAGTGGTTTTGGCCTCGGCATAGTCGGGATTTTCGGCCACGGCACGCTCAAGCGCCGCAATCGCTTTGGTAGGCCGCCTTCGCTGTTCAAGAATGCACCCAAGATTGAAATAGGCCTCGGCGCGCCGCTCCTCACCCTCGGCGGCTTTCCGGTAGTCGGCCTCTGCGTCGGGTAACCGGCCAAGGCGTTCGTGGACCTGCCCCAGGTTGAGATAGATTTCCAAGCGTTCGGGATTCGCGGTCAAAACCGTCTTGAAACACCGTTCCGCCTCTTTCAGGCGGCCTTGGCGCACGCGGACAAGACCCAGATTGTTCATGGCGTCTGTGTTTTCGGGGCTTTTGGCGAGGATGTCATCGTAGGCTAGCGCGGCTTCCTCAAGTTCCCCCGCCTCCTGAAGCAAAACGCCCAAATTGAAACGCGCGTCGTGAAAGGCGGCATCGATTTCCAATGCCCGGCGATAAAAGCGCTCTGCGTGCTTCAATTCTCTGGCGGCCTTGGCGACGTTTCCCCGGTTGCTGTGGTATTTGGCCTGTTGGGGGTCGGCGTCTATGGCGGCATCGATTTGCTTCACGGCTTCTGCCAGTTCTCCGGATTGGTAGGCGGCAAGCCCGGAAAGGTGCAATGCCTCGGCATTGGCAGGCTCGACATCCAGAATCGCACGGTAAATGGCGCGGGCCTCATCAAGGTACCCGGCGCGGTGCAAGGATAGTCCCTTTTCAAGTTTCTCGTTCATATCCCGTTTGCTGCCAAAATCGCCAAAGACGTAACCCCCGAAAGGTTTTCGGCGCATTGCGCCGTATCGTCAAGGAAATCGGGAAAATGACAGATTGTTAAAAATTAGAAACATTTGAAACAAAATAAGTCCTTTAATGAAATCATACGAATCGAATGTTGTTACGGCGTTGTTACGCTTGGATGGATCAGGAGTCGATCCGCACTAACTGAATGAAAACAAACACTTTTTTTTCGCTGTTACAAATATCAACCTAAATGAAATCATAACGATACGTGGGATAGATAATATGAACATTGATTTCACAAGGCTGGATTTATCGCCGGACGCGAAAAACCTTTCAGAAGACCAAAATTGGTACGGTAATTGCGAATCTTTTTTAACTGAACTGAATGGGGGGCGCTAGACGCTAGAAGGAGCAGAAAGATGATCCGGTTCTTGATCGCAACTTTGGTTTTCATTGGAATGGCACTTCCTGCAAATGCGCAGATGGCGTGCGGGAAACGCGATGACATCCTCCAGAGACTGTCGGGCAAGTTTTCCGAAGCGCCGGTCGCCATGGGGCTGTCGAACACCGGCGGCGTCATTGAGGTCCTGAGCTCGGCTGAAGGCGGCACCTGGACGATTATTCTGACCGAGCCCGGCGGCCTTACCTGCCTGCTCGCAGCCGGTGAATTCTGGGAGGTCGCGCAGCACCTCGCCAACGGCCACAAAATTTAGCGGTCCGGTGGTGACTTACTTGTCCTGCGCCTTTCCGGCTTCGGGTGTTGCCGCGAACATGGGATGCATGACCAGCGATCCCTTGGTAATGCCCAGGCGCGCCGCAGTTCCGGCCCTGACTTCAAGAACGCCAAGAACGGGTTTCCCCGACTGGATTATTTCCAGCGATTCCGGGGTCGTGTTTTCTGCGATCCCGACGACATGGCCATCGTGCGAGATGAAAACCATATCAAGCGGGATGAACGTATTCTTCATCCACATGGCGACAGCCTGAACCCGTCCGAAATCGAATAGCATCCCGGCGTCGCCCGCCATTTCTGTCCTGTATTGCAAACCCTGGCTACGTTGCGCGTCGGTTTTCGCAACTTCCACCGCAAAATTGAACCGCCCGTGAACCGTGATGACGGTGATTTCGCTGGTTTCAAAGAAGATCGGCGCGGCTTCAAGCGTGCCATGCCCGACGTAGGCGGTAAAAAGCGCCAAAACCGCCAGTACGCCCATTCGAAGAGGGGAAATATTTGCCGAATGCATCATGAAAGCATGCTTACCCAATTTCCGCATCGCGGCAAAATACTTTTTGATCAGCCAAGTTTCTTGCCTTTGACGCCACCACGGGCCATATAGGGCTCACCTTTTCACTGGGGGGAGCCGCATGTCGGCTGAGAGGTCTCCGATTTCGGAGGCGACCCCATGAACCTGATCCGGATAACACCGGCGTAGGGACGAGTGGGCAATGCCATCAACCGAAACAACATCCGCCATTAGCGTCAACGTACATTCCGGGGCCGTCGAATTTGACGGAGCCGTTTTGTTCGAAGAGTTGGACGTGACCCTTCCCCAGGGCCGCATTACCTGCCTGCTGGGAACCAGTGGCGTCGGCAAAAGTACCTTGTTGCGTCTGATTTCGGGCCTTGAGACCGGACCGTCCAACGGCGGCGTCGTATTGTGTTCGGACGGAAAGCCCCTTTCGGGCCGCGTGGCGTTGATGGCCCAGCGCGCTTTTCTTCTTCCATGGCTAAATGTTGTCGACAACGTGCTTTTGGGAAGCCGTCTGCGCGGCGAGCGGCAATCTCGCGACCGTGCCAAAGAGATTTTGGCCGATGTCGGCCTTGCCGACTGGGCGAACGCCTCACCCGACACCCTGTCGGGCGGTATGCGTCAGCGCGCGGCACTGGCCCGCACATTGATGGAAGATCGCCCGGTGGTTCTCATGGACGAACCCTTTTCGGGCCTCGACGCTATCACCAAAGTACGCCTGCAAAACCTTGCTGCGCGCATGCTTAAAGGGCGCACCGTTCTTCTGGTGACCCATGATCCCCTGGAAGCCCTTCGCCTGGGCGACCGAATTCACGTCATGGCCGGTCGTCCGGCCCGTCTGGATGAAAATCCACTGGAACCAGAGGGTGCAGCGCCGCGCGACGTGGACGACCCAACCGTTCTGGAAGCGCAGGGCGTATTGCTGCGACGTCTGGCGGAGGCTGCGCGATGAGAATTGTCCGCGGATTGATCGTGTTGGCGGGACTTATCGCGCTGTGGCAAGCCATCGTTTGGATTACCGCCGCCGAACCCTGGATGCTGCCGGGACCAACGGATGTGGCATTGGCATGGGCCGCCCATTACCAGTCAATCCTTTCCCATGCCGCATTGACGGCGGCGGAAATCGTTCTGGGATTGTTAAGCGGAACCGTTCTGGGATGTTCCAGCGCCCTGATCATGGCCTATTTCCGCCCGGCACGCCGCTGGCTGCTTCCGGTGCTTGTCGTCAGTCAGGCGATCCCGGTGTTCGCTCTGGCCCCTATTCTCGTCCTGTGGCTGGGCTACGGCATTGTATCCAAGGTGGCGATGGCGACGCTCATCATCTATTTCCCTGTAACCGCCGCCTTCCACGACGGTTTGCGCCGTACCGAACCCGGCTGGCTGGATTTGGCGCGCACCATGAACGCCGGGCGCTGGTCGATACTCTGGCATGTCCGCATTCCCGCGGCCCTTCCCGCCCTGGCGTCCGGATTGCGCGTGGCGACGGCGGTAGCCCCCATTGGCGCTATTGTCGGCGAATGGGTCGGTTCCAGCGCCGGGCTGGGATATCTGATGCTCCACGCCAACGCCCGCATGCAGGTGGACGTTATGTTCGCCGCTCTGGTTACCCTGGCGGCACTGGCCGTCACCTTGTTTTTCATCATGGATACGGGATTGCGAAAGGCCCTGCCCTGGCAACCCGATTCCGCCCCCGACAACGACTGAGGCAACTCATGCAACATTTCTCACGTATATCCTTAGCAATTCTGTCCAGCATATTGTTTTTGTTGCCGATTACGGCGCAGTCATCGGAGAAATTGACGGTCATTCTTGAATGGTTCGTCAACCCCGATCATGCGCCGATTATCGTCGCCAAGGAGAAGGGATTTTTTGCCGACGCTGGTCTTGATGTCGACCTTGTCGCTCCCGCCGACCCCAACGACCCGCCCAAAATGGTCGCCTCGGGCAAGGCCGATATTGGCATTTCCTATCAGCCGCAGCTTCACGTTCATGTGGACGAAGGCTTGCCGGTGGTGCGCATTGGCACCTTGGTGGCCACGCCGTTGGTGACAATGATGGTCATGCCGGACGGCCCCGTGAAGACGCCTGCCGACCTCAAGGGTCGCAAAATCGGGTATTCGGTCGGTTTTTACCGCGACACCTTGCTGCCCGCCATGTTGGGGAAACACGACCTGAGTCTGGATGACGTGGAGACCGTATCGCTGGGCTTTGCGCTTTCACCGGCGTTGATTAGCGAACGTGTCGACGCCACCATCGGGGCTTTCCGCAATTTTGAAATCAATCAGATGGAAGCCGCCGGCCACCCGGGCCATGCGATTTACCCCGAAGACGAAGGGGTTCCAGGATATGACGAGCTGATCTTTATCGCCAAGAAGGACAACCTAAACGATCCGCGCCTTCGGGCCTTCCTTGACGGCATGGAAATGGGTGTGCGCTATCTGATCAATCACCCGGCGGAAAGTTGGGCTGCCTTCATCGCCGCCTACCCCGACCTGAACGATGCCTTGAACAAACGGGCATGGCGCGACACCGTGGCGCGCTTTGCCTTGCGTCCGGCGGCGCTGGATTCGGCCCGCTACGAACGTTTTGCCGCGTTCTTACACAAGCTGGGTCTTTTGAAGACGGTTCCGCCGCTGGCCGATTACGCCGTGGAGCTTCGCTAAAAACAAAAGAAAAGGGGCCGGTCAACGCCGGCCCCTCCGCCATATGATATTTTTCGACCTTCTAGAGGTCTTGTTGACCGATGGCGACGATCTTCTTGTAGGTTTCTTCACCCCATCGACCGGCACCCAACTTGTCACGCACGCCTTGCGTGGCGGCGCGGAACTCGGCCTTGTCCGGGTAGGTGATGGTTAGGCCTGCGGCCTTCATCTTGGACAGCAGCTCTTTTTGCTGCTTGGGCAGGATTTCCTCGACCAACGCCTGTGACGCGGCCTGGGCCTTGGCCATCCAGCCGCGTTCTTTCTCGCTCAGCCCTTGCCAGAACTTCTCACCGATCATGGTGTAGGCGGGCTTGTCGATATAATCGACCATGGCGACAGCTTTTTGGACTTCATGGAACTTCATCGCCCAGATGGTCTCGATGGGGTTTTCCTGACCGTCGACAATGCCCGTTTGCAACGAAGTGTAGACTTCCTTGAAGGCCATCGGCGTCGGCTTGGCGCCGAACGCGACGAAGGATTGGACGTAGTAGTCACGTTCCGGAACGCGCAGCTTCATGCCTTTGAGATCGGCAACCTTGTTGATCGGCTTGTTAGAGCTGATCTGCCGGGGGCTACGCGGAAGGAAGCCCAAAAGGCGGACTTTGCGCTGTTCAATCAGCTTTTTGTTCCAGGCGTCACCAATGGAGCTGCCAATCACGGCCACATAGTTGTTCAGGCTCTTCATAAGGTAGGGAAGCGCCAGATATTCGACTTCCTTAATGCCCGGATCGCCGCTGGCCATGATCTGCGTTGTGTTTACGGCCAATTGCGCCAGCATCTCGCGCGGTGTGCCCAGCTGATTTCCCGGATAGACGATGACGTTAAAAGCGCCGTTCGATTCTTTTTCGAGAACTTCCTTGAACTTCAGGGCGCCCAAATGCTGGGCCTCACCCTTTTTCGCCCAAAGCCCGTAGCGGACATCCTTGGCGTCCGCACCAGCCAGACCTAACCCTAACACGGCCACGAACGATAAGGTCGCGGCTAGAAAATGTCTCAGTTTCATCTTCCATTCTCCTCTGTTTTAGACCCACCTTGATCGTTTTTTATTGGTCAGACCGACGTGTCCACGGTCTTGAAGTAAGCCACAAATTCGGCACAGTAATCGACAATAAAATTGACAATTTTCTCACCTATTTCGGCCGAAGATTCCGCCGGGAAGCCCCCAGCTATTCCGTTGTCGCAAATCTCGTCGATATCAAGAGCGATGTTGACGTCGGAACCCTTGAATTTTACAGCGTTCAGGCCCGCTGTCGGCAGCCCCAGAACCTCTTTTCGCTTGGCTTCACCGATCAAGTCAGTGCGCACCAACTCTGGATAAAGGTGCAGGTAAACCGAAGTCATCGGATCGCCGCCATGGCCCAGCGCCGAAGCGCCGCGTTTGGGGTGAAATTCGCTCCATTCCTTGGGCGTCATCAGGCGCCAAAGATTGAGGCACGGGATCATGACTCCCGTTTCACGCTTGATTTCACGGATCGACTGGTCGATGAGCGGGTAATTGCCGCTATGGCCATTGAGAATCACGAGGCGTTCCAATCCGTGATCCAGGAAATTCTCGCAGATATCCCCAAACAAGGCGCAGAAAGTCTCGGGCCGTAACTGGACGCCGCCGGGTATGGCCCGGAAATAGTCGGCGTAGCCGAAGGGTATGGTTGGCGCGGCGATGGCACCTGACTTCTCGGCAATCATTTCAGCGATTTTCTCGGTCAACATGTAGTCGCCCATGGGCGCTTGCGGCCCCTGCTCCTCCTGCGAGCCGAAGGGCAGCAAAATTACCGGGTCCTCGGCCATGCGTTCGCGGAACTCGACCCACGTCAAATCCTTCAACAGATGTTTGCCGGCCATTCGATTTCCTCCCCTAATTTCCGAAAACCATGTTCGGTATCCACAGACTCAATTGCGGGAATACGGCGATAATTATGATCGCGGTGAAAAGCGGTATGTAATAGGGAATCATCGCCCGAACCATTTTCCCGAACGGAATACCGGCAATGTCCTGGGCGATATAGAGCAGTACGCCGACCGGCGGAGTGCCGCCGCCAACGATCAACGAAAACACCATCAAGACGCCGAAGTGCACCGGATCGACCCCGAACTGCACGACCACCGGAACCAGGATCGGAGCCAAAACGATTTCCGCGCTGGAGGCCACCATGAACAGGCCAACCATCAAAAGGAAAACCGTCATCACGGCGATAACGATCAGGGGATCGTCGGTAATCGAGAAAAGGCCGTCGGCGATAAGTTGCGGAACCTGCTCGCGGACCATGATCCAACTGAAGGCCGATGCCGCGGCCACAATGATCAGAACCCGGACACTGCCCCAGCTAACCTGCAACAACGTCTTCCAAAGGTCTTTGTAGCCAACGTTGCGATAGACGAAAACACCGAGTACGAGACCATAAAGGACAGCCGCCGCCGCCGCTTCCGTCGGCGTGAATACTCCCGAAACAATGCCGCCCACGATGATGATGGGAAACAAGACGGCCGCCAGACCTTTGTAGGTCGCGTAGGCCGCTTGTTTGACCGTGGCCCGGGGATAGCGCGGATAGCCACGCTTCTTGGCCAGGAAATAGGTGAAAATCATCTGCGTAATGCCGATGGATATTCCCGGCAGGATGCCCGCCAGCAACAAACGGCCAATGGAGACGTCTGCCAACGCCCCGTAAATCACCATGGCGACGCTGGGCGGGATGATGGGGCCGATCATGGCCGAGGCAACGGTGACCGCAGCGCTGAAATCGGCGTCATATCCTTCCTTTTTCATGGCCGGGATCAACACCGACCCAAGGGCGGCGGTATCCGCCGTCGCCGATCCGGACATGCCCGCGAAAATCATGCTGGCAACAATATTGACCTGCGCCAGCCCGCCGTGGATGTGGCCGACAAACGCCTTCGACATGTTGACGATGCGGTCGGTCAACTTGCAGGCGTTCATCAATTCGCCCGCAAGATAGAAGAATGGAATGGCCAAAATCAGGAAGGAATCAACGGCTGTCGTCATCCGTTGGGAAAGCATGGAAAAGTCGATATCTGCGACGTACAGATAGGTCGCCGACGTTACCGCCATAACGAACGCGATGGGCATTCCGGTCAGAAGAAGGACGACCAGTAAAATCAATATGCCTGCAATAACCATATCAGCCGCTCCCCCTACATCGGTTCACGGTTGATTTTGTCGTCATCGCCACGCCACCACGGTCCGATCCCCAATCTGTAGACCCAGCGCATAATGATGAAAAAGATCATCAGCCCGCCGCCGATGGTCGCGGGAACCCGCAACACGCTTGCCGGAATATCGAGAGATCCAAGAGTGGTGATATGTTCGATCTGAACCATAATGATGCTGCTGTCGACAAAGATGTAAAGAAAGCCGAGGACAACCAGCGCATTGAAGGCGCGAAGAAAACGGCGCGCCTTGACCGGTATTTTGGACAGGACCGTATCCACACTCAGGTGGGTTCCGTCCCAGCAGACGACCGCCGCGCCCAGAAACGTTACCCAAACCAGGAAAAGACGTGAAAGTTCCTCGCTCCAGATCAGCGGGCTGTCCAGCACGAAGCGGAAAAACACCTGCGCGATGGTCATTGCGACGATCGAACCGAAAAGCAATCCGACAATGATGCGAAGCGGAAACGCAAGGTCCATCGGGCCGCGTTTTTTCTCTACCCCGTCTTTTTCCATCTTAGCTCCACCCCTTTTTCGTATTGGGTCTAAGGGAAATTCAAGACAACAGGTCGATGGCAGCCTGACTTACCACCCGCACGCCGATTGGTATGGTATCCTCGTTACAGTCGAAATTGCTTCGGTGAAGGCCCGTATCCAATCCATCGATTTTGCTGCCTATGCGCAAATGGGCGCTAGGGAACCGTTCGGTGAAAAAGGCGAAGTCCTCGCTGCCCATGGAACCTTCCGGCAGTTCGATCAGGTTTTCTGTGCCGATGACGGCGCGCGTTGAATCAAGAACGCTGGCAAGGACTTCCTGATCGTTGCGTAGGATCGGGACACCCGGTTGGTAGTCCAGTTCGTAGTCGATCCTCATGCCAGCCTTAAAGCCGTCCAGAAGGCGCTTCATGGCGGCGGCGATGCAATCTTTTGCAGCCTGATTCTGCGTCCGAACCGTACCCTGGAGCAAAACCTTTTCAGGCAGGATGTTCCGGGCCGTTCCCCCTTGGAACACACCGACGCTCACCACTGCTGGGTGGACCGGGAGGATTTCCCGGCTGACGACGGTTTGCAACTGGGTAACGAAATAGGCCGCTGCCGTAATTGCATCAATTGCCAGATGAGGGTGCGCGGCATGGCCCGAGCGCCCGATAATGGTCAGATCGAACGCGTCCGACGATGAAAAACACACGTCCGGATGATAACCCACGGTCCCGGCAGCCAAAGGTGGCCAGTTGTGGTAGCCCAGGCACATATCGATCGGCGGATCATCAAACACGCCATCGGCAATCATCGACGTTGCGCCCGTCAGCCCTTCCTCGTTGGGCTGGAAGATCAGTTTGACCCGTCCAGCCATTTCATCGCGCAGTCCGAAAAGAACCTCGGCGACGCCCAGCAGTATGGCGGAATGCATGTCATGCCCGCAGGCGTGCATGAGACCGTCTTTCTTGGACGCAAATGGAAGGCCCGTTTCTTCATGCACCGGAAGGCAATCCATATCGGCGCGGATGGCCAGGGTCTTGCCCGGTTTGCTCCCCTCGATCACGGCAATGACACCAGTTTTGCCAACGCCCGTGCGGCAGGAAAGGCCAAGTGATTCAAGGTGTCCAGTAATCAGTTTGGCGGTTTCAAACTCTTCGAACCCGAGCTCCGGGTTCTGATGGATCTGCCGTCGAATACCGATCAGCTTTGACGAAATTTCGTCGGTTTTGCTGTTGATTCGATTGGAGGAATCCACGTCCGCCCCCTGTTTTTTGACCCCATTTGCACAAAATATTTCAGATTTTTTGGTAGTTCATATATTATGTGCTGTCAAACGGATTTTGTGAAATCATATTTATTTTCGTTTATTCTGATAGTGGAGAATACAAATGCCCTTTTGCGTTCCGGACCAAGGGGATTGGGTAGGATGATCGCGGGTGTCGACTCACTCGCAAACGTCACGGCCGGTTCACATCCCGACACCGAGGCTTATCGGGTTTACGAGATGCTGCGCCGTGATATTCGAAGCGGGCGCGTTGAACCCGGTTCACCGCTGCGAACCGAGTGGCTAAAAAAAACTTATCAAGTCAGCACAAGCCCCCTGCGGGAAGCCCTCGCCCGACTAAATGCGGAATTCTACGTTACCACCGAAGGCAAGCGCGGTTTTCGCGTCTCCAAGTTATCTCGGGCGGAATTCCTAACCCTGACGGAATTGCGAAACGATCTGGAATCCAAGGGATTGCGAAAGTCCATTGAGGCGCGAACAGAGGAATGGGAATCAAGGGTGCTGGTCGCCCACCATGCGCTGGGCAAAGTGCAAATCGAGAGCTTCAGCGATATTGAAAGCGTGGAAAAGAGGGAAAGCCGACACCGCCGCTTCCACCTCGAGCTTTTGAGCGAATGCGGGTCTTCGTGGCTGCTAAGGGTCTACGATCAAATGGCAAGTCACACGGAATGGTATCGGCGCATTGCCCTTCGTGACGCCACATTCGATGCTTCATATTTTGAGCGGGTCGAACGGCAGCACCGGGATTTGATGGAATCCGCGTTCCAGGGAGACGCCGAAAAAGCCGTCTCGTGTTTGATGGACCATCGTCTGCTTAGCCGTGATCAGGTGTTGTCCATGTTCGACGGTGCGGTGGCGGTTTGATTTCCATTTCATTGTCGGTTGGTCGTCGATTCGCGTAGATTTCCTTTCGAATCGATAACGAGCAGCAAGTTTCACTGACCTAATGTGGTGCCCGGCACAGCAATTGTGCTGGGAGAATTGAACCTCGCAACCCGTTTTTTCGTATGTTGAGGGCAGCCCGCTCTTGACGAAAGTGATTTCGGAGGCCAAAAACTGAGCCGCGCAAGGTAGCGCCAACAAATTTAATGTAGGCGATGGCGGCGAAAAGCCGCTGCTGAAGGGAAATTGTGCTTCACGCGGTCAGTCTCGCTCTGGTCCTGGCGATCCTCTGGATGTTGCTGTCGGGGTTCTTTGTACCGCTCCTTTTGGGGCTGGGCATCGCTTCGATCGTTGTCGTGATTTTGATCGCGCGGCGCATGGACGTGGTTGATCACGAAGGCCAGCCACTGCATCTGAGTTGGCGGATCGTTTTTTACTGGGTGTGGCTGATCAAGGAAATCCTGGTTTCCGCCATTCATGTGTCGGGCGTGATCCTCAAGGGCAAGATGCCAATCCAGCCCGCCATGCTGGACATCAAGGCAACCCAGCGCAGCGAGATGGGCAACGTCATTTTCGCCAACTCGATCACGCTGACGCCGGGAACGGTCACGGTGGATATGCAAGGCGACAAGCTGCTGATCCATGCGCTGACCAAAGATACTGCCGACGGTCTGATGACCGGCGATATGGACCGCCGCGTCACTGCCGTTGAAGGTGTCAGTTTGCTGGACCGTCTACTGGGAACGCAAAAAGCCAAAGAAGAGGGCGACACATGACCATGTTCGCCGCTGGCGCATTCGCTCTTCTCGCCACCATGGCCATGGCGTTGACCCTGGCCATCAAAGGCCCCACCGTTTACGACCGCATTCTGGCTGTCAATTCGTTCGGCACGTTGACGGTTATGCTGATCGCCGTTCTCGGATTTGTTATGGGACGTCCGGAGTTTCTCGATATCGGTCTGGTTTACGCCCTGATCAACTTCATAACCACCATCGCCATCATGAAATTTTTCAAATACCACCGCCTCGGTCACCGTTCAGGCGAGGATCTGGGGGATTGTAATGGCGATGATCATCGATATTCTTAGCTGGGCGCTGATTGTCACGGGCGGCGCGTTCTGCCTGATCGGCGGATTGGGAATGTTGCGGCTTCCCGATGTCTACGCCCGTATGCATGCTGCGGGAATTATCGACACTGCGGGCGCGGGTCTGCTTTCGGTGGGCCTGATGCTGCAGGCGGGTTTCACCCTGGTGACGGTGAAATTGTTACTGATCGTCGTATTTATCCTATTTACGAGCCCGGTTTCGACCCACGCTCTGGCCCAATCGGCGCTAGGCACGGGTGTCAAGCCGATCCTCGCCGATACGGGCGACAACGATAAAAACAGGGAAGACGAGCCATCGAAGACCTAGTCAACACCGTTCTGCTTTCCCTTATGGCGGCGTCGGCCGTGGGCATGGTGCGCCTGCGAAATCTGTTTGCCGTCGTCATGTTGTCGGGAATATTCAGCCTTTCGGCGGCCGCTCTTTATGTGGTGCTGGATGCGGTTGACGTCGCCTTTACCGAGGCGTCGGTCGGCGCAGGCATCGCGACGGTCCTGATGCTGGGAACGCTGGCTCTGACCACGACCGAGGAAGCAATCAAGGAGAACAGCCGAAATTTGGGCGCGCTGTTCGTCGTTGTTGTGACCGGCGGTATGTTGATTTACGGAACCCTCGACATGCCCTTCTACGGGGACGCGATGGCTCCCATTCATCAACACGTGGCGCCGCGATATATCCTTGATTCCGGAGCCGAAGTCGGTGTGCCCAATATCGTCACCTCGGTTCTGGCCAGTTACCGCGGATACGATACGCTGGGCGAAGTGACCGTTATTTTCACCGCCGCTCTGGCCGTCATGTGCCTGATCGGGCGCGGCCGCGAAAACATCACCCACGGCCTGCCCGAGAAAACGGACAACGCCCACCCTTCCGTTATGCATCGCCATTCGGTGCTTCGCGTGACCGCCAAGCTGCTGATGCCGTTGATTTTGCTGTTTGCATTCTATGTGCAGTTCCACGGCGATTTCGGACCGGGCGGCGGTTTTCAGGCCGGCGTCATCTTCGGCGCGGGGTTCATTCTGTACGCCCTGATTTTCGGGATCGATTTCACGCGGATTGCCATTCGCGGTTGGGTTCGGCGCGCCATGTTGTCGTCGGGCGTTCTGTTGTACGCGGGCGTCGGCGTTGTGGCCATGTTTATGGGCGGAAATTATCTGGATTATTCGATGCTCGCCCACGAAGCCACACACGGCCAGCATCTGGGCATCACCCTTATCGAGTTCGGCGTCGGCACCACCGTTGCCGGAGCCATGATCACCATCTTTACGATTTTTGCGGGCCAGGACCGCTAACGCCATGGAATTTCCCGGCCTTTTTAATTACTGGATCGTGGTCGTCTTGATGATGATCGGTTTTTACATGGTCATCGCCCACGGCAACCTGATCAAGAAGGTCGTCGGCCTGAACGTTTTTCAGGTTTCGGTCTTTGTTCTTTACATCTCCATGGGCAAGATCAAGGGCGGCACGGCCCCAATCCTTGACGCGGGCATCGAGGTTTATTCAAACCCCCTGCCCCACGTTTTGATCCTTACCGCTATCGTCGTCGGTGTCGCTACGACCGCCGTGGCTCTGGCCCTGGTGGTTCGCATCCGCGACGCTTACGGGACCATCGAGGACGATGAAATTCACGCGCTGGAGGACGACCTTTGATTTCGTCTCATCTGCCCGTGCTGCAAGTCATCGTTCCGTTGATGTCGGCGCCGATCTGCCTGTTCCTCCGGCGCGTTCCCATCGCCACCTGGGCCATTGCGTTGGCCGTAAGCTGGTTCTGCTTCGGCGTTTCGGTGACGTTGCTGCTTCAGGTGCTCGATACCGGAACCATCGTTTACGAAATCGGTGGCTGGGCCGCACCGTGGGGCATCGAATACCGGGTTGATCTGGTTAACGCTTTCGTTTTGGTTATCGTTGCGGCCGTCGGCGCGGTGACGACACCGTACGCGTGGACCAGTGTCCGGCGTGAGATTGCGCCGCGCAGGGTCTATTTGTTCTTTACGATGTTCAACCTGTGTCTTGCCGGATTGCTGGGTATTGCGATTACGGGCGACGCGTTCAACCTGTTCGTTTTCTTGGAAATTTCAGCCCTGTCGGGCTACGCGCTGATTGCCATGGCGCGAGACAGGCGGGCTTTGACGGCGGCCTACCGCTATCTGGTCATGGGCACCGTGGGCGCGACCTTCTATGTCATCGGCGTCGGCCTCTTGTACATGATGACCGGCACGCTCAACATGGCCGATCTGGCCGACAAGCTGCCGCAGGTGGCTGGCACGCGCACCATTCTGGCGGCACTGGCCTTCCTGACCGTGGGCATCGGCCTGAAACTGGCGATGTTCCCGCTGCATACATGGCTTCCCAACGCCTACACCCGTGCTCCTTCCGTGGTCACCGCGTTTCTTGCGGCGACGGCGACAAAGGTGGCGGTCTATGCGCTAATCCGTGTCTATTTCACCATATTCGGCAAGGTCGATATCTTCGAAACCATGCCGATTCGCGAAGTTCTCATGGTTCTGGCCATCATCGCCATGTTCGCGGGCTCGCTGGTCGCCATCTTCCAGGAGAACGTCAAGCGCTTGCTGGCTTATTCGAGCATCGCGCAGGTCGGCTACATGGTGCTGGGTATCAGTTTCGCGACGGTCACGGGCCTTTCCGGCGGCATTTTGCATCTGTTCAACCATGCCCTGATGAAATGCGCATTGTTCCTCGTTATGGGGTGCGTGTTCTATCGTATGGGCGCGGTTACCATGAAGGATTTCGAGGGTCTGGGCAAACGCATGCCTTTGACCATGGCGGCTTTCGTGGTTTCCGGGCTAAGCCTGATCGGCGTGCCGCTGACCGTTGGTTTCGTCAGTAAATGGGTGTTGATCCAGGCCGCTTTCGAGCAAGGCATGTGGCTCATCGCCGCCCTGATTGTCGCCAGTTCGCTTTTGGCCGTTATTTATATCTGGCGGATCGTCGAAGCGGCTTATTTCCGGCCCTCGCCAGAGGGTGCGGAAAAAGTCACCGAAGCGCCGCTTAGTCTGGTCGTTCCGACCTGGATCATGGCTTTGGCCAGCGTTTATTTCGGCGTTGATGCCACGCGCACGGTCGATATCGCGCGGGCGGCCGCCTCCATGTTGATCGGAGGCGGATCATGACCCCGGAAACCACGATGCAGCTGGCCATTGCGACGCCGCTGATCGGCACGTTGTTTATTGTCCTGACCGGGCACCGCCCCAATCTGCGTGAGACTGTCACCCTGGTGACGGCGACGGTCATGTTCCTGCTGGTCGCCTCGCTGGCGCCAGTGGTGTTGGCCGGTGGACGTCCCGAGGTGGTTCTGGGCGAAATGATGCCGGGCCTGACACTGGCCTTCAAGCTTGAACCGTTGGGCATGATCTTCGCGCTGATCGCCAGTTTCCTGTGGATCGTGACGACGATTTACTCAATCGGCTACATGCGCGGCCATCACGAGATAAACCAGACCCGTTTTTACGCCTTTTTCGCCGTAGCGCTGTTCAGCGCCCTGGGCGTGGCGTTCGCGGGCAACATGCTGACGCTGTTTGTCTTCTACGAAGTGCTGAGCGTCTGCACCTACCCGCTGGTTACCCATCATCGCACCAATGACGCCAAGCGCGGCGGGCGCATCTATCTGGGCATCCTCATGGCGACGTCCATCTGCTTCCTGCTGTTCGGCATGGTATGGACGTGGTTCGAGGTCGGCACGCTGGACTTCACCACCGGCGGTATTCTGGCGGGAAAGGTGTCCAAGAACGTTTTCGCGGTGCTGTTGGCTCTGTACGTCTTCGGCATTGGCAAAGCGGCATTGATGCCGTTCCACCGCTGGCTTCCGGCAGCCATGGTCGCGCCGACGCCCGTCAGCGCGCTGCTGCATGCAGTGGCCGTGGTCAAGGCGGGTGTGTTCTCGGTCTTGAAGGTCGCCGTATATATCTTCGGCATCGATACTCTGCACGAACTGGGCAGTAGCGAGTGGCTGCAGTATTTGGCCGGGTTCACTATCATTGCGGCCTCCGTCGTTGCCATGACCAAGGACAACCTAAAAGCACGGCTCGCCTATTCGACGGTCAGCCAGCTTTCCTACATCGTTCTGGCGGCGATGCTGGCGACCAGTATGGGCGCCATGGGCGGGGCGACGCATATCGCCATGCACGCTTTTGGCAAAATCACATTGTTCTTCTGCGCGGGCGCCATTCTGGTGGCCAGCCACAAGACCGAGATCAGCCAGATGAAGGGGATTGGCCGGGCCATGCCCTTCACCATGGTGGCCTTTGCCATCGGCTCCCTTTCCATGATCGGATTGCCGCCGACGGCGGGCTTCGTTAGCAAATGGTTCCTGCTGCAAGCAACGCTGACCAATGGACAGGCGTTCGCAGCCGCCGTCATCATGCTGAGCACGCTGCTCAATGCGGCCTATTTCCTGCCGATCATCTACGCGGCCTTTTTCAAGGAGCCGGACGCGACTGACGGTCACGCGGCCCACGGTGAAGCGCCGGGTGCGATTCTTATTGCGCTGGCGATCACGGCGGGCGGCACCATCGCGTTGTTTTTCTTCCCCGATCTAGCCTTGGGGCTGGCCCAGCAGTTGGTAGGAGGTGCCGGGTGAGCGAGCAAAAACACTGGCTGGTAAGGCCAACGACCATTCGCCTGCTGTGGCGCTGGGGTATTGGAATCCTTGTGGTTCTGGTGCTGGGCGACTTTTTCGTGCATCCGCATGAATATTTCGGCATCGACGGAACCTTCGGGTTCAATTCCTGGTACGGATTCGTTACCTGCGTCGCCATGGTTCTGGTGGCCAAGGGGCTGGGGCTATTTTTGAAGCGCAAGGATACCTACTATGATGAGCGCTAGCGCCAGCATCCCTCCGGGACTGATCCTGATGCTGGGAGCCGTGCTGGTGCCCTTGTGCAGCGGCACCGTGCGCTCCATGGTCGTTCTCGGCATTCCTCTCGTCGCCCTGTGGGCCGTGTGGATGTTGCCGGACGGCGTTTCGCTGACCGTGCCCTTCCTGGTGTACGAGTTGCAGGTGGTGGAAGCCGATGCCCTGAGCCGCCTGTTTGGCACGATCTTCACGCTGATGGCCTTCGGCGGCGGACTATTCGCGCTGAACCAGAAAAGCACGCTGGAATTGGCGGCGGCCTTCGCCTATTCGGGCGGCGCGGTCGGCGTGGCCCTGGCTGGTGATCTGATCACCGTCTTTATTTTCTGGGAAATCATGGCGGTGGCCTCGACCCTCGTCGTGTGGTCGGCCGGAACGCCCGCGTCTTATCGTTCTTCCATGCGTTATCTTCAGGTTCATCTGGCGGGCGGCGTTATTCTGATGGCGGGCGTGATTGCCCATGTAAGCGCCACCGGCTCGGTCGATTTCGTCGCCATGCAGCCCAATTCCTTCGGCACATGGATGATTTTGATTGGCTTCCTGATCAATGCCGGTGCGCCGCCGTTCTCGGCCTGGCTGCCCGACGCCTATCCCGAAGCCTCGTTCAGCGGAATGGTGTTCCTGTCGGCCTTCACCACGAAAACCGCCGTTTACGTTCTGATACGCGGATACCCTGGCGCGGAAATCCTGATTTTCGTCGGCATGTACATGATTTTGTACGGCATCATATACGCCCTGCTTGAAAACGACATGCGGCGGATCCTGTCTTATAGCATCGTCAACCAGGTTGGGTTCATGGTTTGCGGCATTGGCATCGGAACCGTGATGTCGCTCAATGGCGCAGCCGCCCACGCCTTCACGCATATCATTTACAAGGCGCTGCTTTTGATGTCGGCTGGATCGGTCCTGTATATGACGGGCAAGCGCAAGTGTACCGATCTGGGTGGATTATTCCAAAGCATGCCGCTAACGGCCATATGCGGCATCGTGGGCGCGCTGGCCATTTCGTCGTTCCCGCTGACCAGCGGTTTCATCAGCAAGTCGATGATCGCGCAGGCGGCCGCTGACGAGCACATTATGATCGCTTGGTTCGTTCTGGCGGCCGGTTCGGCTGGCGTGTTCCTGCACGCAGGCATTAAATTCCCGTGGTTCGTGTTCTTCCAGAAGGATTCCGGCATGCGTCCGCCGGACCCGCCCATGAACATGCGCGTTGCCATGGTTTTCTTCGCGTTCCTGTGCATCGGACTGGGTGTCTGGCCGGAGCCGCTTTACGCGATCCTGCCCTTCCCCGTGGATTACGCGCCCTATACGGTCTCGCATGTGGTCAACATGTTGCAATTGCTGCTGTTTGCGGGGCTGGCGTTCTTCCTGCTGCTGCCGATGATGAAGCGAACCCTGACAATCAGTCTCGACTTTGACTGGTTCTACCGGGTCGCCTTTCCAGCGGTGGTCAAGCTGGTGGTGGCGACCTGCGGGCCGATCGACCGGGCTGTACGATTGGGCACGGTGAATGGCGTTCGGCGGGTCATCATATGGGTTTTCCGCCACCACGGACCGGAAAGCATTCTGGCGGCCACGCTCCCGGCCGGAAGCATGGTGCTTTGGGTTATCGTCGTTTTGGCGATGTTCCTGGTGCTGTACTTTATTTAGCTGATTTAGGTTTGCCCGGAACCCACGCTTTTACGGTGACCGGCTTGCCGGTTTGCGAGCGCATGACCTTTGGCCTGAATACCTGATCGGCGGCTGGCGTATCCTCGGCGCGGGAAAACGCCAAAATCATGGCATCCAAGGTAATTTCCGCGCGCTTTCCTTTGCGGACAGCCGCTTTATATGCCTCCGTCGCCTTTGTCATTTTGGTCAGGCGATCCGCCGAGAAATGGCCGAAGCGCCGCCAGATCGTATCCAGAAACTCCTCGACGCCATCGGCCATGAAAAGATTGACCTCGATGTCGGGCCGCCCCTTGGAAAAAGCCGCGTAAAGGTTGGGCTCGATGGGTCCCATTTCCGAGGCGATGAACGTGGCTGGCATCAATTTGGCGCGATTATTGAGTATCGCGTAGTAGGCCTGCGACAAGAACAACAGGCGATGCAGCTTTTGGGGTTGCAGGTATTCGTTGTCGTTCAGCGCCGTGTCCGCAAACCAGAAGGCCGCGTCAAAAGCAGAATCGAGGGCCGCAGGCATATTCATTTCCCGAATTGAATCAATACGAAGTCCAACGAAATATAGGACGAAAGTGGGAGAATTGCACTACCGGGCAAGAGTGCCGGGCCCCATTCAGCCGAAGACAGGTTCCTTCAGCATGCTGGACGCCGTACGCATGAATTCCGCGCTGCTCCGGTAGGCCGCACGGGCCTCAATAAGACGGGAATACTCGTCGGCGACGTCGACGTTGGAAAGTTCAAGCGAGGCGATCGAGAGCGAAGCCTTGGATCGAAGGATTGTCCGAACGCCACCGGCTGAGTATCCCTGCGCTGTGGACCCGCGGGTCACAATGCTGGCCGCCACGACCTCTTTCGCGGCATATCCCGGTGTGGTGACGTTAGCCAGATTATCGGCGGCAACCTCAACGCGGCGCGCGTTGGCGGCCATTCCCGAAGCTGCGCTTGATAAGGCTGAACCGATACTCATTTTCTGACTTCCTTGGTATTCGTTAAGATCACCTTAACAAAACCCAAGGCGTCACGCCGTGATATCGGTCACACGCGAATATCCGGACAGAAAAGAAAAAATCAGAGAGTGAGGCTTAGAGATGTTCCCAGTTCGGGTTCTCCGCCACTGATCACGCGGGCGTTGGTTTCGTATGCGTTGATTGCGCGGGATACCAATCCGGGGGAGCCTCGCGACCCACCGTCGGCGCCGTCACCGGTCACTTTACTGCCGCCGGTTTCAAATTCGAGAAACGCCGCAAATGCCTGACTGGTGGCGCGCAACATGCCCACCGCCTGATGATGGGATTGTTGCTCCCTACCCTGCGGCAAGCGGCCACGTCCATAATCCTGAAGAAGGTAAAACGCATCGTCGAACGCAGTTCCAAGTTTGGGGTTAAGCTCCTCAACGGGCGAGCTACCGAAGCTCGCCACCCTGGCGCCAGGCGACGACGGACGCCCACCACTAACGGTGGACGGCATCTGCAATTGCGCCGCTTTTACTGCCTGAGCCATTTCTTATCCCAAACCCGGGCACCCCGTCGCGGGGACCCGTTTGCGCACTACTGCGCACTCTATACGTGGTTAATATACGATGAAAACGCCCAATTAGCAACCTGACTCCGGGACCCGCGGCCCCAAATCGTTGATCAATTGTTTGTTATATTTGCATCACGATCAGCGGTGGCACGGTTGATGAAATGGACAACAAGCTTGCCGGCGCCACCGTCGAAAAGCCCTTCGTGGCCCCCTAAATCATACCATTCGGCCTTTTTTGGCTGTGACGCTGCTCCAAAAAGCGCTTGCGCGAAGCGGACCGGTATGACCCGGTCGTCGCGGGCGTGAAAAACAAGAAGCGGCGAGGAGATTTTTGCGATCTTCGAGATGGCGTCGAATTTATCCTTTAACAGCAGCCGAACCGGAGCGAACGGATAGTGGGCCGCCGCGACATCGGTTATCGAGGTGTAAGGGGTCTCAAGAACGACCGCAACTACCGCTAATTTGCGCGCCTGTTCGTACGCCAGATGGACGGCAACGCCGGTACCAAGTGATTCGCCGTAAAGCACGACCCGCTCAGGCCCCACGTCCTGGCTTTCAAGAAACGCCATCGCTGCACGACCGTCGGCGTAAAGGCCCTCTTCCGTTGGTTCACCGGGATTCCCGCCATAGCCCCGGTAACTCACCAGCAGAACCCCAAACGATGCGTCAAGCAGAACCCGGGCCTTAAACCCCCGGTTTCCGATATGCCCGGCGTTGCCGCAAAAATAGACGATGACCGGGCGGCCTTTCGGCGGTGGTGCGTACCAGGATTTCAGGTTCAAGCCGTCTTCGGTTCGCAAGGAAACGAGCTGCATTTCCGCAACGCCGCTTTCCGCCGGAGAGGGAAGCAAAGCCGCCGGATGATATAGAAGGCTGCTCTGGAAGAGGAACATGGCGCCGATGATGGCGGCGTAGACGACGGCGGTGAGACCGACGAGGCCGGTGACTGTTTCCAACATTCTTCCTACGTGTCCACGCATGCCCCACACCCAATTGGTTTTAGCGTGGGAAAACGCCCGTTTACGGTTTATCGCAACTGAAGTTGGCCGTTACGGGCGTGAAAAGCGGGCACTTCAATCTTTCGTGCCCAGTAAAGCGCGCCACCTTTTGGAATTTCCCGCATTCGGCCTGGGCCAGCTCCAAAACCTGGCGCGGCGTCGCGCTGCCCCGGTTATAACAAACCGAAACTTTCTTTCTATTTTCCAGTTTCTTACCAAAACTCGACGACTCGCGGTTGAACTCACCGGCGGCATAAACGTAGGGTTCGGCCCAGCCGCACCCCCCCGCCGAAAGGGTGAGAGCGAAACCAAGGAAAAGAAAATATTTCGAATAATTGCGCATACCTCACTCTATACCGGTTTTCCTTCGGGGGGACAATCGTCAGGCCTTGGCGTATTTTCGCTTTGTTTTTGCCATAAGTTGGTGTAGATCGGCTGTCAGTTCTTACGAGGGTTTTTGTGATGGTCCCGAGACTCAATCTCCGACGACGATGCGTATCCGCCAATTTTTCCGCGGTTGCTTAGCCTCGTTCGGAACACCGTCCAGCCCCAATAACAATCGGTTTTCCTGAATTTTTCCGGCAAGCGGTCGCTTCCTAGCCGCAGACGTACGAATGTCGGGATTACCAAAATGCTATACGAATTTTCTTCCCCACTGCCCCACCAACATGGTGCCATAGAAGCGTTGCTTGACACCTCGTTCGGCGTCGACCGGTTGGGCAAGACCTCTTACCGCTTCCGGCAGGCCGTCGGTCCGATTGCGCAATTGGGCATGGTCGCCCATCACGGGGCCCGGCTGGTTGGGATCATCGCCTATTGGCCGGTGGAAATCGGCGAACAGGCCGTTCCGGCGCTTTTGATGGGGCCGTTGGCGGTTGAGCCATCGCTGCGCGGCCACGGTATCGGTGTCACCCTTATTCGCAGAACTCTGGCCAAGGCTGCGCGGGCCGGACACCGGACCGTCGTTCTCGTCGGTGATGCGGATTATTATGCGCGGTTTGGCTTCGTTGCTGCGGCATCGCGCGCAATCAGGATGCCGGGCGAGGCGGATCGGCTAATGGTCAAATTCCTTGCACCGGAGCCAAGAGGACTGGTTGAGGGAACCGTCCGGGCCTGCAAGCCAGCGCGCCGAAATGTTGATGCGGCCTAAAAAAGATACTATCCGCGCGCCACGATAAGCATGTCGCAAACCTCGCGGACAGCGCCCTCGCCGCCCTTTTCCGTGGTGACGTAGATGGCGGCGTCGCGCACATCGGGCATTGCGTCGGGTACCGAGATCGGACAGCCCACGGCTTCCAGAATCGGAAGATCGTTCAGGTCATCCCCCATGTGGATAACCTGCGAGCGATCAATCCCCAACTCGTCGCAGACTTGGACAAGGGTCTCGAATTTGTCTTCGACATTCGTAAAAATGTGGCTGATGCCGAGCGATTCCATACGCCGCTGAATGGCGTCCTGCTTCCCCGCCGAAATAATCGCAACGACGACACCGGCCTGCATGACCCGTTTGAGGCCAAGGCCATCCTTGACGTTGAACTTTCGGAACGTATTGCCGTCGTCGGCGAAATACAGTCCGCCGTCGGTCAGAATGCCATCAACATCCAAGGAAAGAAGTTTGATGTCTCTAAGCCGGTTGGAAAGCTCGAAACGCGAAACACGCTTCTGAACCATGCGTTCAATTCTCCTGCATTCGGTGTTTCTTCTATTCCCGACATACGGGTCTAGGACATGCCCAAATAGGCTTCCTTGACCTTTTTATTGCGCAGCAAAGCCTGACCAGTATCGGCAAGCACCACTTCGCCAGTCTCCAGTACGTATCCCCGGTCGGCAACGGCAAGGGCCGAAGAAGCATTCTGTTCAATCAAAAAGATCGTCGTGCCGGATTCGCGCAACGATTTGATGGTTTCAAACGTGTCGTCGGTAATTTTCGGGGAAAGTCCCATGCTCGGTTCGTCCAGCAGCAAAAGTCGCGGCTTGGCCATCAGACCTCGCCCGATTGCCAGCATCTGCTGCTGACCCCCGGAAAGCGTTCCCGCATTTTGCCGGCGTTTGTCGGCCAGCGCCGGAAACAGGCTATAGACCCTGTCCATATCTTCCAGCGCCTCTTTGCGTTTGCGGGTAAAGGCCCCCATCAACAGGTTGTCTTCGACGGTCATCGGTCCGAACACCTGGCGCGCTTCCGGAACCTGCGATATGCCCATGCGCACACGGCGGTCTGCGCGAACTTCGGTAATTGAAGCGCCGTCGAACAGCACATCGCCCGACGAAGAAGCCTGAACGCCGCAGATGGTGTGCAGAAGAGTGGTCTTTCCAGCGCCGTTATTACCGACCAGCGCCACCAGTTCACCCTCGTTGATATGAAGGCTGACGCCGCGCAGGGCCTGAATGCGACCGTAATGCGTACTCACCTCACGCACTTCCAGAAGCGGAGTGTTTTCAGTCATCTGCGTCACCGTTTCCCAGATGTCCGGCGCCCAGGTAGGCCTGAATGACGTTCGGATCGGATTGAATGTCGGTCGCCGTTCCCTCGCCCAGTTTGCGGCCGTTGTCCAAGACCAGGATATGGTCGGAGACGCCCATCACCAGGCGCATGTCGTGTTCGACCAGAACGACCGTCACGCCAGTTTCCGAAATTTTGCGGATCAATTCGTCGATTTCCTCGGTTTCGGTCGTATTCAGACCCGCCGCCGGTTCATCGAGAAGGATGATTTTCGGTTCGGACGCCAGCGCCCGCGCGATTTCCAGCCGCTTGAGCGCGCCAAACGGCATGGCGTCGGCGTCGGTGTCCAGATAGGCCTCTAGGCCGACAAAACGCATCAGTTCGGCGGCCTGTTCGCGGGCCTCTTGTTCCTTTTTCCCAATGCCGCCAATGCGCAGAAGCGCGGGCCAGAAACGTGAGTCCAGACGCATGTGCAATCCGACCATGACGTTTTCCAGCGCCGTCATGTTGAAAAAGATTTGCAAATTTTGGAAAGTGCGGGAAAGTCCCATGGCGGCCAGCTCGAACGGTGCCAGACCGTGTGCATCCCGATCCTCAAGGAAAACCCTCCCCGTCGTCGGCGTATAGATACCGCTGATCAGGTTGAAAAGCGTCGTCTTCCCGGCGCCGTTGGGACCGATGATCGAATGGATGGTTCCGACGTTGAAGGTGAAGTTGAGATCGGCAATGGCATGGACGCCGCCAAATTCCTTGCTCAGATTCTCGACACGCAAAAGGCTCATGATTGTTTGCCCTCCACGCGCGCGCCACCCTGAATGCGCATCTTCACCGACAGCGTCGGAATCAGGCCCTTGGGCATGAAGATCATGGTCAGCATGAGAATCAGGCCGAAAATCATATGTTCGTATTCGGAAAACCAGGTCAGCAGTTCGGGCAGGATGGTCAGAATTACCGCACCAACCACTGCGCCGAATATCGAGGCCATGCCGCCCAATACCACCATTGTCACCAACTCAATGGATTTGAAGAAGCTGACGTCAGACGGCGTGATAAATCCGCTGTAATGGGCGGCGAAACTTCCCGCAGCCGAGGCCAAAATCGCTGAAATAACAAAGACCATTACTTTGTAGCGGGCCGTGTCGATGCCCGAGACTTCGGCCGCGACTTCCGAGCCGTGGACCGAACGCAAAGCCCGGCCTACCGGCGAAAAGATAATGTTGAGGGCGAGCCATACGCTAACCAGAAGGCCGGCACCGACCAGCCAGTACCAGATCTTCTCGCCATAGACCTCAAAGCCGAAGACCACCAGCGGCGGAACCATCATGCCATCGGGCCCCCCGGTCACATCGGCCTCGTTGTTAACGACGATCGAGATGATGATGCCGAGCCCCAGCGTCGCCATGGCCAGATAGTGGCCTTTCAAACGAAGGATCGGGCGCGCCACGGCAAAGGCGAGAACACCGACCAATGTCGCACCCAGCGCCATCGCGGCCAGCGGGTGCCACCCGTAATTTGCCGTTAGAATCGCTGAGGTATAAGCGCCCAAGCCCAAAAATCCGGCGTGTCCTAGGCTGATTTGCCCGGCATAGCCAATCAGCAGGTTCAACCCGACGCAAACAATGGCGTTAATGCCCGCACGCACGGCAACATCGAAATAAAATTCGTTGGGCAGCAGGAACGGCACGGCCACGATGAATGCGGCCAACGCCAGAAGTCCCCCGCTGCGGGGATTCATGAGCTTGCCGGTCATACGCGCTCCGTGCTTCGCTTACCCAGCAATCCGCTGGGCATAAAGAAAAGAACCAGAAGAATGATGATGAACGCGATGGCGTCCTTGTAGTCGGACGAGATGTACCCCGCCCCCATCGCTTCGGCGACGCCGACGATCAAACCGCCGAGCACCGCACCCCATCCGCGCCCCAAACCGCCCAGGATGGCCGCGCAAAAGCCTTTGAGGCCCAGCATGATGCCGACTTCATAATAGGTTACCGACATGGGTGCGACCAGAATGCCGCCAATAGCGCCCAGCAAAGCCGCCTGAACGAAGCTAAGCGTCAAAACCATGCGCACGTTAATGCCGACAAGACGTGCCGCAAGGCGATTGTAGGACATGGCCAGCATGGCCTTGCCCAACTTCATATGATCGAAGAAAAACCACATCAGAAGAACCATCACAAACGCGCCGCCCACGATCCAAAGACTTTGCGGCAACATGGATGCGCCACCGATCATGATGGGTTCCTCGCCGGAAAACGCCGGCAGGGAATGAAATTCCTTATCGATGGCGATCTGCGTCGCGCCCCGCAAAAAGATGGACGCGCCGATGGTAATGATGATCAACGTGACGACCGATCCTTCGCGTGCCGGTTCGATGGCCAGTTTTTCCACAAGCAGCCCAATCACCACCGTAATCGCAATGGCGCAAAGAATGGCTAACGGCAACGGAAAACCGGCGGAGAGCAGAAAGACGGTGGACATGCCGCCCAGCATGACAAACTCGCCCTGGGCGAAATTGATCACGTTACTGGAGTTATAGATGATCGAGAATCCCAACGCGACGAGGGCATAGGTCGCCCCGACCGTTACTCCCGAAATGAGAAACTGGAGAAATTCAGAAAACATCGACTACCAACAGAACCCGAATTCCGCGAAATGCGGAAAACCGCGTCTTTAATACATTGACACAAAGGACAAAACAACGGCGCGCGGGCTCTTTTTTTGAGCCGCGCGCGCCGCCGCTAATTGGAGGCTAAATTCAGTCGGCGATTGTCCAGTCACCGTTTTTGATTTCGATCATGCGGAAGGCCGAAAGGCCAAGGCCCAGATGATCCTTGGCCGACATGTTGACGACGCCGCCGGTCCCAATGTAACCGCTGGTGCCTTCAATTTCGTCGCGCACCTTGCCTTTGTCGGTGCTGCCCGCACGGGCAATGGCCGACAGTGCGATCTGAAGCCCGTCATAGGCGTGTCCGCCGAATGTCGAGACCGCCGAGCCGTACTTGGCTTCGTAGGCTTTCGAATAGCCAACGGCCACGGCCTTTTGGGGGTCGGAATCAGCCAACTTGTCAGCGACGACAACGGCCGCCGCCGGAAGGCGGACGCCCTCGGCTGCCGCACCGGCCAATTCGATGTACTTTTTCGATGCAACGCCATGCGACTGGTACATCGGAACGGAAATTCCAAGCTGCTTAAAATTCTTGGTGACGATGGCCGGACCCTGACCAAAACCGGGGTTCAAGACCGCCTCGATGCCCGCTGTGTTCTTGATCTTGGTAAGCTGAGGGGTCATGTCGGTGTCTTTGGGACCGTAGGATTCGTCGATCAAAATCTCGACGCCGTAGGCCGAAGCCAGCTTCTTGCACTGTCCCCTCATGGATTTACCGAAACCGCCGGAACCGGAAATCATGCCGATCTTCTTGATGCCCTGCTTTTCCATGTCTTCAAAAATTTTCGCGCAGGCCATTTTGTCGGTATGCGGCGTTTTGAAGACCCACTTCTTGACGGGATCGACAATAACGACCGCGCCGGCCAGTGAAATGAAGGGCATTTTCGCCCGTTCGACCAACGGCACCACTGCCATGGTCGCGCCTGAGGTTGAGCCACCAACGATGACGTCAACCTTGTCGCTGCTGATCAGGCGTTTGACCGCCGTCTGCGCCTTTTTGGAATCAACGCCCACGTCATAGTGGATCAGCTCGATCTGACGGCCCAGAACCCCGCCTTCCGAATTGATCTTGTTGACATACAGTTCGAGCGTTTTTAGCTCGGGATCGCCCAAAAAGGACGCTGGCCCCGTTACCGAAAGGAACGTGCCGATCTTGATCGGATCAGCGGCGATTGCGCCGCCAGTGAGTAGTCCCGTTGCCGCCAAGAACGACCCCGCGACCGCCAGTTTGCGCCATTGATGTGCTCGAAACATTTGGAAAGTCTCCCTTTGTTTAAGTTTCGAAGTTGAAAAGAATTGGCGAGAAAAAATCGCGATTGCTCCCAGATTGGCATAAAACCCCCACAAAAAAAAAGGAAATTCAGCGTTTTTTGCCAAAACGCGGGAAACTGATGTGGCCGAGAAGCCCGGAATAAAATATGTTGTGACCGGTTTCGGTCGGCGATACAGCAGCGCGTGCGACCGGTGTCAGGCAAGGGACTCAGAGGAAACGACATGACCACAAAAACAACCGAAAATTATATGTTTGCCCCCGAAATCGAGAAAATGCCGCGCGATCAACTGGCCGCGTTGCAACTTGAAAAACTGACGAAAATCGTTCGTCACGCCTATGAGAACGTCGCTCACTATCGCAAGAGTTTCGATGCGGCGGGGGTCAAGCCGGATGATTTGAAATCCCTTGACGATTTCGCGAAATTCCCGTTTACGGTCAAAGACGATCTTCGCGACAACTACCCCTTTGGTATGTTCGCGGTGCCGCAGGACGAAATCAGCCGCGTTCACGCATCTTCCGGCACAACGGGCAAAGCAACTGTGGTCGGTTATACCGAGGACGATCTGGACGTCTGGTCGAACCTCATGGCCCGTTCGCTGGCCTGCATGGGGGCACGGCCCGGTGATTTCGTCCATAACGCCTACGGGTACGGCCTGTTTACGGGCGGCCTCGGGGCCCATTACGGGGCCGAGCGCCTGGGCTGCACCGTGACGCCGGTGTCGGGCGGCAATACCGAACGGCAAATTGTACTGATGAAGGATTTCGAAGCGCAGGTGCTTTGTGCCACGCCGTCCTATGCGCTTCACATTGCCGAGGTAGCGGAAAAAGCCGGCGTCGACATCAAAGGCGGACCGCTGCGGGTCGGCATATTCGGGGCCGAGCCGTGGAGCGAACACATGCGCCGCGAGCTTGACGAACGCCTGGGCATCCGTTCGGTCGATCTTTACGGTCTTTCCGAGATTATCGGGCCGGGCGTGGCCGCCGAATGCACCGAAGCGCGAGCCGGTCTGCACGGCTGGGAAGACTGCTTCCTGTTCGAGACCATCGATCCCGATACCGGCGAGGCCCTGCCCTTCGGAGAGGAAGGCGAACTGGTCATCACCACGCTGGCCAAATGGGCGCAGCCGATGATCCGTTACCGGACCCGCGATATCACGCGCCTGACCGACGAAGTCTGCGCCTGCGGCCGGACGCACGCGCGAATCCTACGGGTGACGGGCCGTAACGACGACATGCTGATTATTCGCGGCGTGAACGTCTATCCCTCGCAGGTCGAGGCCCACCTTCTCGGTCTCCCCGATATCGAGCCCCACTATCAGCTGGTTATTCAGCGGGAAGGCTCGATGGACACCATGACCATCGAAATCGAGGCCAAGGCCGGAACTCCCGTCGACAATTACCCGATCATTGCCAACAAGGTTTCCAATCACGTCAAGACCATGGTCGGCGTCACCTGTCGTGCGGTCGTTCTCAGCCCCGGCGAAATTCCCCGTTCGCAGGGCAAGGCCGTGCGTGTGCGCGACCTTCGCAACAAGGCGAAATAAAAAAAACAATCGTTTTGTGCTCTTTAAGGGCTGATGCCGTGGCCGGTATCGGCCCTTTTTGCACCTGTAGACCAGCACTCACTATTTAGATAAAATTTTATGTAAATTGTCTTTACTTTGTCTATTGTTTTAAGGCAAATAAAGGTTTTGACTAAATGGCGTTTTTATATAATTCTATACTTGTGTTTTAAATTGATGTGACACCCAGACGTTGGGTTCGATTTGGAATTCAGGTGCCCTATGACCCGTCGCAATCAACCGTCTTTCCGTTCCGCCTACTCCTCTTCGCGCAGGCAGCAGTATTGTCCGCCTCCCCGCCGGATATTCCACCGCGCCGCCCGTCGTGACCGGTTTCGCTCGACCCTTTCGATTTTGTCGACCTTGGCGGTGTTGTTGGGCGTAGCCTTGGCGGGGGGCATCTGGCATTTCGGCGTGGCTCCCGGCTGGATTCAAATTTCAAGTGCAACACCCAATGATTTGACGAAGGCTTCCAAT
>JABGRG010000171.1 GCA_018648445.1 Rhodospirillales bacterium | reverse complement strand
CACAAAGATCGGGTTCCTGAATCAATACGTCTCTGGCCATCCACGGTTCGATCTCGCTGCGGGACCGATAACCCGCGTTGAAATCCTCTCCCGGGCCCACATGCTCCATGTAGCGACAGGTGTCGATCTCGATGAATTGCGGGCCATCGCCATGCCGGGCGCGTTCAACCAATAGCGATACGGCCTCGAAGACCGCAATAAAATCGTAGCCTTCAGAAACGTGGTGAACCGGGATTTGATATGTCGCGGCGTGGCTTTGAATCGAGAATTTCTGACGTGCCTTCGGTCGCGAATGAACAGCTAATCCATTGTTTTCACATAGAAAAACAATCGGAAGCTCATGGAGTGCAGCGAAGTTGAGGGACTCATGGTAAACACCCTCTTCCGTGGCGCCGTCGCCGAAAGCAATCAAGTGAACCTTGCCGTCGTTCTTGAGCTTGCTGGCATATGCCGCGCCCAGGGCGTGGGGAATAGCACTGGCAACAACGGCCGACGACCCCATTAAGCCAACCTCAGGCGCGGTCAGGTGCATGGATCCGGCTTTGCCCTTCGCACCGCCTGTAACCTTGCCGTACAGCTCAGCAAACATCGCTTTCAGGTCTCCGCCCTTGGCCAAATAAAATGCGTGGCTGCGGTACGATGAATAGAGCCAATCTTCGCGGCGAAGCGCATGGCAAACCCCCGCCGCCACCGCCTCTTGCCCGATAGAAAGATGAACAGGGCTTTGGACCTTATCATCGGGATAGACCTCAATGATCCGTTCTTCGACTTTGCGGATCAGTAGGGCCGTGCGGAGGAGTGATTTGAACAATTTGTCGTTTCTGGAGGGCATCGATTGTTCCAGTTGCATCTCCGATGGGTTTGGCGTTTCACCCACCAATTCTTCACGCTACCGCCATTCGGGTGAAAAACAGGTTTCACCCGTTGGGTAGAATTTCTCTCAAACCCGGCCAGTCAGGCGGCGGCCTGAACCCAGTCGGTTCGAACCCGCGTGCGCACTTCTCGGCCCAGCAGGCTGAGAAGCACAATCACACGGTCTTTTGAATCAACACATTCAAAAATTCCGCAGGTCTCAGCAAACGGGCCTTTGGCAATTTCAACGCGCTCACCTTTATTGAAGACTTCGTCGCGGTGAAAATCGACGTAACCGTTTCCATTTTCCTGCGCGCGAATGGCCTCCACAATGCCCTCGGGCACAGGCAACGGCTGATCGCCATTGCAAACCAGTCCCTTGACGCCGATGGTTCCCCGAATGGAGCGCCATCTGGCGTGATCCTTATCCATGGCCACGAACATATAATTTGGAAATAGCGGGCTCGGCACCCAATCGGTGCGCCGCGCGTGCACGCGTTTCTTCAAGTGGCACGGCAGGTAGGCTTCGAAATCCTGGCGGCGCAAATGGAATAATGCGGTCTCTTCTCCGCGGGGCTTCGTATGGACGACATACCACCGGAGCATCAGCCAGCCTCCCGCTTCCGACCGTTGCGTTCATTGCGGACGATGCCAAGAATATCGGGGGCCAAAATGCGCTCCGATGGAAAGTACTCGGAAAGCACGTTGAAGGCGGACTGAGGATCGGTCAAATCTGTGATGACGACCGCGTCCACCGAGCCCAGTTTTTTCAAAAGATTGGTTACCGGAAGTCCCATGAACGGTTCATCCGATACGTTTGTATCAAGGATACCGGCCAGTGAGACTTTGCTTTCTCCCGCGCACAGGATGATGATCTCGGCCAAATCACTGGTTCCTGCGAGCGCAACCTTTAGCCAATTGCGTTTTTCGCAAAATCCCAGGATTTCGGATCCTTCGCGCCGGGCATTGCGAAAAAAAGTAAACGAGTGTGAAAGATATGCAGCCGTCAGGCGGCTTTTTTCTGCGAAACCAGCGGGCGTCAAATAATAAGCAAAACGGTTTGCCGGGGCCTGACGAACCTTTATAAAACCCTTTTTTACGCTACGTTTGAGATACGCGTTGACCAACCCCAACGCGACGCCCAAATCCTGCGCCACATTGCGTTGCGTCACATTGCTGTTTTCGTGGACCGCGTTCAGCAGCCCCAGTGTGATTTCGCGTTGTTCTTCGGGCATCCGATCCGACCGGAGGGCTCTAAACTCCCCGCGTTCCCCCTGTTCATTTCACGAACATGTTCACGCCACGAACATACAGTTGGGGGGACGCAGGGTCAAGAGTCCAGGTACCTGACGAAGGGGAATCGAGAGAACACTGGTTAAGAAGTGTTGACCATTTCGTGATCCGTCAAGGCCAACGCCGCCCCCCTTAAGAACTACAACTCCCCACCTAACCATCGCACAACCTGGTGAATTGCATTTGCGCGCTGTGGGTCTTGACGGAAACTCTGGAAATATGACAGCGTGCCCGCCAATGATGGAAGAACCATCCGTATTGTTGGCGATACGGGGTCAGCGACAATGCCAACGACAAGGGGGCCATGATCGTATGAGCAAATTGGATCAGTTAATGCCCCAAAAATACGTTCTGGCGTATTTCCTTCCCATTATTATTTTTCTGATTATCGACCAATCCCTGGGACGCGAGTATTACAGTTTTCCCAACGACAATATTCCCGGCCAATTCGGGTTAGCCCAGAACCTCCTCTATGGCGAGTTCCAAATCCGATTTGGCCATCCGGCCTATTCCTTAATCTTCCTGGAAAGCCTTTTGGTTTTGCCGGTCCAGGGTGATGAGACCCTTGACGCATTCTATTGGATGGGTTTTGGCTTGAACATTGTGTTTGCTATCATCGCCTCCGTGCTGGTCGCACTTTTTTCGAATATTCTTCGCCTGCCGCTCTACATCCCGGCGTTGCTGTCTTTGGTAGCAATAAGCATGCCGACCGTAGCCCTCTATGCACCTCTGCTTGTCATATATGCCCCATTGGGTTTCCTTTCGCCAGCTTTGGCGCTGGGCCTTTATATCGTTGTCGTGTCCGCAACACGAAAGCGTTGGGTAATAACGGTCGTACTGGCGCTGTTCGGTTTTTTCCTGGCTAACCTGTTTCTTGTTGTTCCCATCGTATTGGGTGCCATGGTCGGTTTCGTCTGGTTGGCCTACAAGGAGGGGTTGGACTCCTTTCTATCGCGCCTTTCCACGGTACCCGAGACCCGATCCTGGCCGGTTATTGCTGGAATTTTGGCTGTTCTCGTTTTTTTGATAAGAAACATGCTGGATATTCCGCGCGATATTCTGCGCCACAGCGGCATTATCAAGCTTAGCAGCGATTTTGCCTGGGGCGTAACTGCAGTGATTGCCATCGCCGCTCTGTATTTTATTCTCAGAAAAGCTGTTGCCTGGCGGTTCTGGTGGGCGTGGGTAGCCCCCATGGCAATCGGTTGGGTGCTTTCGTGCAATTTTCTCGTCCGCTTCTGGGGAGCGACCGCAGCCGAAAAAATGAGGAAGACGGCGGCCTTGTTCACCGACCCGGATTCGACCCATCCTAACATCGTGGTGACACCCGATTATTGGGGCTTCTTGACAGCCTGGTCATGGCATTGGCTGCCCATTGTCAGCGTCGTTCTGGCATTTTTGGCGATCGCCGAAAGCACCAGACGAGAGGGAGTCACTACGCGAGCGGTATTTGCCCTGATTTTTATTGGAGTTTCACTGCTTCTGACCTTCTTTATGGCAGGAAACGCCATTTTGGTCGAACCGAACGTAATCACGGCTTATGGCCAAACATCGCGCATGATCATCATGAGTCTTATCGTTGTTGCTTACATTCTCGTGATGATCGAGCGCTCATCGAGTAAATTCCTTAGGAGGGGCGGCGTGGCCACGGTTTTGGCGATTGTCGCCCTTTCGTTTGGCGACTATGTATTCGCTGCCAGATCGGTCATGCCGGTGTACAATGAAATAGAGGAGCAGCTGCAGCAAGCCGTTGATACACATCTGGCGCAAGATCCAGGAAACAACATCACTTGCCTGCGCACCGTTCAACCGAGGCCTTGCGCCACTCTTTACGGTATCAACAATTACCGGTTGGGCAAAAGCAAGGCCGCTTTTCAAAAGCTGACGGTGCGAAACGGGCGCATTCGTTATGCGAAAAATTACGCAAAAGCATGTCCGGGCCCGGAACATTGCGACACGTCCACACTGTTTATCGGTAGCCCGCCCGACGACATCATGAAAAACGACAAGATATTGGCGATTGTCCACGATCCATTGGAATCGAGTATTATCGCTTTCAAGTTTCCGCCCAGATAACCGAGTTAGTAGTCCCTTGCGTGGCGGATGTGTTAGGGAGGCATTCGCCTGCAACAACTTGTTTGCGCCATCGTTTCTGAGTGTAAGTTTCAGTTTCTCAATGAGCTCGGATTAACTAATACGCGGTTTGTCTCGTGATCGCGACGTACCTTGTTGACAACGTTATTCGTATGGATGAGCATCGTGTCCTCGGGCGTTGGCACGCAAACGTTCTTGTCTTTAAGTTGGCGGCGGATGTCAGCGTATATTCCATGCCAACCGTGGAAAAATTCTTCTTCTTCGCTCCGGGCCATCCATCCCCGTCCCAACTGCACCTTGATGGTGTTGAAGGAACTCTTCAACGCATGACCAACTGCGGACTGTAACCGTGAATCGTGCTTGCGCGAAAAAATTCCAGCAAAGACCTTGTGGATTGTTTGAACAAGCCCCCCTTGGCGCACCCTCAGACCCTTGGTTCTGTAGAATTCCAGGCTGATCTTTACTTTCCACCACAGAAGCATGAGCTTGCTGATTTTTCCCCCATTGAAAGTCATACTCGGCCAAAGGCTGACACCATGCAGAATATGGCGGAAGTAGGCGCCGTCGATGCGAAGTTTCCCCGCATCAAACAGGCTATGGAAAATCTCCGTACCCGGAAGCGCCATATAGTAAACGACGGCCAGATCCTCGCAGCCAGCTGTTTTGAGCCTTCTGACGAAGGGAATGTTCTCCGCTAGGAATTCATCGGTTTCGTGCGGAAATCCGATGATTACGTTAGCTAGCCTGAATTATTCACAGCAGCTCAGAAATTAAGCGGTGAGCGTAGACTAACC
>JABGRG010000170.1 GCA_018648445.1 Rhodospirillales bacterium | reverse complement strand
AATCGCCGCCCTGAATGCCCGAATACCCGTCGAGACCGAGGTCTTTGCTTTTGGCGGCATGTGCGTGATGGCCGAAGGAAGATGTTCGCTATCCTCCTATGTCACCGGCCAATCCCCTAACACCGACGGTGTGTGTTCCCCGGCGAGCCATGTCCGTTATGAAAAACGTGACGGCAACCTGATCTCCAGACTCGGCGATTACACCCTTAACATGTTTTCCGATGACGAAGCGGCGGGGTACCCGACATTGTGCAAAGGACGTTTCGTTTCCCGCAATGAAGCGTCCTATTTGTTCGAAGAACCGGCCTCGCTCAACGTATTGAGTTTGCTGCCGGAACTGGCGGCGGCGGGGGTCTCGGCCTTGAAAATCGAAGGACGTCAACGCGGTCGCGCCTACGTCAGCAACGTCGTCTCGGTTTTCCGCGATGCGGTCGATGCGGCGGCGCGTGGCGACCCCATACCAACAAACGCCCTGGACGATGTAACAGAAGGTGGTCGTGGGACAACCGGCGCCTTTGAGAAACAATGGCAATAACAGGAGCCCCAATGACGGCTAAACTTTCTCTCGGTCCTGTGTTGTTCCATTGGGAGGCCGAAAAAAAACGCGATTTCTATTTCCGCATCGCCGACGAAGCGTCCGTCGACACGGTGTATTTGGGCGAGGTGGTGTGTTCCAAGCGAACATCCTTTTTCGCCCCTTATGTGCCGGAAGTCGTGGAACGTCTCCAGCGCGGCGGAAAACAGGTCATCCTCTCAACCCTGGCCTTGATCATGAGCGAGGCGGAAATAGCCCAAGTCATTGATTTGTCTGAAAATACGGACATGTTGATCGAAGCCAATGACATCGGCACCGCCGCCCTGTTGGCAGGGCGGCCCCACGTTATCGGCCCTTTTATCAATGTCTATAACGAAGGCACATTGGAATACCTGGCAAACCAGGGGGCCACCCGAATATCGCTACCTTGGGAATTACCGTCGCAATCATTATCCGCAGTAGCCAAATCCACCACCACTGAACTGGAAGCGCAAGTATTCGGGCGAGTACCGCTAGCGATTTCGGCGCGTTGTTATCACGCCCGCGCCCACGGCCTGCACAAATCGAAATGCCAATTCGTTTGCGCCGAAGATTTGAACGGCATGACCGTGGAAACCCTGGATGGAGAAGATTTCCTTGCCGTAAACGGCTGCCAAACCTTATCCCATAAAATCGGCAACCTGATTGGCGAACTGGACGACCTTCATCACTTAGGTATTAACGCCTTCCGAATCTGGCCTCATGCCATCAACATGGTCGCCGTCGCACAAACCTTCCGCGAGGTACTGGACGGATGGATAACGGTTTTGGAGGGGCAGGAAAAGCTGGCGGAAAATGCCGGTTTCGCTCCGTTCTCAAACGGATTTTTCCACGACAAGGAAGGCGCAGCTTACATTTCTTAGCTTAGAGGCTCATCCCACTTTCGACGCCTGCCAGTCATCAAGGATGCCACGGGCGTTATTGATCGTGGGATCGAGGTCGGAATCGTGGTCGTCCGTCTTCGCCGTCAACTCAATGACATATCCATTGGGGTCGCGGAAGTAGATGGAGTGGACGAAATGGTGATCGGCGATACCCCGGGGCTCCATGCCTTCGGCCTTGCCCTTCTCAAACATGGCCTGCAAATCCTCGGGCGTTACCTCCAACGCGATGTGCAGGTCGTAATCGTGCTGGTCCTTGAACTCGAAGGGCCGGTCCGGGGCCTCGAAAAAGGCCAGGCACGAGCCGTCGTCCATTTGGTAAAAAGTGTGCAGGACATCGGTTTTCCGCCCGGTCTTGGTCTCCTTGATTTCCAGCGAGCCGACCAGCGGCAGGCCGAGAAATTCTTCATAAAATTTTCGCGTTTCCTCGGAGTCCCGACAGCGATAGGCATTGTGGTGCAGGCCCTTGATCATGGCGGTCTCCTTATCAATCCAACAGCGTCTCACCCGGTTTGACGCGGGTGAAGACGACCGGCTCGGCAGTGGTTTCAATATCATCCCCCACCAACCGCACACGGGTAAAGGACGAGGTTTCCAGATTGCGGGTCTCGGGAAAATCGGCGCGGTAATGGGCGCCCCGGGAATCGTCGCGGGCTATGGCCGCCGCCGTAATAGCGCGCGACACCAAAATCAGGTTTTTCAGGTTCATCCAGTCGTGCCAGGTCAGGTTATAGGCCAGATTGCCTCCATCCACACCGATGCTGCTCAAGTCCGCCTCCAACGCCGTCAACCCACCCAGGGCGCGGTTTAACGAGGCCGCATCACGGACGATGCCGACATCCTCCCACATGATATCGGCGAGCCGCGTGCGGATATCTTCCAGATCGCCGGGCGGATTTGACAACGGCGTCCGGCAAAGGTCTATGGCGACAGCAATAGCGGCCTTGTCAGGATCGCGGAAAACGCCTTCGCCCGGCGTCCACTGTCCAATGGTGTCGCCCGCAATGCCACCGAACACGGTGGAATTGGCGACCCCGTTTCCGCCCAGCCGGTTGGCCCCGTGTACGCCCCCGGTATCTTCCCCGGCGGCGAATAAGCCGTTCCATTCGGTGTGGCCATCCGCAGTAAACTCTATCCCGCCCATCATGTAATGCGCCGTCGGCACCACCTCGACCTTGTCACCGGCCAGATCGAACCCACAATCGGCGCAGCGCTGCACCATGCCCTTGAACAGACGCCGCACCTCAGCCTCGTCGAGATGGCTCATCGACAAATACAGCCCACCCAACGGCCCCAGTTTACCGGCCCGCATTTCCTCGAACATGGCGCGGCTGACGATGTCGCGGGTAGCGCGTTCGGCTCGTTCGTCGTATTTGTCCATGAACCGATCACCATTGCCGTCCAGAAGATACGCGCCGTAACCGCGCAGGCCTTCTTCCAATACAGTCCCGGTCATCCGGGTATCCGCCCCGGCCAGCAAGCCGGTCGGATGGAATTGCACCATTTCCATATCGCGCAACGGCAACCCGGCGCGCAACGCCATCGCCATGCCGTCAGCGGTCTTGTCGCCCGATGGCGTGTGAAACCGGTACATGGTCGGCCCCCCACCAGTCGCCATCAGCACCGCCTTGGCCTTAACGAAAACAAACCCGCCGGTGCGAATATCAATCATCAACACACCGGCAATGCCGCTCCCGTCGGCGGCAGGAATCAACTCCACCGCGCGGTGGTCTTCCAGCCGCCCCAATCCCCGCGACCACACCTGTTCCGCCAGCCGGTTGATGATCTCGATGCCGGTCAGGTCACCCTTGTGAACGGTGCGATCAAACGTCTGCCCGGCGAAGGCTTTTTGATGCACGGAACCGTCTTCGTTACGGTCGAAGAAACATCCCAGCTCGTTTTCCAGCTCGCGAATGCGAACGCAGGCCTCTTCGACCAGTGTCCAGGCGAGATCCTGATCGTTGAGCCACTTGCCGCCCTCGACGGTGTCCATGAAATGACGCTCGACCGAATCGCCGGGCGCCAGAGCGACGTTGTAGCCACCTTGGACCATGCGGGTGCAGCCGCATTTACCCAACAAGCCCTTGACCGCAACGGTAATGGAAAGATCAGGCGCAGCACTTGAGGCGTGCAGGGCCGCGAACAGCCCAGCGCCGCCCGCACCCAGGATCAGAACGTCTGTCTCAATAGTCTCAAAATCGCTCAACTGTCGATGCCCATGCGGGCGAGGGCTGCGGCACGCTTGTCTTCGGCTTTAGTGCGCACCGCGTCATACAGGCTGCCGCCATTGGCATCCATCGCCACCAGCAACGGCCCGAAGTCCTTGATGCGGAACTGCCACAGGCTTTCGGGATTGAGGTCGTCCATGTCGACGTCCAAGATCTGCTCAATCCAGGTAGTCTCCAGCGCCGCCGTACCACCGATGATCGCGAGGTACACGCCCCCTAAGTCCTGAAATGCCTGTGCGCTTTCAGGGCCGAGCCCCCCCTTGCCGATGATCATGCGCACACCATTGGCTTCCATCAACGGACGGGTGAAGCGTTCCATGCGCGCGCTGGTCGTCGTGCCGATGCAAATAGAATCGTATCCGACGGGGCAGGAATTGGACACCGGCACCTTTTTAACATTCGGCGCCGTGTGGATAACGGCGTGACCGTTCAGATCAAGCCGGGTTTCACGGTTTTTGTCGAACATGTGAATTAGAGTCGCATCGCGTATACCAAACAAAATATCCTGCAACACCACGTGGTCGCCGACACGAAGGCTGCGCACATCGTCTTCCGACACCGGCATATGGAATTCATGTTCCGCCATATCTAAAACCCTATCTCTACGCCGCCGGGCGTGAATGTGGCCCGGGCGCGCCGGGCCGAATGACACTGGATATTAACCGCCACCGGATTCATGGTGATGTGGGTCGCTGCCGTTTCCACATGAACCGCAAACGACGTTGAGTCGCCGCCCAGTCCCTGCGGCCCGATGCCGAGAGTGTTGACCGCATCGCTGAGTTCCTGTTCCAGTTTCGCTCCCTCCGGGTCGTCACATACCGAGCCCAATGATCGCGTAGCGGCGATTTTCGCCATCTTGGTGCACAGGTCTGCCGTGCCGCCGACACCGACCCCGACGATGGTCGGCGGACAGACTTTGCCCCCGGCTTCCAGCACACGGTCGATGACGAAGGTTTTGATACCGGCCACCCCTTCGGCAGGAATGCACATTTTCAGAAACGAGCCGTTTTCCGAGCCAGACCCTTTGGGGATCATTTCGATTACCAACTCATCGGGATGTTCAGAAAAATCGACATTGATGACCGGCACCCTGCGCCCTGACGAGGTATGCTCGTTTACCCGCGTCACCGGGTGGACGACCGACGAGCGCAGCGGATACTCCGTCGTCGCCCGCGCGCAGCCTTGTCGGATAGCGGCCTTGAGGTCGACGCCGTCGAGCTGCACGCCGCGCCCGATGGTGACGTTATAGATGGGGATGCCAGTGTCCTGGCATAGCAGATTGTCGGTGTCTTCGGCGATGTCGATGTTGTGGATCATGGTCGCCAGAATTGATTTCCCGGTGGCATCGGACTCCGTCGCGTCAAGCCGCTGGAAG
>JABGRG010000169.1 GCA_018648445.1 Rhodospirillales bacterium | reverse complement strand
CGTAAGGCCTCATAGAGCGCACGCTCCTCGACCACGCCGCCACGCCCAACGTTGAACAGAACCGCGCTGGATTTCATTTGACGAAATTCGTCAGCGCCAATCAGGCCCGCCGTTGCGTCCATAAGCGGCAATGCACTTACCACGAAATCGGCCTCGCCAAGAACGCCCGCTAGGTCGTCTATCGGCCAGTAGGCGTCCACAAGATCGCCGGTCGCGACCGGGCTGCGATTGGCGACGAGAACCTTCATATCAAAGGTTTTGGCCATGCGGGCGATTTCCTGCGAGATATGGCCGTAGCCGATCAACGCCACGGTACCGTCGGTCAATTCGTCGTGCAGATTGTCGATGGGACCGGCCCGATAGGCCCAGTCGCCATCGCGCAACCGCTTGTCAGCTTCGGCCAGAGGCACACGATGGGCCAGCATGCCCGCAACCACATATTCAGCGATGGGCCGCTCGTGGCCGTGGCAATTACAGGCCTTGGCCCCCGGTACGAGGCGGGCAAAATCCACGGCATCGTAACCGGCCGCCGCGATCAGGTAAGCCTGCGCCTTTTCGGGCCTGGGGTCATCCGCTCCCAAATGGGTGCCGACAATGATGTCGGCGGTGCGGAAACACTCGATTTCACCGGCGTCCGTCAAGGCATCGCCAACCGACATGATTTGGTGATCGCCGTCCAGCAAATCACTAAAACCCTCGACAAATGTGGCGGCATTTTCGCCGTGAAATACGATCCGCATGGCCTATTCCTTCCCCAAATAAACAACCGCCCCGACGATACGTCAAATATCGTCGGGGCGGTTTAGAGCAAGCGTCGCACTACCTAACGAGGAACAGTGCGATTTCCGGGAACAGCAGCACCGAGAACAGCACCAAAAGCTGCAATACGATGAACGGCCCGAAGCCTTTGAAGATATCGAAAAGCTGAATGTGCGGCGGGCACACGCTTTTCAGATAGAACGCGGCTGGTCCAAAGGGCGGCGACAGGAACGACACCTGCATGTTGATGCAGAACAAAATGCCGAACCAGATGGGGTCGTAGCCCAGTTGCACGATCAGCGGCAGGAACACCGGCATGGTCAGCAAAACGATGCCGATCCAGTCCATGAACATGCCAAGCAAAAGAAAGATCAGCATGATCAGCAGCATGATGCCGATCGGCGCCAAATCCATACCGATAATCAGTTTGGCGACGTAGGTAGGGCCGCCTGACAGGTTATAGGCACCCGCCAAAATGGTGGCGCCGAAGGTCACCCAAATGATGGTGCCAACCGCACGGAAGGTCTGGGTCAAGGCTTCCTTGAACATTTGCATGGAAAGTTCGCGCCTGAAATAAATGATAACCAGACTTCCCACCACGCCAATTCCGGCAGCTTCGGTAATCGAGGTAATGCCGCCATAAATCGAACCGAGCACCACAAACACCAAAAGAAGCGGCGGGATGACGCCCTTGACCAGAAAGATCTTCTCGGACAATGGCATGTCCTTGTAGGTCTCGCGATCAATGGGGGCCAGTTCCGGCTTCAGGTGGGTTCGAATCAGGATAAAGATGATGTAAATGCCGCCCAGCATCAAACCGGGAACCACCGCCGCGATGAACAGCGAATGAATGGAGGTTTCCGTAATCAGCCCATACACGATCAGCACGATCGAAGGCGGAATCATCGTACCCAGTGATCCACCGGCGCAGATGGTGCCAACGGCCAAGTTCTGGTTGTAGCCGAGCCTTAACATCTGCGGCAGGGCAACTAGGCCAAGCAGCACGATTTCGCCACCGATGATACCGCTCATGGCGGCCATGATCACGGCCATCACGGTGGTCACCACGGCAACGCCGCCACGCAATCGGTACAGCCAGGCATTTAACGAGGTGTACATATCCCTGGCGATGCCGCTACGCTCCAGCAGCGAAGCCATCAGGATGAATAACGGCACCGAGATCAGCACATAATCGGTACACAGCCCGTACATGCGCTGCATGACGAGGCCGATGCCGGGGATGCCGAATTTCTGAAAGAGGACGATAACGCCCAGGAAACCGGTGGCAAAACCAAGCGGCACGCCGATCGCCAGCAAACTGAGAATGGCGACCAGCAGGAAAATGGAAAGTGTTGCAATATCCATGGGTTAATCCTTCACCGCTTCTAATATCGGTTTTGCTTTTGGTTTGCGGAAATCCATGATGAAATTGCTAAGGGCCTGCGTCGCAACAAGAATAGATACGATGATGACCAGGGGCTTCATGGTCGCCGGAATTGGCGGATCCCACGCGGTTCCGAATTTTTCCCAGATATCGAATGCCCGCGAGGCCGACTTGTAGCCACCCACGGCGACACCCGTCGCAAAGCACAAGATAACGAGCACCGAAATGGAGTCAAAAACCCGCTGAACGCTTCGCGGCACATAATCATAAAGGACCGTAATGCGGATGTGCCCGCGCAGTTGCATGGTGTAAATGCCGGAAAGCAGATAAATCATGCCGCCAACCCACAGCGACATTTCGTTCACCCACAGCGTCGGCATCTCAAAGATATACCGCATCACCACTTCATAAAAGATGATGGCGACGATGAAAGCGACAAGCCACATGGCCACACGCGAAATCGCGAGGGACAGTTTGTCGATGATGGTACGTTTTTCTTCCATAAGGCCTGCACTTTCCCTTTTGCGGAAGTTTCCCTGCCTAGAGCGAAGAAGGGAGAGGGGCAAACTACGCCCCTCGTCCCCACTTGTTAACGTCTTCGCAAATCAGCCTACTTGACGAGGCCGATTTCCTTCATGAAGGCGAGGTGGCTGGTAACGACCTTACCGGCCATTTCACTCTTTTTGGCCCACTTCAGCCAAATTTTGCGAACGAAGTCACGGTAGGTCCGCAGATCTTCGGCCGACCACGCATGCAGCGTGACGCCCTTGGTGATCAGCATCGCCGCAGCCTTATCGGCTTCGATCTTGGACTTGGTGAACATATCGTAGGCCATTTTATCAAAGGCAGTTTTGATAATGCCGCGGGTGGTTGCCGGCAGCGAGTCCCACTTTTCTTTATTGCAGGCCAAGTGATCGGACGGCATGGAGTGCCAGCCAGGATACGTGGCGTGCGTGGCGATTTCGTAGAGGCCGAGGCTCACATTGGTGTTGAGCTGCGAGGCGTCGGCGCCATCGACGATACCAGTGCTAAGCGCGGTGAAGACTTCGCCGAAGTCCATAACGATCGGCGAGGCGCCAAAGGCGGCGAAGATTTCCGTTTCCATGCCCGGAGGCGAACGGAATTTCCAGTTTTTCAGATCGGCCGGGCCGGAAAGCGGCTTGGTCGAGGAAAGGGATTCTGGAACGCCGCCCCACAGGCCAACCAGGTACATATTGTACTTGGCATAGAACGGATCGGCCAACGCGCGACCGCCACCCATTTCAAACCAGGCACGCATTTGATCAGGCGTGTTGTAACCGCCCATGACGTCGCCAAAGAACTGGAACGCCGGGTCTTTACCGGTCTGATAAGCGGAACCGGTCATATCACAATCGAGAATACCGGTTGAAGCGGCATCAAAAGTCTCGACCGACTTGACGACGGAACTGGAGAAGAAGGGCTCGATGGTCAGCGCGCCATTCGAGAGACGCACGGCGTCATCGAAGAACTGCTGGGCCATGCGACCGTTCAGCGATTCGGCGCTGAAGTGGGTCTGGATACGAAGGTTATCGGCAGCGCTGGCAACCGAAACAGTCATGAAAGTAGCAGCAGCCGTCAAAGCGACGGACTTAAGAACGGATTTTTTCATTTACAATCTCCAACGATTAAAGGTCTCCCACCGAATTCGGTAAGTCCGAACCGGCGAACGTTTATCCCGGATTTTCCGGTTATTGCTTTTGGTCGGGCAACCGACTTCTAGCGCGATGGGCAAGATAAGAGCAAGCTTAACTAAGGGAACACCTTTCCAGTTTGTTCCGTATATGAAACTGAGTTCAATTGTCAACCAGGAATTCATCCACGAAATCGAAATCGATCTCGAAGCCAAATCCCGGGCCTTTCGGCAATCCTATCGACCCGCCTTCCTCGGCCACACGGCCCAGAACGTTCAGCGGTTCAACAAGAAGTTCTTCACGGAACCTATTGGGCGTGGTGTCATATTCCAACAACGGCTGAACCGGATGGGCGCCACCCGGCAAGTCGGGCAGCGACGCCAGCAGATGAAGGTTAACCGCCACAGCCACGGCAGAGCCCCACACGTGGTTTACCACCGGCACGAAATGCGTGTGGGCCATAGCCAGAACTTTACGATATTCGGTAATGCCGCCAAGCCCGCAGACTTCGGGCTGCAACAGATCGACGCAGCGGCCCTCGATCAGGTCGCGGAAGCCCCAGCGGGTGAATTCGGCCTCGCCGCCGGCAATGTTCATGTCCAGCGCCAAACAAAGATCGCGGTATCCCTGCTTGTCTTCGGGGGCCACGGGTTCCTCGAACCAGTAGACGCCCAGCTTTTCCAGCTCGCGGCCCAGTGGAATGGCCTCGCGCGCGGTATAGGCATGATTGGCGTCGACCATCAGCTTGACGTCGTCGCCGATGGATTTGCGAACGATCTCAACCAGTTCCAGATCCTTGCGCGGCCCCAGGCCGATTTTCATCTTGGTCGCGGTGAAACCACGCGCCGCGATGGCGGCGCTTTCGCGGGCAAACCGTTCCTTCAGATCGGGAACGCGCTGCAACATCATGCCGTAGCCGTAAACCTCGATGCGATCGCGAAAAGCCCCGCCCAACAATTTGTATACGGGCTGCCCGTAAAACTTACCCGCAATATCCCAAAGCGCCATATCGACGCCCGAGAGCGATTGCATCGGCATGCCCTTCTGACCGTGGTCGCGCAGCAGGTTATAGACCTTGTGCCAGATCACCTCGTTATCCAGCGGATCCATGCCGATGATCATCGGCGCGATGGCTTTTTCGACAATCGCCTTGTTGGCCAGCGCGACGCCGCCGCCGCCAAACGCTTCGCCATACCCTTTTATGCCCGCATCCGTTGTTACCTCAACGATGTGTGCGGTTCGCAGGGCGTAGTATTGCTGCGAATATCCCAGTTCTTCTTCCAGGGGGTATTGAAGAACATAGCTTT
>JABGRG010000168.1 GCA_018648445.1 Rhodospirillales bacterium | reverse complement strand
CCGAAGGGTGCGCTTCGGTGGCCGCCCGCGTCGTTGTTCCGCTCGCCCGATGCGAAAGCATCGCGCTTCGCGAAACGCCTAGCGGATCGTTCCACCGAAGCGCATCAGAATACCTCTATTTGGTCGGAAAGTGCCCTAAGGCTTTCGCAGAACCAGGCACTGCCAGCTGCGCAGGTTGATGCGGCGCACGAGGCGCAAGCCCACCCGCCGATGGGCCGCGTAAACGCGATTGGCGTCGTGGGTCACGAAGCCCGCCAGCACGGCGTAGCCGCCCGATTGCAGATTGCGCGCAAGATCCCTGGCCATAACACAAAGCGGTTTGGCCAGAATGTTGGCGATGATCAGGTCATACGGGCCACGGCGACGAACTTCGCGGCTTTTGTATCCGTTCCCGAGAAGCGCCCGCACCTGCCCTTCGACGCCGTTAATACCCGCATTGGCGCGCGTCACGCGAACCGCATCGGCATCCACATCGGCGGCCCATACCGGTACACGCAGGGTTTTGGCAGCGGCGATGGCCAGAATGCCCGAGCCGCAGCCCATATCCAGAGGGCGGCGGAACCGCCGGTTGCGCAACCCGTCCAGCGCCAGAAGGCATCCCGAGGTGCTTTCATGGCGGCCCGACCCGAAGGCCAGCCCGGCGTCGACCTCAAGACTGATGCTTCCCAATGGCCGCGCATCGCGATGATCGGAATCGTGAACGAAAAAACGCCCCACCGAAAAGGGTTCAAATGCCCGCAGGTTTTCGGCCACCCAATCGCGCGGCGGTAACCAGGTAATGTCGATGTCAGGGAGCTTGATGCCGAAGGCGTTTGCCACCGTGCCGAAGCCGGCTTGAATGGCAGCTTGATCGGGTTCGGTGTCCGAATAGCCTTCAATACGGCCTTCGGGGGCGTCTTCGTCGGGAAGGAACCAGGTGACGGCGGCGCAATGAAGTTCCAGGCATTCGACAAAAGCATCGGCACAACGCCTTGGCACGATGCAGGCAATGCGCCAGACGGCTGCCGTAATGGTCACTTACGGAACTCCCAAGGATGGGTTGTTTCGGTGGGCTAAGGCCCCGTTATTCACTCTCGCCGTAACGCTCGGGCCAAATTTCTTCTTCGTTCCGGGCCGAGTTATGCGCAACGTCTTCGTGATCGTGAAATCCGATCACCATTCCGGCGGCATTTGTATCGACGACCGCCCATTTGGCGATCAAATCATCATAAACCACGGAGTACCGCGCCATATATTTTTCCCCCATGCTTAGATCTCCCTGGGGTTGGTTTCTTTTTTGGCTACCTTAGCCGCTCTTGGTAAAAAAAAGGTAAAAGCCCCGCGTTCGCCGCAGTATCTTCCTTTTCCCCCACTTGCCGGTTACACGTTGTCAACAAAGCTGTCAACAACCTTCTTGATGCCGGTGTGTTCGAAGTCTATTTCCAGCTTGTTTCCCTGGATTGCAACGATCCGGCCATAGCCGAACTTCTGATGAAATACGCGCTGTCCCAGATCAAATTTCGACCGCTCCTCAGCCCCTGATTCGGTTCGCCATCCGGCGTCGTCGATCAGCCCGGCGCGCCGTTGGCGACGCGCGCCACCGTTTCCGCCAAAAGAAGCCCCGCCATCACGAAACGCGCCGCGCGAACCGCCCTCGCCCAAGCCCCCGCCATACCCGTAAAGGCCAGGTGCCGCCGATCGCCGCACGTATTCTTCCGGCAACTCGTCGATAAAGCGCGACGGAATGGCGCTTTGCCATTGGCCGTAAATGCGGCGGTTGGCGGCGAAACAGATGGTGGCCCGCGCCCGCGCCCGCGTCAGCCCCACGTAGGCCAGCCGCCGCTCTTCCTCCAAACCGCCGGTTCCGCCTTCGTCCAACGCGCGTTGATGGGGGAACAGGCCCTCCTCCCAGCCGGGAAGAAAAACGGTTTCGAATTCAAGACCCTTGGCCCCGTGCAGGGTCATCAGGTTGACCTTGTCGTCGGTGACGGCCTCGTCGTTTTCCATGACCAGACTGACGTGTTCGAGAAAAGCCTCCAGACTGTCAAACTGGTCCATGGCGGCGACCAGTTCCTTCAAGTTGTCGATCCGGCCCGGCGCATCGGGTGCGCGGCTGGCCCGCCACATGTCGATATAGCCTGATTGATCCAGAACCTCGGCCATCAGTTCGCCCTGATTGGCCCCTTCCAGAAGACTGCGCCAGCGCTCGAACTCGACCATCAGGTTTGCCAGCGTGTTGCGCGCCTTGGCTTTCAGCTCGTCCGTCTCGACCAACTGGGCGACGGCAGCGCTGAGCGAAATGCGCTGGCTACGGGCCAGAATATGGACCGTCTGCAGAGTTGCCTTGCCGATGCCGCGTTTGGGCACGTTGACGATGCGTTCAAACGCCAGATCGTCATTGGGCTGCCAGATCACCCGCAAATAAGCAATGGCGTCCCGGATTTCCTGACGTTCGTAAAAGCGCTGGCCGCCGATAACGCGGTAGGGAACGCCCAGGGTAATCAGCCGTTCTTCGAACTCGCGGGTCTGAAAACCGGCGCGCACCAAAATGGCGATCTGGTTCAGCTTGTGTTTTTTGGAATGCAGAACCTCGATCTCGCCGCCGATATAGCGCGCTTCCTCGGCCCCGTCCCAGACACCGTTGAGCACCACCTTGTCGCCCGCGTCACCCTCGGTCCACAGGGTCTTGCCCAGCCGCCCGTCGTTGTTGGCGATCAGGCCCGAAGCCGCGCCCAGAATATTGGGGGTCGAGCGGTAATTGCGTTCCAGCCGCACCACATGGGCGCCGGGGAAATCTTTTTCGAAACGCAGGATATTTTCAACCTCGGCCCCACGCCACGAATAGATGGACTGGTCGTCGTCGCCGACACAGCAGATATTGCCGCCGGTCCCGGCCAACAGCCGCAGCCACAAATACTGAGCAACGTTGGTATCCTGATACTCATCGACCATGATGTAGCGAAACTGGTCGCGGTACTTCGCCAGCACCTCGGCGTCGTTTTGCAGAAGCGTCAGGCAGTGCAGCAAAAGATCGCCGAAATCGGCCGCATTCAGGCTTTGCAGGCGCGCCTGATAATCCTCGTAAAGGCTCAGCGCCTGCCCATCGAATGCGTCCGAGCCCTCGCCGCCAGTCACCTTGTCAGGCGTCAGTCCACGGTCTTTCCAGCGCTGGATGACCGACAACACGGCCCGCGCGGGTGTCTTCTTTTCATCAATGCCGTGAACGTCCAGCAACTGCTTGATTAGGCGCACCTGATCGTCATCATCGAGGATCGTGAAGTTGGATGACAAGCCGACGGCTGCCGCATGTTTGCGCAGGATTTTAACGCACAATGCATGGAAGGTTCCGACCCACCAGTTTTCGACCTCGGTCCCCAAAATCGCGCCGACCCGTTCGCGCATTTCGCGGGCCGCCTTGTTGGTGAAGGTGACGGCCAGAACCTGCCAGTGACGGGCCTTGCCTTGAATCAGGATGTGGGCCAGCCGGGTGGTCAGCACGCGGGTTTTCCCCGTGCCTGCGCCGGCCAGCACCAGATGCGGACCGTCGATGGCTTCAACGGCTTCGCGCTGCCCCTCGTTCAAACCGTCAAGGTAAGGAGTCCCAACCACCGGCGAGGGTGAAGGCGTGTTCGGTTCGGCCAAGTCAAAAGGATCAGACATGAGCGGGTTATAGCAATGGTTTTAAACATTCAAAAACCTTTTCGTCGGGCCGAAGGGTTCCCACTTAATTGGGATCGGTATTTTCAGGAGGATTGAAAATGCGCCTCCTTCATTGCATCACCGTTGTCGTCCTGATTGGCCTTTTCGCAAGCGCATCGGCCCCGGCAGCCACATTGACCCGCGAAAGCGTTCGCGAAATTCTCCGCGCCGTCGTGGTTGTTGAGGCCGACGTTCCAGCCGAAGCCCGAACCGCCAATTCCCTGGGCCGCACGCGCAGGGGCGCTGGCGTGGTGATCGACGGCGACGGTCTGGTTCTAACCATCGGATACCTGATCCTTGAAGCCAGTTCGGTAAACCTGACGGATTCGGAAGGGCGTGAAATCCCGGCTTCCATCGTCGCTTACGACCATGAAACCGGGTTCGGCCTGTTGCGTGCGCTCGCGCCGTTGGCGGTCGAACCGGTTCGCCTTGGCCGTTCTTCCAACGTGGGGGAAAGCGATGCGGTTCTGGCCCTCAGTCTGGACGGGCAGCAACCCATGACCCCGCAACGGGTGGTGGACCGCCGTCCGTTCGCCGGGTACTGGGAATACCTTTTAGAAAACGCCATCTTCACCGCTCCGGCCCATCCGGGTTTCGGCGGCGCGCCTCTTATCAACCCGCAAGGCGAATTGGTGGGGATCGGCTCTCTGGTCGTCAATGACGCCTTTCGCGGTCCGCCGATGATGCAGGGCAATATGTTTGTTCCCATCGACCTTCTGAAACCGATTATGGCCGATCTTCTTACATCTGGCCGCCGCACCGACCCGGCGCAGCCGTGGCTGGGCCTGACCACCGGCGAAACCGCGGGCCGCGTGTTCGTCACCCGTGTGACCAAGGACGGACCGGCAGATAAGGCGGGGATGCAGGCAGGCGACATCATCATGGGCGTCGACGGTCAAACCATTCACGGCATGGTGGACTTCTTTCGCAGGGTGCGGGCGCGAGGCGCCGCCGGAACGGAAATCCCCATGGACGTTCTTCCGGCGGCAGGCGAAAGCATGTCGGTCGGACGCGTTGTCGTCCGGTCGCGCGACCGGCATGATTGGCTGAAGCTCGCCCCCGGCAACTGAATCAGCAATCCACCAGATTGACGGCCAGGCCGCCGCGTGAGGTTTCCTTGTACTTGGACTGCATATCGTTGCCGGTCTGGCGCATGGTTTCGATGACCGTGTCCAGCGGCACCACATGGCTGCCGTCGCCTTCCAGGGCGATCGAAGCCGCATTGATGGCCTTGACCGCGCCCATGGCGTTGCGCTCGATGCAGGGGATCTGAACCAGCCCGCCGACGGGATCGCAGGTTAGTCCCAGATTATGCTCCATGCCGATCTCGGCGGCGTTCTCGATTTGGCGGTTGGTCGCGCCCAAGGCGGCGGCCAGCCCGGCGGCGGCCATTGAACAGGCCACGCCGACCTCGCCCTGACAGCCCATTTCAGCCCCCGAGATGGAGGCGTTTTCCTTGTAAAGCCCGCCGATGGCTCCCGCC
>JABGRG010000040.1 GCA_018648445.1 Rhodospirillales bacterium | reverse complement strand
GGGCAGCACGAAGTCTACCTGTAGCGTGCCACACTGCCAGTCGCGGCCAATGGCGTCGCGCAGCACAAACTCCAGCTTCGGCCCGTAGAACGACCCTTCACCCGGATTGTAGCTGTATTCGTAGCCCATCTGCTCCAGCGCACCCTTGAGGGCCGTCTCAAGCTGATCCCAATCTTCGTCCGAACCAATCCGCTTTTCGGGACGGTCGGCGAACTTGATGCGCACGTCCTCGAAGCCGAAATCCTTGTAGATATCAAGGATCAGTTCCACGACATCGCGCGATTCCTTCTGCATCTGATCCATGGTGCAGAATATATGGGCGTCGTCCTGGGTGAACTCACGCACGCGCATGAGGCCATGCAACGAACCCGAAGGCTCATAGCGGTTGACCCTGCCGAACTCGGCGATACGACGCGGCAAATCCTTATAGCTGGTGATGCCTTGCTTGAAGACCTGAATGCCGCCGGGGCAATTCATGGGTTTCAGTGCAAAAACGCGTTCGTCCACGGTTTTCGTCGTGAACATGTGCTCGCGGAACGTATCCCAGTGGCCCGAGCGTTCCCACAGCGAGCGGTCCATGACGCCGGGTGTATTGATCTCGACGTATCCGGCCCGGTCCTGACGGGTACGCATGTAATTGATCAGGCGGCGAAACAGCGTCCAGCCCTTGGGGTGCCAAAACACAGCGCCGGGGGCCTCTTCCTGGAAATGGAAGAGGTTCATTTCGCGGCCCAAGCGACGGTGGTCGCGCTTTTCGGCTTCTTCGAGCATACGCAGGTAAGCCTTGAGCTGCTTGTCATCGGCCCACGCCGTTCCATAGATGCGTTGCAGCATTTCGTTGCGCGAGTCGCCGCGCCAATAGGCTCCGGCCAGCTTCATCAGCTTGAACGCCTTGCCGACCTTTTTGGTGGACGGCAGATGCGGCCCGCGGCACAGATCGATCCAGTCGCCCTGACGGTACAGGGAAACAGCTTCGTCGGCGGGCAGATCGCGAATGATCTCGGCCTTGTATTTCTCGCCCTTGTCTTCAAAGAACTTCACCGCTTCGTCACGGTCCCAGACCTCGCGCACAAAGGCGATATCTGCGTCGACGAGTTCTCCCATGCGCTTTTCGATGACCACCAGATCATCGGGCGTAAACGGGGTTTCGCGGGCAAAGTCGTAATAAAAGCCGTTTTCGATGGACGGACCGATGGTGACCTGGGTGCCGGGGAACAACTCCTGTACGGCCTGCGCCATAACGTGGGCTGCGTCGTGACGGATCAGATCCAGCGCGTCGGTTTCGTCTTTCTTGGTGATCAGAGCCAGTTCAGCGTCACCCTCGATCATAGTCGAAAGGTCGACCAGTGTTCCATTGATGCGGGCCGCCATTGCGGCTTTCGCGAGTCCGGGACCGATACTCGCGGCCACTTCGGCCGCCGATACCGGCTTGTCGTAACTCAGAACACTGCCGTCGGGCAGCCTGACGCTGATATTGCCGTCCATTTTCTCTTCCTGTTTCAACGTGATAGTGCGGGCTGTATGTCTGAAATTAGCCGTGCCGTGTCAAGGACTTTAGGAAGTCGTTCGTTCCTGCCACAGGGCGGCGAGGACTTTCTCGACCTGGGGGGGGGCGAGATCGTCAAGCGAAGTTCGCCTGAGGACGGCCACGCGCGGGCCGCGCTGGGCGCACAGGGCCGGATCGGATTCGCCTGAATACAGCACGACGCTGGCGCACCCGGCGGCGGCAATCAGGTGCATGGGGCCCGTATCGTTGCCAACCGCCGATACCGCGCCGTGGGCGAGCGCCGCGATGTCGAGAAAATCGGTTTTTCCGGCCAGCGAACGGCTTTGCGGGCAGGCCTCGGATATGGCCGCAAGAATGTCGCCCTCGGCTTGGGTGCCGATCAGAACCGGTAAAATTCCCTGGCGGAAAAGCCAGTTCGCCAACTCGCCATACCGTTCAACCGGCCAGCGTTTGGCGGGCCGGTGGGGGGCGCCGCCCGGAACCAGCAGGGCATATCGCCCCGGCAGATCAAACCTCGCCACATCTGCTGCGACCCACGAGAAATCAGGGGCCGGAACCGTTTCGATCCCCGCCATGCCAAGCTGCTCGGCCTGACGCTCGACGGTGTGCATCAAATCGCGTTTCGCATTGGCGTGCGGGTGCGAGCATCCCTTGGCGATGCCCGACCATTCAGGAGTTGGCCCCGGCCAAAACAGTCTGAAATAAAAGGAACTGCGGTCCGAGGTTTGCAAGTCGTAGACACGCTCGAAGCTCCCGGCGCGAAGGCGATGGCGCAAAGCCAGCCACTCAACCAGTTGGGAGAATTTCGGCCGGCTGTCCCACCACACCTGATCGAACAATCCGCTGGCCTCGGCAAAGGCGGCGTAGGGCGGGCTCGTCAACAGGGTAATATGGGCGTCTTCATGATGGCGGCGAATGGCGGCAAAGGGGCCGAACGCCTGAACCAGATCGCCAAGCGCACCCAGCTTGATAACCAGAATGCGGGACGGTCCCGTTTCCATCACCTCCTGATGACCTCGTTATAGACATCCAGGGTTTTGGCGCACATGGCATCCTTGGAGAATTCGGCGCGCACATGGGCAATGGCCTTAGCAGACAGCAGGCGGCGGGCCTGACTGTCCAGCGAAAGCACGCGTTCAAGGGTTGTCGCCAGAACCTGGGCATCGCCCGGCGGCGTCAACCAGCCGGTTTCACCCTCAACCACGGTTTCGCGTGCGCCGCCGTGATCGCTGGCAATCACCGGCCGCCCCAGGGCCTGCGCCTCGGGAACGACGCGCCCGAAGGCTTCGGGGTCGGTCGAGGCCGAAACCACCACATCGGTCAGCATGTAAGCCGCCGGCATGTCCGAACAATGATCGACGATACGCACCACCCCACCCAGATCGTGACGCGCGATCAGGTCTTCCAATTCCTGGCGGTAGTCGGTCCGCCCCTGATCCGAGCCGACCAGTACGCAGCGCAAATCCTTGCGCCCCAGGCGTGAAATCGCTTCGAGAAAAACGGACTGTCCCTTCCACCGGGTCAACCTTCCCGGAAGCATGACCACAGGCAAGCCATCGTCCAGCCGCCATTGCCCGGCCAGGGTGGCGACCCGTTCGGCGGAGACCTTCGCCGGATCGAACACATTCAGATCGACGCCGCGATGAATGACCCTGATTTTCGATGACGGTACGCCATACATCTGGCGCATATGCCCGGCGATGAAATTGGAAATGGCGATGATCCGGTCCCCGCGCGTCATCACCGAATTGTATTTTCGCTTGATCGGATTTCCCGCGCCGTAAACACCGTGGAACGTCGTTACAAAAGCCCGGTCGGTTCGTTTGGCCGCGTAATACGCGCTCCAGGCAGGGGCGCGCGAGCGGGCGTGGACGATGTCGACCTTCTCGTCAATGATCAGACGTTGCAGACGTTCGATATTGGCGCGCATGACCAGCGGGTTCTTGCTGTCGACGGGCAGGGTGAAATGTTCGGCCTTGGCACGCGCGACCTCGTGAACCTGTGACCCGCCCGCCGAAACCACCAGCGAACGGCCGCCCGCATCGGAAATGGCGCGCGCGATCTCGATGGTCCCGCGCTCGACCCCGCCGCCCGCGCCTAGCGCCGGCAGCACTTGCAATACGGTTGCAAGCTGCCCGGGTTCCGTGGGCGCATTCTCGGTGTTATGCTGCGTTTCTTCGCTCATTTCCGTCAACAACGTTAAATTGGTTACGCCATGAACGACGCGATCATCGCGCCCCCCGCACCCTCAATACTAACACGTGCCGACGGCGCGGCAATTGCCTACCACAAGACAACCGGAAAGTCTCCCGGCGTTGTGTTCCTTTCGGGCTTCATGTCGGACATGACCGGCAGCAAAGCTTTGTTCGTCGAGGAACAGTGCAAGGCGCGCGGACAGGCCTTTCTGCGCTTCGACTATTTCGGCCACGGACAGTCATCCGGCGCCTTCACCGACGGCACGATTGGCCATTGGGCGGACGATGCGGTTCACGTTCTGGACGAATTGACCGAGGGGCCGCAAATCCTGGTCGGTTCCAGCATGGGTGGCTGGATCATGCTGCTGGCGGCACTGGCCCGGCCAGAGCGCGTGGCCGGGCTGCTGGGCATTGCTCCGGCCCCGGATTTCACCGAAGACATCCTGCCCAAGGAACTCAGCGACGAACAGATGGCGACGATTGAGCGCGACGGCGTTGTTTACATCTACAGCGAATACGGACCCGACCCGACGCCCTTCACCAAAGGCCTGATCGAGGATGGCCGGGAAAATCTGGTTCTGCGGCGCAAGATGCCGCTTTCCATGCGGTTACGCATCATCCACGGCATGGAAGATCCGGACGTTCCCTGGCAAACGTCTTTGCGCATCTGCCAGATGATCGAAAGCGACGACGTGGAAATTCAGTTCGTCAAATCCGGCGACCACCGATTGTCGGAACCCGAGGACCTGGACCGTCTGGGCCGCACCTTGGCATCTATGCTTTAATTTTGGGCTCTGAGGATGGCCTGCAGCCCTTCGCGGTAGGTGGGGTATTCCAGCGTTACGCAGAGATCGCGTTTCATTTTGGAATTATCGACGCGCCGGTTGTCGCGCCAGAATGATAAGGCCATGGGCGACATTTCGCGGGCCGCTTCATCGAATGAGACAACCGGCGGCGGCGCAACACCCAACAGGTCGCAAGCGTATGCGGTCACGTCGGCGGGTGCAGCGGACTCGTCATCACAAACATTGTAAATTTCACCGGGGGCAGGCCTCGCCATGGAGGCAGTCAGAACGCCCGCGATATCTTCCACATGGATGCGCCCGAAGGCGTGTCCGGGTTTTTCTATGCGCCGGGCGGTTCCGGCCCGAACCCGATCCAGTACGCTGCGCCCCGGCCCGTAAATACCTGCCAGCCTGAAAATATGGCCGTTCCGGGCCAGCCAGCCTTTTTCGGCGTCGACCCTGGCCTCGCTACGCGACGATGTGGGGGCAAGGGGCGAAGTCTCATCAACCATCGCGCCGCCGGTGTCGCCGTAGACACCCGTTGTCGAAAGATAGCCAATCCAGTTAACGCCTAAGTCGGCGGGCAAGGCATCAAGCACCACATCCCCCCCATCACTGGGCGGAACCGAGCTTAACAAATGGGTGACGTCTTCAAGCGGAAAGGGCCCGCGCTCAAAGAGATGCGCGTCAATCCCCGAGCCGCGCAGTTCGCTTGCCCGCGCCTCGCTTTGACAGGTTCCCGCCACGTCCCATCCGTCGGCCAGCAGCCTGCGGGCCAGAACAAGGGCGCTGTAACCCAATCCGAAACAAAACAGTTTTGGCAAAATCGTTATCCACCGGGCTTGCATTGCGAAGCGATTACCCGGAGTCTATCGGCAGACACCTGCATGGAACAAGACGTTGCGAAAAATCCTTCCCGTTTGCCTGATGATTTTGGCCTGCCTCCCGGCCATGGCCGAGGAGATCGACCACGCCCGCCAGTACGAAGCCTGCATGTCGCTGGCCGAACGTGAAGCGGGCGCCGCTTTCGATTCGGCGCTGGCGTGGCGTGAATTGGGCGGTGGTGACGCTGCCGACCACTGTATCGCCAAGGCGCTTCTGTACCTGAAACAATACGCCGAATCGGCGACGCGCTTCGAAGCCCTGGCTCAAAAAGTCGTCGCCGAACCTGCTTTCAAGGCCGACCTTTTGGGCCACGCGGCGCAAGGGTGGCTGCTGGCCGACGATCCCGAACACGCCGACGATGTTCTAAGTGCCGCCTTGGGCTTGAAGCCCGATGATACAGACCTGCTGGTGGATCGCGGCCTCGCGCGGGCCGCCATGCACCGCTACGCAGCCGCCGAAACCGATTTCAGCCGCGCCATCGAGATCAATCCCCGGCGGGCCGAAGCGTTTGTCTTTCGGGCCGCCGCGCGGCGCTATATGGACGATTTGGAAAACGCCGGGGCCGACGCCGAACAGGCCCTCCTGATCGACCCCGACAATCCGCTGGCACTCCTTGAACGCGGCCTCATCCGGCGATTGACGGGCAACGACGCGGGCGCCCGCGAAGACTGGCTGCTGGTCATCACCCTCGCCCCCGACACCCAGGCCGCCAGAACGGCGCAAACCAATCTGCAAACGATGGATGCCGGGTTGGAGAAGTAGGCGCTTTGTACGTACGATCCGGGCTGACACAATTGATGTATTAAATTATTCCCGAATTCCCTCGATTACGCTAACGCCAGCTTCCGTGGATATTATTCGCGAAAGTTTAAACCCTGACGATTCAAGCAGTATTTTGAACTCCTTTTCTGTGCGTTCGCGCCCACCTGTCGTAACAAGCATCTCAAGGTCCAGAAGCTTGGCGATTGAAGGCTGGTTCCCGGGGGGAACAATCATCTCAACAACCAACAGCGTTGATTCCGGTTTCATCGCTTTGCGGCAATTTCCCAGGATTATCTCGCACTGGTCGTCCGGCCAGTCATGAAGGATATGTGACATGAGATATCCATCACTCCCGGCCGGAATCTCTTTGAAAAAATCGCATTCAACTGTCTTGCAGCGATCTTCAAGTCCCCGGGACCGGATAAACTCTTCCGTTTTATTGATAACGGAGGGAACATCCGCAACAACTCCTTTCATCGAAGGATTCGCACTCAAAACCTCCGCCATCAATGCGCCGAGCCCTCCGCCAACATCCGTCAGTGTGTTGATGCCCGAGAAATCATGGACATCAACAATTGCCCGGTGAGAACGAGCAGCTTTTACCGCGTTGGCCTCGTTAAACACGTCCGCCGCCCGGGGATTTTTTTCAAGCCAGTCGGAAACCGGCATTCCATGCGCCATTTCAAAAGCTGTGCCGCCGGTTCTCACACTGTCGATAAAACGCTCCCATGCCCGGTCGCTCCAGTCAGAATTGAACATCAAGGCAAAGGATCGCATTGCGCCGCTTTTCAGGAGTTCGGCCATTGGCGTCAGTTCAAACCGTCTTTCTTCCGTCTCGGCAAAGATGCCGACACTCGCCAGGGCTCTCATCATCCTGTAAAGCGAGGGGGCATGGGACCGGCTGGCTAGCGCAAGCTCTTCAATACTTTTGGAACCTTCGGCCAACAGATCCGCTATGCCCAATTCGGCAGCCACGTATACCGGTTTGCTTATCCATTTTCCGACAATGAAATTCATAAGCAGTGCCTGAGGGGGTAACTCGTTTGGGTTCATTTCGGCCTCCTCTTTGCGATAACGCCAAAATGCTCGCCGTCGCCATTGCCACCGGCATTCGCGAAGTCCCTGACGATCTCCATCACGTCAAAGCCGTTCTGCTCTAGCTCGGAAATGATGTCTTCCTCGCTGAAGTGCTGCAGCCAGTTGAAGACCTGCCACGTGCGATGCGCTTCGACGATCGTATATTGGTCCAGCACCAGCTTTTCCGGGTCATACTTGAACGTGTTCTGAAACGCGAAGTAGTCGCCCTCTGCCCAGAAACCGCCCATGAACCGATGGCCGAAAGCAGAGCTTTCCTCGCGGGCGTCAAACGCCGTTGTAGACATGACGTCAAACAGAAATGCGCCACCCGGCTGCAGGGCATGACGAACTTTCTGGTAGATCACTTGGCGCTGCCCAGGTGAAAGAGGGCACAGATCACAATAGATCATGGTGATCAGGTCCTGGCCCGAAGGCAGGGTGTCCTTTAGATAATCCGCCACTTTGTATTCAACTTCGTGTCCGGCTTCACGGGCTGCCTTTTGCGCATACGAAATGGAGTTTGCAGAAAAGTCCAACCCCAACACTTGGGCCCCACGCTCGGCAAATCGCTGAGTGTACAGGCCCGGCCCACAACCCAGATCGCAGACGTTCTTGCCATTCAGATCAAACTTCCGATCGATCCAGTCGACAACGCCGTCAATGCTCGGCAATCGGCGCGAGGCCAGGTCGGTGTCCTGGTTCAGGTGATAGTGCAGCATCTGTTGCGACAAATGCGGTTCCGTCCACAGCACATCTGCGGTGTAAACGGAAAACGGTTGGGGACGCTGATGAATGTTATTCAGTTCGGCATACATAATTTTGAGCCTTTCCGGCATTGCGGACAAAGGACCGCAGCCGTATGGAATTTCAATTAATTTTTCGGGGATGGCCAGAGCGCACACCCATCCTCGCCCGTCGAACGCATAAAAGCGTGATCAGAGCGCCGATGGCATCATGGCCGTATGTAGACAATGTAGAATTCCGGGCCTCTTTATATGGCCGACGGATTGTTGTCAATTAGCGCCCTTTTGATACCGGAAGTCTAAAGGTCGTTAATCTCGCGGTTCAACCTAAACTCCCGAGACGTCACAAACGTTTCCACGTTGCGCAGGCGCTTTTCCATTTCGCGGAAGCGGTGGCGCAGGGTGGCGACGGTTCCGGTGGGTTCGACACGCACGCGGGTCCAGAAGGCTTCCTCGCCGGGAGTTTCGTAAAGGTCAGCGGGCCGCGGCGGCAGGACCTTGGCGAGCACCACGTAAACGATGATGGTGGGCGGCGTGAAGGCAAACAACGACACAATAGCGCCACCGCGTACGATAATCGGCTCAATTCCGAAATAATCGGCGATGCCTGCGCAAACCCCCTTCAGCATCGCCGTGTCGAGATTGCGGTATAGCCGGTTGGGGCTGGGCCGACCGCCTTCGGTAGGCTCGTCCCAGAAGGAACGGAAACGGCCTCTGGGCCCGTGACACCACATTTGGAAATTTCCTTCCCACCTCTGCTGTCTGCGCCGCCACTTTTTGTCCCGCTTTTTCATATGCCCCATCTCCAAGACGGGTTCCGCGCGATCAGGGCGGCGGCTACCAGATAGGCCGCGATGGTCAGGAACGGGGCCGAAAAGAAGCACACCAGAACGCCCGCGCGGACCCACCAAGGGCTGATGCCGAAGCGCGTTCCGATGGTGGCGCACACGCCCAGGAAGATGGCGTCGGCACGTGGCCGAAAGCGGCGAATGCGTGAACAGGTTTCGTGAAATTCGTAACGCATTGTCATAACTGTTCTCTCCAATCGGGAACTTCGGCGTCCAGAATCCGCTCCAGGTTCTTGATGCGGTTTTCCATCTTGGGGACGCTCTCCCACAATTCGGTCAGAATCTGTTCGTCATCCGTCGATAGCGTTTTGGCTGAACGCCAACGCATCGTGTAGTGGGCAATGATCCAGACCGGAGCCACGATTACCAAAAAGAGGATCAGTGGCGTTTCAACAAATCCAAAGAAAGACATATCGAATTATCGCTTCCACAAGGGCCAGAAAGATCGTCAGCAGCGTTTCCATCTCGGTACACTCGCAGAAGACCTACTTCTTGGTCTTCTTGTTGTTGCCTTTGGCCATGCGGGCCTTAAGGGCGGCGAGTTCCTGCTCGACGGCGCTTTCGGCTTCAAGCTCGGCGATCTCCTCCGTCAGTGATTTGGTGCGTCCAAGATCGAAAGCCTCAACCTCGCTTTCGGTTTCGTCAAGACGCTTTTCCATTTTATCGAAACGCGCGAAGGCATCCTCGACCCGTCCGTCGTACAGTTTACGACGAACCTTAAGCCGGGACGTAGCGGTTTCGTGACGGGCCTTGATCGACTTTTGCTTGGCCTTAGCCTCTTTCAGCTTGCCCTGCAATTTGACGATATCGGCTTCGCCGTGGGCCAGCGCATCGTCCAGACCATCCAGTTCGGCCTTCAACGCAGCCGCCGTTTCGCGCAGCTTGGCCTTTTCGACCAGTGCCGCCTTGGAAAGGTCCTCGCGGCCTTTGATCAAAGCCACTTCGGCCTTGCGATCCCACTCGGCCTGGGCGTCTTCATAGCGCGTGAGGCTGCGTTGGATGTCTTTGCGTTCGGCGATGGTCTGGGCGGCAGTGGCCCGAACCTCGACCAGCGTCTCCTCCATTTCCTGGATAATCAGCCGGATGATCTTTTCCGGATCTTCGGCGCTGTCCAGAATGGCGTTGACGTTGGAATTAACGATGTCGGAAAGACGCGAGAAAATACCCATGGTGCTGTGTTCCTGTGGTTTTCAATTTGCTTCAGTTGGTTTGGTACTTTGCAGATGCCGTGCCAACTGGTTAACCAGCTGAAAACAAAGGAAAGTGCGCTTTTCATGCCTGAAGCAGCCACGCCATAAATACCATTTATTAGTATTTCTCACTATTTTATGGTATATTTTTCAAATGCCCGGACCGACAACTGATCTTCCGCCGCTGATCGGCGAATCGAGCGCCTTTCTTGAAATGATGGAAGCGGTGTCGCTGGCCGCGCCCCTGAACCGGCCCGCCCTGGTCATCGGCGAGCGCGGCACCGGCAAGGAACTGATCGCCGCGCGGCTTCATTTTCTGTCGGCGCGGTGGGGCCGCCCGCTGATAAAGCTCAACTGCGCATCATTGCCCGAGACCCTTCTGGAGACCGAGCTTTTCGGCCACGAGGCCGGGGCCTTTACGGGTGCCGTACGCCGCCGCATGGGCCGCTTTGAGCGGGCCGACGGGGGCTCGCTTTTCCTGGATGAAATCGCCAACGCGTCGCAGGCCGTGCAGGAGAAAATCCTGCGCGTCGTCGAATACGGCGAGATGGAGCGTGTGGGCGGCAGCGAAGCCGTGCGGGTCGACGTGCGCGTCATCGCCGCCACCAACGTGGATTTACCGGGCGAGGCCGCCGCCGGTCGGTTCCGCCACGATCTGCTGGACCGCCTTGCCTTTGAGGTGCTGACCATTCCACCCCTTCGCCACCGGCCCGAGGACATTCCCTTGCTGGCCACGTTTTTTGCCCGCGCCATGGCCAGGGAACTGGATTGGAACGCCTTCCCCGGCTTCACACCCGCCGCAAGCGCCAGCCTGATGGCCTATTTCTGGCCCGGCAACGTACGCGAGATCAAGAACGTGGCCGAGCGCGCCGTCTATCGCTGGCCCGATGAAACGACCCCCATCGACGATATCCAGTTTGACCCGTTCGCGTCGCCCTATCGGCCCGGCCTGGCACAACCCAAAGACACGCCCGCTGAACCATCGCAAAGCCCCAACCTGCGCGAGGCCATGGGCCAATTTGAAGTCGATATGCTGGAAACGGCGCTCGAAGCCAACCGCTACAATCAGCGGGCCACGGCCCGGCATCTGGGCCTGACCTACGACCAGTTACGAAACCGTTTGCGGAAATACGGGATCAACGAAGCCGAAGCTCAGAAATCCAGATCGGCGTAATGTTTGGGCGGCGGCGCACCGGGAATGTGATCGGCCAGAAGAGCGCGGAAACTGGGCCGGGATTTGACCCGCGCGTACCAGTCCTTGGCCTCTTCGTGCTCTTCCCACGGAACGTCGCCCACATAATCCACACATGAAAGGTGGGCGGCGGCGGCGATGTCCGCCAACGAGAAGAAATCACCGGCCAGCCATTTGCGCTGCCCGATCAGATAGGCGATGTAGTCCAGGTGGGTGTGAATATTTGCGTGACCGGCCCGAATGGCGCCCGAATCGGGTTGCCCCAACCCCAGGAACCGCTTGGTGATTTTTTCGCCGACGAGGTTTTCAGTAACCTCGCGGTTGAACTTCATGTCGAACCACGAGACCAGCCGCCGGACCTCGGCCCGCTGGAACGGGTGCTGGCCCACCAGCGGCGGTTCGGGATTGATCTCGTCCAGGCATTCACAAATGGTCAGGCTTCCCGAAAGGGTCGTCCCATCGGGTTCGACCAGCACCGGAACCTCGCCCGCCGGGTTAAGCGCAAGAAAAGCCTCGCGCCGTTCCCACACTTGTTCGGCGCGCATCTCAAACTCGATCTTTTTCTCGTGAAGAACGATCCGCACCTTCCGGCAAAACGGCGAAAGCCAGAGGTGGTATAATACCCGCATATGAACGCCCCTACCCGATGCGCTTGTTCAACCATAGAAAAGCCACAGCCTTTTGGCAACGGCTCACGCCTTTGTTATTCGACGGAACCAGGGGCCCTTCCTACCTAGGGAGTGCATGGGGCTTTTCCGTGGGTCGGGCGGCCCAGAAGATTGTCCGCAAGAAATAGGTCCTTTCGGGGCCGGAGAGGTTTCGATGGTTGCGCAAGAAGTTAAACGTGAGAACCGCCGTTTCGCATTGGGTGCAGTGCTTCTCGTTGCCGCCGCAATTTTTGTGGCCGCCGTCGGCGGCGCCTGGCCCGCCAAGGCAGGCGAATTGGTTTATTCGTCCTGGGGCTCGGCCATCAAAGGCTACGACTCGGTTGCCTATTTCAAGGCTGGCAAGCCCATAAAGGGGTCGGGGGATCATTCGCTGGAATGGAAGGGTGCCACCTGGAAATTCGCCAGCGCCGAAAACCGAGAAGCCTTCGCCGCCATGCCCGAAAAGTATGCCCCGCAGTTCGGCGGTTATTGTGCCTGGGCCGTTTCGCAGGGATATACGGCGAAAATCGATCCCGACGCCTGGCACATTGAAAACGGCAAATTGTACCTCAACTATTCGAAGTCGGTGCAAACCACCTGGGCGGGCGATATTCTGGGCAATATCGCCAAAGGCGAAGCCAACTGGCCGAAGATCGAGGCCAAACTCGCGAAGTAGTTGCCACGCCATGTTTATTCGGGAGGGACAAAAATGTTGATCCGCATAGCCAAGCCGTCCGACGTCAAGCCGTCAGAAATCACGCCGAAATCGGTCTTCCTCAATCGCCGCAAATTCCTCAAAACAGCCGCCGTGGCCGGGGCGGGGCTGGCGGCGGGTCAATTGCTTACAGATCAAGCCTGGGCGGGGCGAAAGCTTGACGACATCGCCAAGGGCAATTTCGCCACTGACGAGGAGCAGACCTCGTTCATGTCGGTCACCAGCTACAATAATTTTTATGAGTTCGGCACGGACAAGAACGATCCGGTGAAAAATTCGAGCGCGTTCAAGGCCAAGCCGTGGACCGTGGAAATTGCCGGGGAGTGCGAAAAGCCGGGAACCTACGCCTTTGAGGACGTCATCAAACCGCACCAGCTGGAGGAACGCATCTACCGGCTGCGCTGCGTCGAGGCGTGGTCAATGGTGGTGCCGTGGGTAGGCGTCCCGCTGGGCGACGTTATCAAACGATTTGCGCCGACATCGAAAGCCAAATTCGTGGCGTTCGAAACCATCGTGCGCCCCGAAGAAATGCCCGGCCAAAAACGCCCGATTCTGCCCTGGCCTTATGTCGAGGGGCTTCGCATGGACGAAGCCATGAACCCCCTGACGCTGTTGACCGTCGGTCTTTACGGCGAGGAGCTTCTGAACCAGAACGGCGCGCCCATCCGCCTTGTCATCCCGTGGAAATATGGCTTTAAATCCATCAAGTCGATCGTCAAGATCACTTTCACCGAGAAAGAGCCGCCATGCACCTGGAACCAGCAGGCATCGCATGAATACGGCTTTTACGCCAACGTCAATCCGCAGGTGGACCACCCGCGCTGGAGCCAGGCCAAGGAACGTCGCATCGGCGAATTTTTCAAGCGCGAAACCTTGATGTTCAACGGTTACGCCGACGAAGTCGCATCGCTTTACTCGGGACTCGATTTGAAGCGATACTATTAGGATGAACCGCGAAAAGTTAATTCGGCGGGTGGCCAAGCCAGCCGTCTTTGCGCTTTGCCTCGGCCCCATCGCCTGGTACGCGTGGCTGGCGGTTTCGGGCGGGCTGGGGGCCAACCCCATTGAGGCGACCACTCGCTACTTCGGCGATTGGGGACTGCGCTTCATGTTGGTGGCGCTGGCCGTAACCCCGTTGCGCGAGGCATTCGGGTTGGGCGTTCTGGCGCGTTTTCGCCGCATGACGGGGCTGTTCGCCTTCTTTTACGTTTCCCTTCATCTGACCAGTTATGTGGCGCTCGACCAATTCTTCGACATGGCCGCCGTGTGGGCCGACATTATCAAACGAAATTTCATTACCATCGGCATGATCTCGTTTGCCATGCTGGTGCCGCTGGCGATCACCTCGACCTCGGGCTGGATGAAGCGGCTGGGGGGAAAATCGTGGCAACGCCTGCACCGGCTGGTTTATCCGGCGGGCATTCTGGCCGTCGTGCACTTCTACATGATGGTCAAAGCCGATGTGCGTGAGCCACTCATCTATGCCGCCATTCTGACCGCGTTGCTGGCGTGGCGCATCTTCAAGCGGCTAAAGCCGAAGATTATTGTTCCGGGGCTTCGGAGGCTTCGGGGTCAATGATATTTCCGTCGTCATCCAGCGGCGTGCGGGTCAGATCGGGAGCCCAACGCAAATAGTAGGCCATCGCTTCCTGACGTTCCTTCCGCGTCCTGCCGGTGCTGGCAACAAACGACTTCTGGATATTATTGCCGAATTCCTCTGACTGCGAGTAGTAGGCCCAAAGGGCAAGCCATTCGCCGCAATGGACCGGCAGGGAATCGATCTGGGCCAGAAAAAAGTTACGTGAAGCCCCAGCGTCCGTCACCTCATCGGCTTCGTGCTGCAAAACCTGCTGCGCGCCCCGCATGACGCTGCGAACTTCATCCTCTCGGAAATCGAACAGGAGCTGAATCAGCGGAGTGTCCGTGACCGTCGGCGGATCGAAGTCGCCGTCCACCGCCGCCTTGTTGATCATATCCCAAATCTTCGGGCCGTCCCGCGCGACGGCCTCGCTTACGCCGAACGTCTTGGGACCCGTCGTCATGACGCTTTGAATGTCGCCCCACCACTTGTTCCACAAGAACCGCGGAACGTTCTCTTTATCCGGCGCATCGAACATTTCCAAAAACAGCTCGGGGTTGACATCGTCCTTGTTCACGCTCCCCGCCAGGACCACCATTCGCCGGTTTTCCGGAATGACGGCGACGATGTATTTTCTTACCACTTCCAGCAAACATTCCCGGAACCCTGCCGACAACAGGAACGGCGTCGGCCCGGACGTCACGCCATCGACCTCCCACAGGGACATCAGCCGCTGAAGGTATTCGCAAACGCATCCGACAAACACGTCATCGAAGTGCCCCGGGCTTACGGAACTTTCGGCCTGCGGCTTCGGCGCATCCAAACCGTCCGCGCTTCCTTGCGGAGGAGGCATTGGCGCGGGTTTGGCTGCGGGTGCCGGCGTGGGGGCCTTCTCAGCAGCCCGCTCCGGGGCCTCGATTTCGCTGACAACGCCAACAACGGGAGGTTCGCTCAAAGGAGCTACCTGCTCGATCTCCCCGCCGCCTTTCGACGCTCTTTCCGCCTGAACCTGATGGAAACGCGAAAGGGCTTTGTCCGAGATTTTATAGGCTGTGGCGATCATATCCTCGCTTGCACCAAAACCAACCTTAATGGCCTGCGAAAGGAGACCGAGAAGTTGAACGTCTCGCGGGTCGGAGTTTCCTTTCTCGGCAACAACGACATTGGTGACCGAGTGCAACGCCTGACACAATTCGGACACGTGCGCGTATCCGGTTCCGACCAGACGGCGGCTGGCGTCACCCGCCACATAGAGAAGACGTTGCAAGAAATGCAAGACGGTATCGTCGAAGGCGCCTTTGGCCAGTGACGGAACAATCTTGCCGACGAGGAATGCGATTTCATCATCGTAACGTTCGAGCTTCTGAACGTTTACTTCGGCAACGGCAATATCGATGGCCCGCTGTATGGAATCCGCACTTGCCTTGCCGACGACTTTGGCCTTCAACGTATTGGGCACATTCATGCGCGTAACTTTGCCGCCCCGCTCGACATCATCGCGCCGATCCGGTCCAATATAGTCGCTGGTCACGACAAATAGTTTTCGGGTCTCAATCAGAGCCCTGATGCGATCCATCATCTGATTGGTGGAAAACGGCTTGACGATGAGATGATCGGCTCCGCATTCGCTGATCCGTCTGACGACCTCGGAGCTTGGATTGCGGGTGACGGCGATGATCGCAAGAAACGGATTTCGCCCTATCTCGCTGTGCCTGATGCCGTGGACAAAATCGTAAAAGTCACCGCCCGGTATATCGTAATCGCAAATCAGAAGGTCCGGCAATTCGTTGGAGACGTTTTCGCGCACCTCGTCGAGGGTCCGCCCAACGTGCATGTTTCGAAAACCGCTGTTACCGAGGACAGCGCGCAGAATAGAAATCGAGTTCTGATCGTGGTCGCCCAGCAGAACGTCGACATCCGTTAATTTCGTTGGCCCCACGTCTAATGCCCCCTGCGCGAGTTAAATCATGCCCTTAAGGCCTGTGTGCGCACCCCCATTCCTAACGAACATAGCAGAAAATGGGGCTTGGAGTGAAGTCTACAATCAAATTCACCAAGAACTGCCAAATAATCGCCTAAATCAACCGGGTAGTTGCAATACCGCGCGGCTATCCACGGCGTCGGGTACGATGCCGTGTTCGGCGTCGGTGACATGATCCAGAAGACTACACGCGGCGACCTGCAAACGCCTGTGTTCCATGCGTTCGCGTCGGGCCTGAACCAGCTCGTTTCGTGCTTCCGCGGGGGCGGCGTCGACAATCACCATCTCGCCGCCCAGGAAGGCATCGCGATCCAACAAATCGATGCGATGACCATCAAGCTGGACCCAGAGCAAGTCGCCGTCGGCCAACGCGCCGATACCGCCGCCTTCGAACGCTTCGGGGGTGACGTGACCAACGCACGCGCCCTTGCTGACACCCGAATAGCGGCCGTCGGTCATCAGGATGGACGTGCGTTCCAGAATGCCATGATGGCGCAAATTCTGGCCCGGCGTGAACATTTCCGGCATGCCGAACGCCTTCGGTCCCTGCCCCGCGATAACAAAGGCGAAGGCCAGCGTTCCGTCGACGATCATGGTTTCGACGTCGACTGCCGTACCGCCATTGGTCTTACGAAGTGCTGAGAACAGTTCCGGCGTCAGACCGGGCAACTGTCCCAGCGATTTGGCCAGATCGGCAGACAGCAGATCGCGGGTGCAATCGGTCTCGTTTTCGTAATAGCGGACCAGAAAGACCCGGCCATTGAAGCGCTCGTACTGTTCGGTCGCCATGCCGGCCACCTTCAGCGCGCACTTGGAAAAGAAGTTGCCGCGCAGAACGTCGGTTCCGGAGATATCGCGAACCGGCGATGTGCGGATGACCGATTTTTCCTGCGGCAGGTCGTCCGATACCGGCTTGTCCAGATCGGCAATGCGCATCCCCCAGGTGTTGCCCATAACCGTCGGGGCGTCCAGATCCATGGGCACGCCCAAATCGCCCAGAACCCTGAAAATGCTTTCCATTCCTCGGTTCTGCCCGGCCTTCGCCTGCAGGCCAAGGGTGTAGGTGTCGCGGTCCTCGGTCAGGCTGTGGGCGAAGATATCGGGAACGGGGTGGGCATCGCGAACCCGTTCGTAATCGGCGACCGTAACGTCATACCCGGCGTGGCGCATGATGCAGGGAATGTGCAGCATCAGGTTGGTCGAGCTGCCGGTGGCATTGTGAACGCGAACGGCGTTGGCGTAGTTGCGCGCCAGCATGTCGCAGAGCGCAAATTCCGGCTTGTTGAAAAGGCGGAACAGATGATCGACGTTGCGAAACACGATGGCCGTTTCGGGCTCGTCCAGCAACAGCTCGGACTCTTGCGGGGCCAGCCCAAGGGCTGAAACCAGCGTGCGCGAGGAATTGCCGGTTCCGTTAAAGGCGCACACGCCGCCCTTCTCATGGCAACTGTTGGCGGCCAGTTCATTCAGCAACTGGTCGGCCTCGGCCCGTTCCATCAGGCCCTTGCCGATGGCCCGCTCAAAGTGCCCCAGAAACACTTCGTCGGACGCGCATTGCAGGATGTATTTGCAGTTTTCCTCGATATCGGCAGACAGTTGTTGGTCGCCCGCATCTTCCGCCCGATCCTGCAAGGCGCGCAGCTTGGCCCGCGTATCCGCCGGAATGGTTCCGCCGCGAAGAACGTGCGAGGGAACGAACGTCGCCCACACGGGGGCTGCACCGCGCTCCGGCGCGCGCCGGGCCCGATCGGCGGCCGCCAGCCCCGACAGAATGCCGCTGGGCGACTTGTCGCATCCCGACAGAACATACGCCGCGTGATAGCTGTGGCCCTCGAAATTGATGTTAACGGCGGTTGCCGTGTGATTGCGCGAGGCCAGCGAATAGCTTTGGCCGATGTTGTTCTGCGCCGTGCCGTCGCAAATGACCGGAACGCCAAAGGTGAACGGAACCCCGCCGTTCTGCCAGATGCGCGCCGACGCGCGCAGCATGTGTTCATGATCCAGCAAATGGGCCGGATGATCGGCAGACCCCTGAATGATGCAAACCCTTGGCCGGTCCGTGGCCAAACGCTCGACAATGGCCGTCTGCGAGGTGTCGCCCAGCCCCTCGAACCCGTCCTCGCCGCCCAGCAATTCGTCGGCCCGCGCCAAAATCTGGCGAACACAAATGGGCTCGTTGGACAACCCCTGAATACAGGTCCGGTAAACGTTGACCTCTTCCTCAATGAAAAGGTCGGCGAATTCCGGGTTAATGACGTGATCGTGGACGGCACTCATCTTAAACGTTCTCCAATAGACAGGGTTCGAAGGGGCGGGAGGGCACTAATTAAAGGAAACCGGCTGGCCTGAACACATCTTTCGGCTGACGGCATTGTCATTTAGGTGGACGTCTCTCCAGCACCGCATAGAAATTGCCGTCCCAGATTTCGGGCGGGGTGGGGAGGATGGTGTTGAGGAGGCGGTGCAGGAGGCCGCTTAAGGCCCGGCGGGTGGGGCTGCCCAGCGGTTGCGGGTAGGTGTTGATGCACACATAGCCCGCCGATATGGCGAGCTGGCGCAGGCTGCCCGGGGTGAAGGCGGTTTGGTGGGTCAGGTCGCCGTACTGGAATTGCTGGCCCCACGGCGAGCCCGCGTTGGGCACCTTCAAATGAATTCGGCCATCGGGCTTCAGGATTTTTGCGATGCGCACCAGCAATTCGTGCCCTTGCTCGGGCGAGAAATGTTCCAGTACGTCGAATGCGATCACCCGGTCATACGTATCGCCCGCCGTGATGGCGGCGTTTAGGAAGTCATCAATGCCCGTCACACGAAAACTGGCGCGAACCTGTTCAGGGACGACGTCGGCCAGCGCCGGATCGTGATCGACGCCGGTGATGTCGGCCACGTTTTTGGCGTTCAGGTAAGCCAGCACCAGCCCGGTTCCGCAGCCCAGCTCAACAATCGCCATATCTGTGGAATAGGCGCCGGGACGCCATATTTCGGCATCCATGCGGCGCATGTGTTTGGGCCCAACGATCGGTGTTGAATAGCCCTTGAACGTATTGTAAGTGTTGTAAAATGACATGGTGTTCCGTGCGTCCCGCATGGTCCGTCAAAATCAACACCAATAGAACAGACGAGAGCAAACAGTGTCAAATGTGATTGCGGCGGAAATTTCGGTTGGTGAACTGATTGACAAAATTACGATTTTGGAAATCAAGCTGGCCAACAGCGACGATGCGGCCAAGCGCCGGAACATCGAGACGGAACTGGTGACGTTGAGCGCGACCCGCGATGGGTCGGTGGCGGACAGTGACGAGCTGGCGCAATTGACCAGCGCCCTGAAATCGGTAAACGAAAGCCTTTGGGGCATCGAGGATGATATCCGCGATCTTGAACGGGCCAAGGATTTCGGCGAGCGTTTCATTGAGCTGGCCCGCGCCGTCTACCAGACCAACGACAAACGTTCGGCGCTCAAGCGCGAAATCAACGATCTGACCGGCTCGCGCATCGTCGAAGAAAAGCTTTACGCCGAGTACTGAAGGACTACGGACAATGCCCCGGCTTGCCCGCCTTATCGACGCTTTGCATCGCCTGAAAAGGCGCACGTCGACTCGGCCGGGCGCGCCGTCGGGCGTTCTAATCGTCTCTTCCGGCGGCTTGGGCGATACGGTGCTGTTTTCGCTGCTTCTGCCGAACCTCACCGGTCTGGCAGCCCACGGGGAAAGCGTCACCGTTCTGCTGCGTTCCGACGGCGCGAAGACGGCGTTTTTGTTCTCCCCCGAGGTCGAGGTTCTGACCGTCGATTTCCCCCGTCTGAACCGCGATGCTGCCTACCGGTGGCAACAATTCGACCAATTGTTCGGGCGCAATTTTCGCATCGCCCTATCGGCGGACTTCCTGCGTCATCCCTATTTGGACGAAGCCCTTCTTGTTGCCACCAACGCGGCGCAGACCATCGGAATGGAGCCGCGCCCCTGGCCAAAATATGATCGCGCGCTGCAATCCAACCGCCGACTATTCGACCGCCTGTTCGACAGCGGCCCGCTTCATGTGGACAAGGTGGTGCGCTGGTCGCGCTTCACCAATTGGGTGACGGGGGACGATGCGCCCGCACCGAAGGTGGCCCTCCCGGTGGACCGGTTGTCGGCGGCCCATGAGAACGAGATGGATTTCGTCGTCATCCAGCCGTTCTCGGCGGTGAAAGGCAAGCAACCCTCAGTCGAGGTTTTCCGGCAAGTCGTCGAAGCCATCCCGGCCGATCTCGACGTGCTGATTACCGGCGCGCCCGGCGATATGGACGGCAATCCCGAATTCAAGGACCTGCTGGAACGGCCCAACGTAAGCTTTGATGACAGCCGCCTTGAACCCTTGTGCGCGAAGTTACGCTTCGCAAAGCTGGTGGTCTCGGTGGATACGGCGGTGATGCACATGGCCGTGGTGGCGGGCGCGCCAACCATCTGCCTCGCCAGCGCCGCCTACGTGGGCGAGATCGTGCCCTATGCCGAAGAAATCATGCCCGACAACGTGACGTTCTTTTATCACGACATGCCGTGTCGGGGGTGCCTGGGCAACTGTTCGCAGCCACTGGAAGATGGCCGGTTCGCCTGTGTGGAGCGCCTTGAAATCGAGCCCGTACTCGATAAGATCAAATCCCAGTTTCCTAGCGATGATCGGGAAATTCGTTGAAAAACGCCAGGATCGTAACCGCACGGGAATTGGGTCTGACATCGACCGACGGCCCCGCGCCCGCGCCGCGAAAGTTGCGCTGGTGGATTTTGCGGCTGGTCGAGTTGCTGGCCCGCATGGGTGGCCGATCGGGGGAACGCAAGGGGCTGGCCGTCATCCGCATGGACGGCATTGGCGATATGGTTTTGTTTCGCCGCTCGCTGGATCACTACGCCGAGATTTTCGGCGTTGAGCGCGCGGACATCACCGTGATCGGCAGCCGCACCTGGGCCGGACTGGCCGACAAACTGTTTGCCGGATACAAGGTCCACGCCATCGACGAACATCGTTTTCACAAGAAACCGGGATACCGGTTCGAAGTGGCGCGCTGGCTGTATGGGCAAAATTTCCGCGTCGTCGTGCTGGACAGCTTTTTTCGCAAACCCCTTATGGGCGACAGCCTGATGCTGATTGCCGAGGCCGAAAAAGTCGTGACCTGCGTGCCCTGGCTAAGTCCCAAGACGAAAGAGACGTTCGCCTATTCTCTGTCACGGGCGACGACGCTGGTCGATACCGGGGAGTATCCCGTCCACGAAACCATCCGCCACTATCGTTTTTTGTCGGCGGTGGCGGGCCGGGAAATCACGCCGGAAACCGTTCGCCTGTCATGGGATGGCGGGCCGCCGCCCGTTCCGGCCGATGGCAAGCCCTACGTCGTTCTTAATTTCGGCAGCAACGAATACGGGCGGCGCTGGCCGCTGGAGAAATATCTGGATACCGCGCGCTGGCTGTTGGACCGCGATTATCGGGTGGTCTTTTCGGGAGCGAAAAACGACATCGTCCATAGCGCCGAAATCCGCGCAGCACTTGACAGCGGCGACGTGGTCGACCTGATCGGCAAGACCTCGGTACCGGGCCTGATGGACCTTCTGAAACACGCCGCTGCGGTGCTGACCAACGACACCGGACCAGCCCATCTGGCCATCGCGCTGGGAGTTCCGACGCTGGTCCTTGTCGGCGGCGGCCATTTCGGCAGCTTCGTTCCGTATGCCGAAGAAGTTTGTCCGCCGAGCGCCCACTTCCTGCATGTGGAAATGGATTGCTATCACTGCTTCTGGGGCTGCCATTTGCGCGAAAACGAACGGGCCTCGTTCCCCTGCGTCGCGGCCATCACGCAGGAAAGCGTGCAGGCCGTTCTTGGCGAACTTCTCGCCTAGACCAAATTCCCGGCGTCATCGAAGCGAATGGGTTTCGTATCACCCGAAATACGCATTTCGTCGCGCCCGGAAAGGTCCGTTCGGTACGCTTCGGAAACCCAAATATTTTCAAGGTCCTTGGTGTTTTTGATACGGACGATACGCGCGCCATCGGGGTGCTGGAGGCGCGCGGTGCGCAGCGCAAAGGCCAGCGCGGCTTGGTCACTTTCGCAAATCATCGGGATTTTCGGCGGCAAAAGAACAAGGGCGGTCAGGGCATTCGTATATGTTACGGCCAAGTCGATCTTTTCGGCGCACCGTTTGGTGGTGAAATCCGCCATGCCCAGCCCCATTGAGCTTCCGGCGGTTGCTTGCGTCAAATCACGAACGATGATGCGCTGGATGGACGGAGTATTCTCGATGGCCAGTCCCAACGCGGAACGGCCCGTGACATTGGGGTCCATTCCACCGCCGCTGACGTCCTTGCCTATCTCGTCGACGATCAGAACGTCGATGTCATCCAATTGAATTCGCCCCATGATCGCCTTGGAATAACCCAGAAGTTCGCTTTCGCGTTCCATGATGCGATCCGGCGCTATGCCTTCAATCGCGGCCATCTGACCATAGGCATTTTCAACAACACCGACGCCGAAAAGGATTGGCGCGTTAGCCAATACCACCTTCCCGGCAGCCGGTACGGCGTGATGGAAATTATCGAATCCGAGCTGGTGAAGGGCCGTCGCGCCCCTATGCTTGCCCAGCCCGATCACCATCATCTTGACGAGGCCGCTTTCGTATTCGCCGGAAAAGGCGGTATGCGCCTTGATACGGTTGCAGACCACGATGCCGTCGGACTGGTAGGCCAGTTTATCCCAAAACACGCGGGTCCCATCGGCAATGGTTCCCAGTTCGACGACGTCCATGCTGGAGCGGACCGGCGCGCCGATGGCCGCTTCACTCATGCCCAGCTTTTCCATCACGGCGATCTGGCCTTCGGCGGTGCCGCTGCCGTGGCTTCCCATGGCCGGAACCAGAAACGGCTCGGCGCCTCTATCCTTGAGTTCGGCAACGACCGCGCGCAGAACTTCAACCATCCCCTTGATGCCGCGGCTACCGGCGGTTACGGCGATTTTCTTTCCGCCAAGGTCAAGCCCGGAGAATTGCCCAAGCTGCCGGCGCACGGCGGCTTCGATATCGGCCACGTGATCTTCGGGAAAACCTTGGCGAACCGGCATCATGCGCGGCAGATCCACCTGCAATCCGTCGGCGATGGTCGGCGCGAAGTTGCTAATATCAAGGCTGTTTGAGGGCATGGCGCTTCCGCCCCTTCATTCAGGTTTTGAGTTTGGCACACGTTCCGTGAATGTTGCCCAGCAGCTTCGCCAGATCGATGCTGTCGGAACCAACGACAAAGACGCTAAAGCCCTTTTCGATCCACGGCGGCAGGAATTCCAGTGTCGGCGTAAGGATTCCGGGGGCCTTTCCGTGCTTTTTGCAGGCGGCCACGACCTTGTCCAGGTTGGCCTCGAAATCCGGGTTCTTGAACTGCCGGATCATGCCCATACTGATGGAAAGATCCATGGGTCCGACGAACAATACGTCGACGCCGGGAACGGCGGCGATTTCATCGACATTTTCGACGCCCTCGGTAGTTTCGATCTGCACCATGGTCACCAGATTGTCATTGGCCTTGGCATAGTAGTCGTCAAAATTCTGGGCAAAACCGCTGCACGGCGGCGATCCGGCAACGCCGCGAAGACCTTCGGGCTGATAGCGCATGGAACGGGCGGCCTGATCGGCCTCGGCAGCGGTATTGACGTAAGGCACCATGATGCCGGCCGCGCCGAGATCAAGCGTGCGCTTGAACGTGGTCGGGTTGTTTCCGGGAATGCGGACGACCGCGGGCGCATTGCCGAGGCGCGCCACCTGAACCTGATGGATCAGCTCGCTGTAATCGCCGGATCCATGCTCGCAATCGATCCAGGTCCAGTCGAAACCGGCGTTGCTTATCATTTCGACCGTCAGGCTGGAGCCAAGTTGGGCGGCGATGCCGAACATCCGCTCGCCATTCAGAATCCGTTCGCGAATAAATTTCATGATTGGGGCTCTTTCTTGGAAATCAGCGTTAAAACCTGTTTTTCTTGTTCGCAGCCCCAATATCTCAGTTGAGGGCGCCTCTAGGCAAGCACCTTTCACGGGCTCACGACGGAATCCCTTTTTTGCCAATTCAAGTATTTGCATGTATGCGCAAGAGAAAAAAATGGCCATATTTTTGTGATATTTCAATCAATTTCCACTTACAATATTCATCAAAAAAATACATGCGTTCGCGTCGAAACAATTCGATATAAACTCCATCTCTCTTTTTCTTTTATTCTTTTCGCCGATTTTTGACAATTCTGGAAAATCTTGTATGGTTGTTGTGTTAATTGATTTGGATGCGGTTTTTCGTCTTTGCAGGATTTTCTACCTCTGGGGGAAGGCGAAATTAATACCGTCCGCGATCCTTGAACAGGGATGCGGAGGCCCTTTCAATCAGGGGCTTTCAATAACTTAGAAAAACGGGAGCTTTTAAATGCAATTTAAACCGATTGCCGCAGCCGCGGCAGCCTTGGCGTTTGTGTGGACCGCTGCGCCGGGATCGTCCCAGGCCGCCAGTTGCGAAATTGACAAACCCATTGTTTTTGCCGGGCTTGACTGGGATTCGAACTCTTTCCACGTGGCGGTCGCCCAATTCATCATGAAGAACGGGTACGGCTGTGAGGTGGACAAGATTCCGGGATCGACGATTCCAATGTTGAACGGCATGATCCGCGGTGACATCGACGTCACCATGGAAATGTGGGTCGCCAACGTCAAGGCCGCCTGGGACAAGGCGCTGGCCGGCGGCAAGGTCGTTGATCTGGGCATCAACTTCCCAGACGCCGTCCAGGGCTGGTATGTGCCCAAATACCTGACCGAAGGTGCCAACGCGCCCGCCAAGGGATTGAAGTCGGTAGCCGATCTGCCGAAGTTCAAAGATGTTTTCGCCGACCCGGAAGAGCCCGGAAAAGGGCGCTTTTATAACTGCATCGCGGGCTGGGGCTGTGAAGTCATCAACACCAAGAAGATGAACGCCTATGGCCTGAACGATACTTTCGTCAACTTCCGCCCGGGTACGGGTGCTGCCTTGTCGGCGGTGATCGAATCCTCGATCAAGCGCAAAAAGCCCATCGTCTTTTATTACTGGGGCCCGACCTGGGTGTTGGGCAAGGTCGGCGATCAGGTCAGAATGCTTGACGAACCCGCCTACGACCAGGCGATCTGGGACGCCATGATGGACGAAAAGGACGAGACCAAGGTGACGAAAGCCACCGCCTATCCGTTGGTGCCCGTTTCTGTCTCCTCGAGCAGCGAGTTCTACGGCAAAGCGCCCAAGCTGGTCGCGTTCCTGAAAAAGTACGCAACCAACGCCGACATGGTTTCCAAGGCCCTGGCCTATATGCAGGATACCGGTGGTACGGCCGAAGAAGCAGCCGTCAACTTCCTGAAAACGAACGAAGCCCTTTGGTCGAAGTGGCTTCCGGCTGATGTCGCCGTAAAGGTGAAAGCCGCGCTCTAGCGGTTTGGTTGAAAAGGGAACGGGGTGGCATTCAGATGCCGCCCCTTTTCCTCGTGAGCCCTGAACACTGAGAGAAAGTGCGAAAGCAATGTTTCCCGAATTTGGAAAGCCCATCAAACTTGCAACAAACGAGTTTATTGACTGGCTGATCATTAATCATGGCGACTTCTTTGAAGCGATAGCGAACGTCATCCTGACCGTGCTTGTCGCTTTGGAAAAGCTGCTTCGTGGCACACATCCGATCGCGATTATCGTGATCGTCGGCTTGATCGCCTACGCCGCCGGTCGGCGTTTCAGCCTGGTGGCCCTGATGATCGCCGCCATGTACTTCATCGGCGCATTGGGGCTTTGGGAAAAGGCCATGCAGACGATCGCCATCATGCTCGTCTCCATCGGTCTGGCCATCGCGCTTGGCATTCCCATGGGCATTTTCTCGGCCCGTTCGAACCGGCTGCGCCTTATCATCAACCCGGTTCTGGATTTGATGCAGACGATTCCCAGCTTTGTCTATCTGATCCCCGCAGCCATGCTGTTCGGGCTGGGCAAGGTGCCGGCCATTCTGGCCACCGTGATTTACGCCACGCCGCCGCTAATCCGCCTGACCGATCTGGGTATTCGCATGGTGGATAGCGAAGTGGTTGAGGCCAGCCGCGCCTTTGGCGCCACCCGCTGGCAACTGTTGCGCGGGGTTCAAATTCCGCTGGCCCTGCCCTCGATCATGCAAGGCATCAACCAAACCACGATGATGGCTTTGGCAATGGTCGTGATTGCGTCTATGATTGGCGCACGCGGTGTTGGGGAGACCGTGTTGATCGGTCTGCAACGCAACGATTCCGGTGAGGGACTGATCGGCGGAATGGCCATCGTGTTCCTGGCGATCGTATTTGATCGAATTAGTCAATCCTACGGCGCGCGGTTACAAGCGTTCCGAAATGTCGCTCATTGAGGGCCCGATTATGGCACAGATAGAAGTTCGCAATATTTACAAAATCTTCGGCGACAAACCGAAGGACGTCCTGCAACGAGCGCAAAACGGCGAGGGTAAGGACGACATACTGGCCGACACCGGTCACACCGTCGGCCTGAGCGACGTCAGCCTGGATATCGAGGAAGGTGAAATCTTCGTTATCATGGGTCTGTCGGGTTCTGGGAAATCGACCCTGATCCGCCATTTCAACAGGCTGATCGACCCGACCGCCGGGCACATCACCGTTGAAGGCACCGACGTGATGACGCTGGGCACCGACAGTCTTATCAAATTCCGCCGCGATAAAATGAGCATGGTCTTCCAGCGTTTCGGCCTGCTGCCCCACCGAACCGCCATTCAGAATGTTGGCTACGGCCTCGAAATTCAGGGTGTGGAGAAATCCAAGCGCGAGGAAAAAGCGCGCGAGTGGATCGATATGGTGGGGCTGGCCGGTTACGAGGACAGCTATCCAAGCCAGCTTTCCGGCGGCATGCAGCAGCGTGTCGGTCTGGCCCGCGCCTTGTGCACGGACCCTGAAATCCTGCTCATGGACGAAGCATTTTCCGCGTTGGACCCCTTGATTCGTTCCGACATGCAGGATCTGCTGCTGGCCCTTCAGGCAAAACTGCGCAAAACGGTCGTCTTCATCACCCATGATCTGGACGAAGCCCTGCGCATTGGCGATCGCATCGCCATTTTGAAGGACGGCGCGCTGTCCCAGGTCGGCACCCCTGCCGATATCCTGTTGAAGCCCGCGGATGATTACGTCCGCGCCTTCGTCAAGGACGTCAACCGTGCGCGCGCGCTCAACGTCGACGTCATCATGCGGCCGCCTGCGTTGCGCCTGACCAACGAAACCATCGAAGAAGCGATGGCCCAAATGCGCAAGGCCGGTGAAGAATACGGCTATGTGACGTATGAGAACGAATATCGCGGCGTCGTCACGCTCGAAGCCATGGAAGAATTGAACGGCAACGACAAGATCAAATGGGCCAGGGAACTCGCCGACATTACCCATACGGTGCATCCGGACGAGCCCATTGAGGGCGCCGTTCCCGCCGCGCTGACGGTGGATTATCCGATCCCCGTGGTCTGCGACGAGGGTGAACTGGTCGGCATCGTTTCCAACGAAGACATGGTGTCGGTCCTCGACCAGCCGGACGAGGGCGGCGGCGAGGAACTGCGCCACTAGAGCACTTTCCGACCATATGTGATCAGAAAATGCTCTAGGGTCTAGAAAATACCCGGTTTCTTGGGATCGCCGTCGGCAAGCGCAATAGTATCGACGGTGATACCTAACTCGCCCAGCCGCTCGAGCGGCAGGTCGGGAAGCTCCTGCACCGCGCCCAGGAAACGCCCGCTTTCGCCAAGCGAGACGATCCCGTCGGTCAGCGTCTCAAATTTGCGAATGTAGTCGGCCCGGGCGAAGGGGCGCGCACCGAAGCTGTGCGCGTTGGCCACGGCGAGGCCGTCTTCCAGAACTTCACCTGATTTGAGGCGAACGCTCACATGCCCGCCGAAGGCCTTTTCGGTGTGATCGGGGCTGTGATAGCGCCGCGTCCATTCGGGGTCTTCCAGCGTGCGTATCTTGTGCCAGAGGCGAACCGTATCGGGCCGCGCCGCACGCTCGGGCAAGTAACTGTCCACGTGATGCCACGCGCGGTCCTGCAGCGCGACGGCGAACATATACATGATGGAATGATCAAGGGTTTCGCGGTTGGCGGCAGGGTCCATCTTTTGCGGGTCATCCGCCCCGGTTCCAATCACATAGTGGGTGTGGTGGCTGGCGTGGATGACAATTTCCTCGACGCTATCCCAGTCCCCGCCGGTCTTGGTGTCGATTTTTTCGCCCAGCGAAAAGGCCAGATCAATGAGCGCCTGGGCCTGATATTCGGCGGAATGCTCCTTGGTGTAACTCAGCATGATCGCCCGTTTGGCTTCGCCCGGTTCCGGCAACGGCACGTGATATTCGGCGTCCGGTCCGTCCAGAAGGCGGGCGATAAATCCATCCTCTCCTTCATATATGGGAGTCGGCGCGCCCTCGCCGCGCATGGCTCGGTCCACCGCCTCCACCGCCATTTTGCCGCAATGAGCCGGGGCAAACGCCTTCCAGCTTGAAATCTCGCCCTTGCGCGATTGCCGGGTCGGCGTATTCACATGCAAGGCCTGCTGCACGGCCTGATAGACGACCTCGGTTGGAAGGCCAAGTGACGCCCCGATTCCGGCGGCCTGCGACGGTCCTAAATGGGCGGGCTGATCGATTTTGTGCTTATGGATGCAGATGGCGCGAACCAGATTGATCTGAATTTCGTAACCGGCAGCGATGCCGCGCACCAGATCCGCTCCCGACCTTCCGCACTGCTGGGCCACCGCCAGAATCGGCGGGATATTGTCGCCGGGGTGACAATAGTCGGCGGCCAGGAAAGTATCGTGAAAATCCAGTTCGCGCACGGCGGTGCCATTGGCCCACGCCGCCCACTCGGCTGAAAACCGCTGATCATTGCCAAGTCCGAATATGGTTGCGCCGCCGTCGCGCGGATGGGCCGCCGCCTGCGCCCGGGCCGTTACCACCGGCCCCCGGTTGACGGACGCGATGGCCACCGAAGCATTGTCGATGATGCGGTTGATGATCATGTCGGTGACGTCGTCATCGAGCGCCACGGGGTCGACCGCCACCTGGGCGATCTTCCAGGCGAACTGGTCGGCGCGCGCCAGACGGTCTTTTTCCGGATGCACGCAGACGCTATGGGTTTTCATGTCAGGATTTTCTTTCGCGAATTGCGCGGATGATAAAGGGCAGCGTAAGGCTCATCGCGATGAACACCCAAAGCGTAATCGCCAGCGGGCTCCTGAACATGATTTCCCATTCGCCATCGCTCAAGCTCAACGCGCGCCGCAGATTGACCTCCATATGGTGGCCAAGCAGCACGCCCAGGATGACGGGCACAAGAGGGATGTTGACCTTGCGCAGCAGGTAGCCGAACACGCCGACGCCAATCATCATGTAGATATCGAAAACGCTGTGGCTGATGGCGTAAATGCCAAGGAAACAGATCAGCGTTACGGTCGGCATCAGCACATAGGTCGGAACCATTAACAGCCGCACAAAGATGTTGACCAGCGGCAGGTTGAGTATAAGCAGCACCACATTGGCCATATAGAGCGACGCAATCAGGCCCCAGGCGACTTCCGGCCGTTCGACGAACAGCAGCGGTCCCGGCGTGATGTTCAGCGAAATCAGCAAGGCCAGCAATACGGCGGTCGTGCCGCTGCCGGGAACGCCCAGCGCCATCATGGGAACCAGCGCGCCGCCCGCGGCGGCGTTGTTACCGGCCTCGGGTGCGGCCAATCCACGCGGATCGCCCGTACCGAAGGTTCCCCGGTCGGAATAACGTTTCTCCATTGTGTAGGCGGCGAAACTGCCCAATGAAGCGCCCGCCCCCGGCAGGACACCGCAAATGAAGCCCAGCACCGAACCGCGAATCATGGCGCCCGCGCAGTACCAAAGTTCCTTAAACGTCGCGTAAGTGCGTTCAACCTTGTATTTGACCTGCTCACCGAGGACCACGGTTTCGAGGAACACCAGCACTTCGCTGATGGCGAACAACCCGACAATGGCGATAATCGGGTCCAACCCGTCGAACAGCTTCATCTGTCCGAAGGTGTAGCGCGGCACGTTGGTTGCGGGGTCAAGGCCGATGGTCGCCAGCATGAGACCGAGGGCCGAAGCGATGAAGGTCTTGGAAACGTTCTTTCCGGTTAATGTGCCGATCATCGAAAAGGCCAGCAGGAACAGGATGAAATATTCCGCCGGGCCGAACAGGATCGCCAGTTCGACGAGCAACGGTGCCAGAAACGTCAGCCCGATAGTGGCCAGCGTCGCGCCGACAAAGGAACTGACCGCCGATAAGGCAAGTGCCGCCCCCGCCTGACCCTGCCGGGCCATGGGGTTGCCTTCCAACAGCGTCATTACGGCCGGTTCGTCGCCCGGAATGTTCAACATGATGCTCGAAATACGCCCGCCGTACATGGCGCCGTAATATACGGCGGCCAGCAGGATTAACGCCGATTCCGGCGGCAACCCAAGGGTGAAAGCGAGCGGCACCAGGATCGCGACGCCGTTGGCCGGGCCTAAACCGGGCAGCGCGCCGACCAGCGTTCCTGCAAATGCGCCGAACATGGCGAGCCCAAAGTTGAGCGGCGTTAACGCGACATCGAAACCGTGGGCTAATCCAGCAAGGGTTTCCACCGTCAACCTCCGAAGATCTCACCAGCCGGCAGGGGCAGGCCGAGGAAGTTATTGAAAAGGAAATAAAGAACGATGCTGGCGCCGATACCGGTGCCGATCATGTACTTCCGATCAGCCCCCAGCATCTGAGAAAGGAAGCCAACCAGCACGATGGAACTGAGAATGAAACCGACGAACTCGAGAACGAACCCGTAAATGATCAGTGCGGCCAGCGCCACGCCCTGGCGCCGCCATGAACTTACGCTGGGCCACTTGGGCTCAGGGTCGGGGCGAAACAGCAGATAAAGGCTGAACAGGCCCAGTGCCGATCCCAGCATCACGGGAAAAGCGTTCGGTCCCAACGGATCAGATATGAAATTGCTTTCAAAGCGACTGCCGGCTACGCCGTAGGCAATCGCCAGAAGAAGAAGAAGGGTTCCGGTAATTCGGTCGGTCACGAGCCCACCCCCAAATGCAACACGTTTCGAACCGAGTGCTATATTAACCCGGATCGGACGGGCCGGGAAACGAAAGCCGGCGGGCAATGCACCCGCCGACCTCCTGTCCGGCTATCCTGACGTTTTTATTTTAGAAGTCCGACGTCTTTGGAAAGCTGTTTGACATCGGCGATATTCTGGCTCACGAAATCGTCGAACATCGGCCCACCATTGTAGAACGGGGCCAGACCATTGGCTTCCATGGCCTTTTTCCAATCGTTGGATTTGTAGAGCTTCTCCAGAATAGCGCCCCAGGACGAGTGAACGTCGTCCGATACGCCCTTGGGCAGGTAGAAGCCGCGCCAGTTGGCGCCAATGGCGTCATAGCCCTGCTCCTTGGCTGTCGGAATGCTTGGATCGGTCGGCAGACGGTCGGGCGAAAGAACGGCAAGAGCGCGTATTTTGCCAGCCGCCAGTTGACCCTTGATCTCGGAGATATCGCCGGTCACCGCCTGTACGTGGTTGCCCAGAAGCTGGGTCAGGGCGGCGCCGCCGCTGTTGAACGACACATACTTGACCGCCTTGGCGTTTGCAATTCCGGCTGCCTTGGCGACGATCAAAATTTTCAGGTGATCCCATCCGCCGACGGAGCTGCCGCCAGCGAACGCGACCTTGGACGGATTGGCCTTAACGGCGTCCATCAGGTCTTTCAGGTTTTTGTAGGGCGAATCATTGTTGACCGCGACAACGCCGAAGTCGGCGCCCAGCGAGGCCACCCAACGAACCTGATCCGCCTGCAAACCAGCGTATTGATTGGTCGCCAGACGGCTGGTCGTGGCCGTGCTGGCGGCAACCAGAAGGTTGGCGTCCTTGCCGCGTTTGGCGATTGTGTAACCGAAGGCAACGCCGCCGCCGCCGCCCGGCATGTTGGTCACTTTGACGGGTTCGGGAACGAGTTTCAGATCATAAAGAATTTTGCCGACGGAGCGGCACGTGAAATCCCAACCGCCACCGGGGTTGGCGGGCGCGATGCATTCAACGTTACTGGGGTCGAAAGCGGAGGCAGATCCCGCAATGGCAAACGCGGTCGCGAAAGCCGCCAATGACGCAAAGGTTTTCTTCATAGTGTGAGCTCCCTGTTAGTCGTGAAATTCCCAGATGTTCGCGTTCTTTGTTTGTGGGTGGCGAACTTCATGACAAGATATCTACCAAATGAACCTGTCACGAACCTGTCATCGTGCGAACCGATCTTATTTAGGGGATAGGCGGTTCGTTTTTTTGGTGGAGAATATCGCCCATGCGAATATTGGTCGTTGAGGATGCCGTGGATCTGGCCGAGGCCATTATCCGGCGGTTCCAGCGCGCCGGGCATGCGCTTGATCACGCTATCACTGGCGAAGCGGGCGAGGAATTCCTGCGTCATCAGCAATACGACCTCATGATTCTGGACATCAACCTTCCCGGAAAAGACGGCTTTTCCGTATTGAAGGAATTGCGCAAGCAAAAGGACACGACCCCCGTTCTCGTTCTAACGGCGCGCTCCGAGATCGATGATCGAGTTTCGGCCCTTGATGTGGGCGCCGACGACTACCTGATAAAGCCCTTTGATTTTCGCGAACTGGATGCCCGGGCGCGGGCCTTGCTGCGCCGAAAACAGGGGATTTCGTCAAGCGTCACGATCCACGGAAACACGGTGTTTGATCGATCCAAGGCCACGGTTTCGGTCGATGAGCGCACGATTATCCTGCCCAACCGGGAATTCAGGGTTCTTGAGATATTTCTGGGAAACATCGACCGAATTGTAACCAAGGAGGAAATCGTCGAGCAGCTTTATGGGTTCGATGATTCTCCGGGACCCAACGCCATCGAGCTTTACGTGGCCAGACTGCGCAAAAAACTTGAAGGCGCATCGGTAACAATCCGAACGGTGCGCGGAATGGGATATGTGGCCGAACTGGAAAATTAGGTCGGACTATTCGCTGCGACGGCGCTTGATGGCGATTATTCTAGCCGCCGTGCTGGTCGCCACCGTGGCGCTATTTTTGGCCGCCCGGCAATACGGATTGCGCGCCGCCGACGAGGCGTTCGATAGAATTCTCACCGCATCCGCCCTGGCCATCGCCGATCAGGTGTACACCGTGGACGGAAATCTGGTGGTCGATATTCCCTATTCATCGTTGGAAATCCTGTCGCTTGCGCCGCGCGATCGGGCGTTCTACCGCGTCGTTTCCCCGAACGGAGAAACGCTGACCGGATATGAGGACCTGCCCCTTCCCACCGCCGCCGTTTCTTCGACCGCACCAACGTATTTCGATGCCGACTACCGCGACGAAACCATGCGCTTCGTCGTTCTGGGCCGCTTTCTGGCAGAACCCAAGGTTCAGGGATGGGCCGTCGTTCAGGTCGGTCAATCGCGCATCGAACGCGCTGAACTGGCCCGCGAAATCACCTTCGGCGCGCTGACGCCGATTTTGCTGTTCATGATTCTGGCGCTTTTGTTCAGTTGGTTCGGCATCAATCTGGCGCTGGCGCCGCTGTCGTCAATCGAGCGCAACCTCGGCGACCGCAAACCCACGGATTTGAAACCCTTGGAAATGGCAGTGCCCCGAGAGGTCCGCCCGTTCGTTGCGGCCATCAATCACTTCCTTGAACGTCTGGAGATCAGTTTCGATCACATGCAAACGTTCATCGCCAGCGCCGCCCACCAAATCCGCACGCCACTTTCCAGCCTGCGCGCCCAGATCGAACTGGCGACGGACGAAAAGGACGCCGATGCGCTGCGCGACTTGCTGGCCAAGGCGCACCACAACGCCACACTGACCAGCCGCCTGACCAACCAGCTCCTCAGCCATGCCATGGTCGTGCACCGCGCCGGAGCCGTTCCCTTGCAGAAAGTCGATCTGCGCGACGTTCTGGCGCGCGTACTGGCGGAAGTCGAATACTCGGGCGAAATCAAGGACATGGAATTTCACATCGACGACGCCGGTGACGAACTGACGGTTTCGGGTGATCGCGTCGGCCTGCGCGAAGCCTTGAAAAACTTGATAGAGAACGCCGTCAAGTATGGCCCCGAAGGATCGAGCATCGATATCTCTCTGCGCGGGAGCGGAAGCGACGGCATGGCCGTTGTCGATATCTGTGATCAGGGGCCGGGAATCCCGGACGATCAGAAAGTAAATGCGTTCGAACGCTTCCGGCGCGCAGGAAGGGCTGACCGTGGCGGCGAAGGCTCGGGACTGGGGCTGGCCATCGTGCAGGCCGTCGCCGATACCCACGGTGCGGTTTCGCTTCTTGACCGACCGGGCGGCGGACTGATCGCGCGCCTGCAAATCCATAAGGCCGACGGGAAGGTTTCGTGATGCGCTTATTTCTCTTGGTTGCCCTGCTTTTGATCTCGCCTTCGGTGATCGCCGGAACGTCCGTCGATACGAAGTTTCCAGCGCCGCAGAAGGAAACGGCAAAGCTGGTGGTTTTCGGCAGCACTGATCTTGTCGCCATGAGCCCGGTGATTGAACACTACCAAATGGAAAACCCGGGAACGGCGGTCGAGTACTCCGAACTTCTGTCGGCTGATCTCTATGATCTGATCCGCAAAAACAAGCCCCTCAATGGGCGCCTTCCCGATATCGTGATCAGCGCCGCCATGGATATGCAGTTCAAGCTGACCAACGACGGTTTCGCCCTGCGCCATGAGTCACCGCAAACCGCCAAACTTCCGCAATGGGCAAACTGGCGGAACGAGGCTTTCGGTTTTACCTTCGAGCCCGTCGTTATCGTCTACAACCCTCAAATTCTTTCCGCCGAGGACATCCCGTCGACGCGGTTCGATTTGGTCCGGCTGCTGCGCGAGAAGGCCGACACATACCGATCAAAGGTGGGCTCCTATGACATCGCCAAAAGCGGGGTCGGATACCTGTTCGCAACCCAGGACGCCCTGCAGGCGCACACCTATGGCCGCCTTCTGGAAAGTTTCGGGCGCAACGCCGTTTATCTCGGCAATACGACGGGCGAGGTGCTGGACGCCATTGAGGCCGGCGACCTGCTGATCGGCTACAACGTTCTTGGGTCTTACACGCGCCTGCGCATCGTTCAGGGTGCTTCTCTGGCCATGGTGCTGCCCGCCGACTATACGCTGGTGATGTCGCGGGTCGCCTTTATCCATCGCGATACGCCCAGCACGGACGCGGCAAGGTCGTTCATGGATTATCTTCTGTCACGAAACGGACAGGAAGTTCTGGCACGTAAATCCAACCTGTACGCCATTCACCCCGAATTGCAGGGGCCGGGCACCGCAGCCGAGCTTCGCCAGGCGGCGAGCGGGCCACTGCGGCCCATCCGGCTGGGTACCGGACTGCTGGTAAATCTGGACAAGCTAAACCGCCGCCGCTTCCTTTTGGATTGGA
>JABGRG010000167.1 GCA_018648445.1 Rhodospirillales bacterium | reverse complement strand
ACCACTGAAGTTTCATATCCGTCTTCACCCAGCCTTGCGGCGGCGCGTATCCGCCGTCACGAATTTCCGTTCTGTCATTCTGTTTGAACGGATGCGTTTCCTTGCTGAGTGAGTTCTCTCACCCAGCAAGAGCCGCAGACGCACGGTTGCTGAGCACAGGTTCCCTGTACATCGACGTATGGCATCGGAGCGATGGCCGCGTCGACCAACTGCTGGAATCGCTGGAATTCCGGGTGTTGCTCGGAGTCCCAGCCCGTGTCGGAGTGTTGTCCCCATCCGCCGGATTCGAGGGCAAGGGGAGCTCTGAGGATGAGACTCTCGTCGGGCTGGCCGACGTTGACCAACGCGGCGAACGGACGCCCGGCCATCGCGGGGCCGAACTTTTCGCTCACGGCCTCGCGCAAACGCTGTTCGCCTTCGGGGTCGGCTGTTCGGTCTTCCACTCGGTTGAACGAGTAGTCGCCGAACTGCTGGCCGTTGAGGTCGAGCCACGCGATGATGCGGTTCAGATCGTCTCGGGGGAGGTCGATTATTTGTTCGCCCATCTTTCCTGCGAGCAAGATATCCGCGAGCCGTCCTGCATGGGCGAAATAGTCCATGGGTGAACTGACGAACGTCTCCTGATTGCTCAGCGCGATCGCTACGAGCCCGGGCCGTGAGGTGAGAGACGCGTATGCATGGTCCGCGAGCAGATTGAGATCTCCCGCCGGCTTTTCGCCCAGCCCATGGCAGCGGATACAGTGACGATCGAGCACAGGCTGAACGGTTCGCATGAAGCTGAACCCGCCCTCGTACTGAGGACCGGGCAATGGCTCGGGAGTATTGACGACCATTCGCGGCGGCGAATGCGCGGCAGCGGCTTGCCCTGCCGCTTGGTATTCATGACACCCGACGCATCCCATGACCTCACCTGGTCGGACGTACATAAGTGAACGCATAGTCATGACCGCCATACCGTTTTCGTCCAAAGCCTGGAGTTGGAATCCAGTATCGGCGGGGACCTCGAAGGCGGCGGATCCGTCCTCGTTGACCGGGACGACGCCGATCACGCTCTTGACGACTTCTTGGTTCGCCCGACTTCTGATAGTGAAGTAGGGAGTCGGTTGATCGTGGATCCTGTTGATTCGCAGGTACTTGATGCTGCCTTCCGGAATCGGCTCGGGGCACTGATAAACGTCCTGGACGTAGCACATGCCCGTCGCGGGCGATTGGTCCGGATCGGGAAGAATCGAGGGGATGACCGGAGGAACGGACCTCGGTCGGACCGGGAGCGGCGTGAAACAAGAGACCTCCGCGTCGCGGTAGATCAGCTCACGTCCGCCGAGCGAATCAACGAGATAGATTCCAAATGCCGCGTCGGAAGGACGTTCGCCGTAATTGATCGGTTCCGTCGTATAAGCCGCGAGGAACAACTCTTCACTAAGCGGGTACGGCGTGGCATAACATCCATTGGTATCCCAGCCCTCGGTTTCTGGAAAATGAACTTCCGGCGTAATTCGGGTGAGAGGTCCGGGGCCGTCCCGCCCCTGCTGCGTATCGACCGTAATGATCGAACCTCCGGTAATGAAGTGATGCGCGGCGGCCGTGGCAACGACTTGATTGGATCCTGGGATCGAATGGGCTTCGGATATTACGCAAGGATTTCTCGTGTAATTGCCGTAGTAGTGGTCCGTCGCGGTCCCGTCAGGTTTCGTCGTCCAGAGACTTTGGAACCAGGTGTTGTGGCGATTGATATAGTCCCATCGCGTGTAGATGATGCGACCGTCGGGCAGAACACTCGGGTCCCACTCGTTGGCCTCGGCGAACGAAATCTGACGGATGTTCGATCCGTCGGCTTCAGCGCGGTAGAGCAGAAACGCCGGTTTGTAAACACCCCCGTGGCATCGTCCGAAGTTTTGGCTCCTCGTCGAAGTGAAGACGATCCCGCCGTCGGGCATGTAGCAAGGATCGAGATCTTCGATCAGGACGGTCGCACGGTTGAAGGCCGTCTCCATCGGATCGGAGGGCGTTCCCGTCAACTGTCGGACCGTCTCGCCGTCCAAGGTCGCCTCGTAGAGAAGAAAACGCTGCCTCCCGTATTTATTATTGTCGAATCCTCGGCTGGCCCGTCCCTGATGAATGGGGATCGTAACGTTATCGTTTTTGACCACTGTGTGATCCGCAAAAGAAAAGATGACACGCTCGGCGTCAAATGAGAGATCGGGATGCAAGACGGAGCCTTCGGGAAGTTTGCCCTCAAGCAGAACAGTCGCCTGTGGATCGTCTCTCCATGAATCCAGAATAACGAGCCCCGGTCCGGCCGCGCTGTTTCGACCCAGGTATTGTTCGCACATGTGCGCGTGGTACCGGGGCGGCGGTCGCTTGTTGATCAACAGCCGGTCGAAATCCAATGTCGGATGCGAGAGGATCAGCTCGCGCCGGAGTTGTCGTGTATCAATGTACAGTTCCTGAAAATCGGCGTCGGCTCCGGCTTCGTCGTACCGCTCTTGCAGTTCGGCTAACGCAGAATCGTAAGACGAGAGTCGATCGCTCCCCTCCATGAGAGTCCGTGTAGCGGTCGCCAGATCCAAGGCCTCGCCAGCGGCAATCCGAAAAGAAACAGACACCGGCTTCTTACGCGGCGTCGACCAGTTGCTCGTGCTGCTCTGCGTGGCCGGACGATCGAGCGCCAGGTTCGTCTCCAGATTATCCGTACCGTACACTTCCACTTCATCCAGATGAAAATATTCGTTGTCCGCCAGCCCGACCCGCACGTAGCGGGCCGTTTTACCTGGGGCCGAAACGGTGAGCGGCACCCCGCCTGAAAAGCCGTAGAAAAGCGAGCCGTCATGCCGGTAGATCTCTTCCCACGCCTGACCGTCAGCGGATAGCCGCACCACGAGTTGTCGGGCCCGCTGTACGGCGGAGCCTCCACCGGTCCGGTTCCAGAGTACGATCTGTGAGAGCGGCACGACCGAGCCGAGATCGACTTGCCACCAGGGATCCTGCTCCTGCTGCGTGTGGAACCCCGCCAAGCCGTCCTTGATCCCGTCGCATCCGCCGGCCGCATCGTCCTCGGCCGTGAGCGGTCCGCTTTCGCTTGGGGCCGCCGCCTGACGCATCCAGTCATCTCGAATCAAGAAGGCCAAGCTAGTGTTTACGTCTTCCGTGTTTTCGCAAAGACAAAACTGATCGCTCGGAATCGCCGTCATTTCGCCGCCGGGTAGTCGCCACTCTAAAGTAAGCGGAGCGGCATCTGTGCCGGCCAAGTAGTTTATTCGCAGAGGATGGAGACCTGCCTGCAAGGCGATCGCTCCCGACAGAGCCTTCGTGGAGGCCGCGTAGTTTGTATCAGCATTGATCAACAAAGCGTCATGCAGGCGAACGATGGCTTTGCCTTGGGGCGTCGTTAGCGCAAAGTCATACACCCCATCGACAGGCACTGTCAGGAAGCCTACGAATTGCTGCGCGCCGGCCGTGGGAACGAGCCCGTTGACGACCGTCTGATCGGACGGCGTCAAGTTATGAAACTGCGGAACCCAATCAAAGTCACCAGGGTATTCCTTGCGTATCAAGCCGGGACGAATTGCGTCCCCTGTCAGCGACGGAATCAACGCGTTATCATAAGGACGCGGCGCCGATGGATCGGTGCGACGCAAACGTAGTACGGCTGCCTCAAATTGCTGCTGCGTAGGCACTCCCGGCATGCCTGCCAGATTCGTCGTTTCTTTGATGTCATCCAGCGTATGGTACACCTCGAAAAGCGTATTCTGATTCTTTATATCCACACGCACGCCTTTGTAGTCGCCGATAAGAATGCTCTGCATCTGATCCTGCGGACGGCCACGGCGGGAAGGTTCGAATTCAATATAATCAGCGGTTCTGCCTCCCGGCTGGGAGTATTCACTATATACGATGCCAAGGCGCTGCTTTCCTCTGCCTGTCAGGGTCGGAGCAATGGACACTCCGTCACATAACGCCGGAGGCTGCATGCCTACAAGGTCGGAGAAGGTCGCCATCCAATCATGGGATTGAGAGGGGGAATCAGATTTGCTTCCGGCTGCAATCACAGATGGCCAACGCACCAATGTCGGCATCCTTATACCGCCTTCCCACATATCTCTTTTTCTTCCATCATAAGGGCCGAAAGTATCGAAATAGTCCGGTTGATGGCGGTCTGCAGGATGAGTTCCGTTATCTGAAGTAAAGACAATCAAGGTGTCTTCATCTATGCCTAAATCTTTGAGCAATTGCACTATATCCTCAACCGCATCCCCAATGCGTCGCACCATGGTGACATGTCGTGTGGCTGGCTCAGGCCATGGCTGCCCGTCATCTCCCACAGCATTGGCAAATGCCGGATGCATTCCTTTATTCACAATTCCTTTGGCTGTATTTATTTGACCACCGCTGGCATCTTCATTCCACTGAACTCCCCCCGTTAATCCGCCACCTTCAGGATAATTACTTTCCGCTGTCAGATGAGAGGTCGTGGGCACTTGTTGTTTTGAATGTGGTGTGTCATAAGCCAGGTAAATGAAGAACGGTTGTTCCGAATGTGCTTCATGATGATCCTCAATCCACTTCTTCGTGCGTGCCGTGAACAGATCGGTCGTATAGCATTTGGCCAGGCCATCTGTTACGTCTTTATAGCCATCGTACATTGGACGATTATCTTCGAATGGATAATGGTAATGACCATCGACATGACCCGTGTAGCCATAGAAATAATCGAATCCGCGAAGTAATGCATGCCCCGGCTCAAGCTCGGGAGAACGATCTCCACGCTGGCCTGGCCAACAGAGTACGTATTTCCCTCCCTGAAGCCCCCATTTGCCAATTGCAGCGGTGGCATAGCCGGCCTTCTGCATGACCGAGCCCAAGGTATATTCATCAGGCAACTCTTTATCGAATTGCTGATCACGGACAGCACAATGTCCTTGATGACGCCCCGTGAGAAGTGAGCCTCGTGATGGCGCACAGACAGGAGCCGGGCAATAGTGACGCGTGAGAATCATTCCCTCTTGGGCAAAAGTATCCAGGTGCGGAGTCGAGAACTTCTGCGTCCCCTCACGCCCGTTTTGCCAAAGTATGCCGATGTCGCCGGGCCCCAGATCGTCGCATAGCACGAAGATAATATTGGGCCGCTCAGCCGCCTTCAGAGGACAGGCTGATATGAGGCATATTAAAACGGCAAATATCTTAATCGCTTGCCTGTAATTGACGTGTGACATTTCTAAGAGGACCTTTCTGTTT
>JABGRG010000039.1 GCA_018648445.1 Rhodospirillales bacterium | reverse complement strand
GTCGGCAGCAGCGCTTTCGCGTTGATTGCCGCACTTCTGGTGCGCGAAACCTATTGCCGTGCGTTGGCCAGATGATTGTTGCGCCAGGCTATGCGACGGCGGCGGTGCACTTAAGTTCCAGGATCAGCCCCGGGGTCGACAGCTCCGTTACGCCGATCAGTGTTTGGGCGGGCAACTCGCCGGTGATGTAACGGTCGCGGACCGTCTGGAAAAGCGACATATCGCGCTGCAGTTCGGTGAAATAGCCGGTAAGATCCACCACATCGGCAAACGAGGCCCCAGCAGCGGTCAGTACCTTTCCCATGTTTTCGAACAGCTGAACAAACTGGTCTTCGCGCTCAAAAACAATATTCAGGTTTTCGTCGCGCCCGAGCATACCCGAGACGAAGATAAGGTTCCCGACCTTGACGCCCGGGGAATACCGTTTTTGTTCGTAGATGTTCTCCATTCCGGGCGGGATGATAAGTTCACGTACGGGCATGGCTTTCCTCTCTTCCACAAGATAAACGCCTTGAAGTGTGGCATTTTTCGTTGGCTGGCGGCAACTGATGCGTCGCCGCCGGCGCCAAGTCAGGAGGTTGCGCTCGAAAGGGCTTTGATTACGGCGTCGGTCATCTGCTGGGTGTTCGCGTCGCCGCCGAGGTCGCGCGTCAACACGGCTTTGTCGCCGGTAACTTTTTCGACCGCCGCCATCAGCCGCTTCGCGGCCGTGGCCTCGCCCAGATGCTCGAGCATCATTGACGCCGACCAGAAGGTGCCGATGGGGTTCGCGATGCCTTGCCCCATGATGTCGAAGGCCGAACCGTGGATCGGCTCGAACATGGATGGGAAGTTTCGTTCCGGATTAAGGTTCGCCGTCGGTCCGATGCCGAGACTTCCCGAGAGGGCTGCGGCCAGATCCGACAGGATATCGCCGTGCAGGTTGGTCGAAACGATGGTGTCGAGGCTTTTCGGGTTCAGAACCATGCGCGTGGTCATGGCGTCGACCAGCATTTTGTCGGTGGTGACGTCGGGGTATTCGGCGCGGACTTCTTCGAATATTTCGTCCCACATGACCAAGCCGTGCCGTTGCGCGTTGGACTTGGTGACGCACGTCAGCAGCTTGCGCGGGCGCGAACGGGCCAGTTCGAAGGAGAATTTCATCACGCGGCGTACGCCGTTGCGGGTGAATACGGCCACATCCATGCCCACTTCCTCGGGCAGGTTCCGGTGTGCGCGGCCGCCGATACCGGCATATTCGCCTTCCGAGTTTTCGCGCACGATCACCCAATCCAGGTCTTCGGCCGGCACGCCTTCCAGCGGCCCCTTGATGCCCGGCAGCAGGCGGGACGGGCGGACATTGGCGTACTGATCGAAACCCTGGCAAATGGGCAAACGCAGACCCCACAAGGTTGTGTGGTCGGGGACACGCGGATCGCCGGCAGAGCCAAAGAAGATTGCGTCGAAATCTTTCAAGGTATTGTTTGCGTCGGCGGGCATCATCTCGCCGTGTTCCAGATAGTATTCGGATCCCCATGGGAAGGTCTCAAATGCTAAATCGAATCCGCTTTCGCTTGCAGCGAGAGCATTCAGAACCTGTATGCCCGCTTCAATGACTTCGGTGCCGATACCATCACCCGGGATGGATGCAATTTTGTAATTTTTCACGGTTGCTATCCTCAAGATCAATATGCCGATGAAATTTGTCGTGAGTGAACCTAGGACAGACTGGCGACCGGGGCAATCACCAGATTTTGACGTGGCGTCAGAACGTTGCTTAAGAGGGCATTTCCAAAAAAAAAGCGGGACCTCGATTTGAGGTCCCGCACTTACAGGGAGGGAGGCATTACAATACGGCTTATGTGAGGTTTAGGCCGCTTTTTTGGCTTCGCGGATTTCCTTGATCAGGGCCGGGATTACCTCGGCGGCGTCGCCCACGATGCCGACGTCGGCGACCTTGAAGATGGGCGCTTCGGGATCGTTGTTCACCGCGATGATGGAGCCTGATCCGTTCATGCCGACCACGTGCTGCACGGCGCCGGAAATACCGACCGCGATATACAGCTTGGGCGATACAGTGATGCCCGACTGCCCCACTTGCAGGGTGTGGGGAATCCATCCGGCTTCGACCAGCGGGCGCGACCCGGCCAGGGTTCCGCCCAGCTCGTCGGCCAGTTCACGCAGCATGTCCAGATCGTCGGGCGAATTCAGGCCTTGGCCTGCGGCGACGATGACTTCGGCATTGTCGATGCCGCCTCCAGCGGTGCCCACCTTCTCGACCTCAAGGATCTTGGTGCGTACGACGCCGCGCTGCAGAGCTACGTCGAAGTCCTCGATGTCGCCCTTGCGGCCCGTTTCGGGGGTTTCGCTTACGGCGAACACGTTGGGGCGCACGGTGGCCATCTGCGGGCGCGAGAACGGCGTCACGATGGAGGCCATGATATTGCCGCCGAAGGCCGGGCGGGTTTGGATCAGCTGGCCTTCTTCGTTGATTTCAAGCTGGGTGCAATCGGCGGTCAGACCCAGTTTCAGCCGCGCCGCCACGCGTGGGCCCAGATCGCGCCCGTCGGGCGTCGCGCCCAACAGGAAGATGGAGGGTTTCTTGGCCGCCACCATGGCCGATATGACGGTGGTGTAGGCGTCGGTGGAGTAGGGCCACAGCAGCTTGTTGACGAAGCGGATCACACCGCTTGCGCCGTGGGCGAACAATGGGTTCGTATCCACGGGCCTACCGTCCGATAGCACCAGAACCTTTATTTCCTCGCCGGTTTTACCGGCCAGACGTCCCGCTTCTGCCAGCAACTCAAGCGTCACCTTCTTGGGGACCAGACTTTCGCCATCCGCACTTTCGTCACACTCGGCCCAGATGAAGATGCCCTTGTACTTGGCCAGTTCCTCGGGCGAGGCGGCGGCGCGTTCAATGGTGATGGAATGTTCGCCGCAGACGTTCGCACACGCGCCGCAAAGGGTGCAATTGTCCTGCACGACGGCAATCTCGTCCACGATAAGCATGGCCGCGAAGGGGCAGTTTTTTTCACACAGGCGGCAGCCGCTGCAAGTGTTTGTATCAATGAGCAACATAGGCTTAGCTCCTTAGACGAAATGCTTTTCTTTGAGGATGCCGACGACTTCATGGGCCGCAGCGTTCGCGTCGGTGCCGTTCACAATCCGGCCCGCCTCCTTGGAAATGGGGGGGAAGACCTTGACCACTTGCGTTAAGGATCCCTGCAGGCCCAACTCGGCCTCGTCCAGCCCCAGATCGTCGGCAGTCATGACCGAGATGTCCTTGGCCCGCGCACCCAAGATGCTCTCGAACGAGCAGACCCGACGTGACGCGGCTCCCTTGCTGACCGAAACCAGACCCGGAAGGCGCATCTGCACTTTCTCGAACCCGCCTTCGTTTTCGCGGCGCACGCGAACGCGTTTTTTCTTCTCGTCCATTTCCAGGCCGACGCCGTAGGTGATCTGCGGAATGCTCAAAAGCTCGGCCAGCATGGGGCCGGTCTGGGCGGTGTCGCCGTCGATGGCGTGCTTGCCCACCAGAATCAGATCAACGCCGTCCAGCTTTTCGATGATCTTGCAGATGGTCAGCGCCGTGGCCCACGTGTCGGCCCCGGCGAATTTACGGTCGGTCACCAAAATTGCGCTATCGCCGCCCATTTCAAGGCAGCGCAACAGGGCGGCGCGGGCTTGCGGCGGCCCCATGGAAAGGACAACGATTTCAACCTCGCCCTCGGGCTCGGCTTCCTTCATTTCAAGCGCCAGATCCATGGCGTATTCGCAGAAGGGGTTGAGGATGGAGGCGACGCCATCGCGGTTCAGCGTGCCGGTTTCAGGGTCCACCTGGACGTTCGTTACCTCGGGGACCTGTTTCGCGCAGACCAGGATTTTCATCGGGCCGCTCCTTCGAAGTCGAGAATATCGCCCGGATTGAACATGGCCTTCGGATCGAGCGCCAGTTTCAGAGCCTTCATTTCATCCATCTGCTCGGGCGTGTACATGACCGACAGGAATTTCTTTTTCATCTTGCCGACGCCGTGCTCGGCAGACACGGTTCCGCCCAGTTCCACCGCTTTCTTGGCAAAGTCCACATAGATGGCCAGCCCCTTGGCAAGGTCGTCCATGTCCTTGGGCAGGATGTTCACATGGAAGTGGTTGTCGCCGATATGGCCAAAGGCGACCCATTCCAAACCCGCCGTATCCAGTTTGGAGCGGTAAAAGCCCCAGATTTCGCGTAAAGCTTTATTGGGCACGGCCAGATCGGTTCCCAGCTTGTGCAGGCCCGGATATGTCTTTTTGCGTTCGCCGATGACGGCGTTGACGCTTTCAGGCAAGGCATGGCGGAAATGGCGAAAGCGCGCCAGATCGCGCCGCTCGTAACCGGCCCACGTATTCGCCAGCGATGAACCGCAGCGTGCCGTGACCTCCTTCAGCTTCGAGAAATCCGGGTCGGGATCGTCGGGGTTGAACCCGATGTCGTAAAAAATGGCTGCGCCCGCATCCGCGGGGATCGGCGGCATGTCGATGAACTTGGGATTATCAATTTGCTTGGCGCGCAGCAGGGCCAGCGCGTTGCCGTCGTAAAACTCCAGGAAATCGGGGGCGAAGTCAGCTTCTTCGCGCAAGGCGACCACGAAATCCAGCGCCGCTGTATCGCTGGGCAGGAACTGCACCACCGAAATACCGTCGTGCATTTGGTCCAGTGCCACCTCGATCTGGCTGACAACGCCGAACAAACCTTCCGAACCGATGAACAAATCAATCATGTCCATGCCGGGAGCGGCGAAGAAGCCGGCCGTGTTTTTGGTTTTGGGCATGTCGTAGCCGGGCAGGTTCAGGGTCGTGCGATTTCCCGCCGTGTCGATGATGGTGAATTTGCGCTCATCGGTCGCAAAATATTTGCCGCGCGGAATATCCAGCATTTCGCCGGAGGCCAGAATGACATGCAGGCGGCGTATCCAGTTGCGGGTGTCCTTGTATTTGTAGCTGGCCGCGCCCGACGCGTTGGTGGCCACCGTGCCACCTAGCGAGGCGCTCATTTCCGTGGGGTCCGGCGGATAGAAGAAGCTGCGCGGATCGTTCTTGTATTGCTCCAGTTGGGCCAGCGTTTCATCACTGGCGCGCGCCTGAAGTCCGGGGAAATTCTTTTTATTGGCCCAGTCGTTCAGGTCTTTCAACGTAACGGCGGCTTCCGCCGTGACCCGCCATTCGTTGGTCTCGTCGTCCCAGCGGATGTCCATGGTCTTGTCGAACCGGTCCATGGCGACCACCGCGCCGCCTGCCGGTACACAACCACCCACAAGACCGGTGCGCGCGCCCGAAATGGTGACGTTTGCGCCACGCTTGTTCATCTCGCGCATGATGGCTGCAAGTTCGGCCTCATTGGTCGGAAAGAACAGGTAATCGGCGCCCTGGTGTGCGAGTTTGGATTCGTCGGCCAGATAGGGCGCGTAGTTGGCGCTGATTTCGTCCAGTCCGTCGATTCGCCGGACGCTGGCGAAGTCGACCTCGGGAAGTGCTTGGCAGGTGATTTCGTTCATGGTGTCACTCTCGGTTTTCGTTTCCTGGGTCTTAGTTTTGCTTGTCGATCAGGCCAAGACGCTTGGCCGCACTTAGCAGGTGCGAGCGCACGTTTTCGCGGGCGGCGTCGGCGTCCTGGTCTGCGATGGCTTCGCAGATGCTTTCGTGTTCGCGCTGGGCCGTGGGTGTCCATTCATCGACCTGCGCTGAATTCTGGCGGGCGGCGGCTATGGATTGGGTGACGCGCACGGCCAGAAAAATCATGAAATCGCGGTAATAGGGGTTGTTGGCAGCTTCGGCGATGCTGCGGTGGAAGGCTGCGTCGGCTTCCACCCCATCGGCCCCGTTCGATGCGGCCTCGCCCATGCGAACCAGCGAGTCTTGAATGCTGGCCAGTTGAGGTTCGGTGCGCCGTTCGGCGGCAAGGGCAGCTGCACCCGTTTCGACCTCGGCCCGCAGTTCGAATATGTAACGAAGGTCATCCTCGTCGGACAGGTTTTCGGTGCCGATTCGCCACGCCAGACTGGGCGGGGTCTCACATACGAAGCCCCCCAGACCTTGCCGGGTCTCGATCAACCCATCGCGTTTCAGGCGCGCCATGGCCTCGCGCAGGACGTTGCGGCTGACGCCGAACTGCTCGGAAAGGGCGGCCTCGGTTGGCAGCCGCTGTCCGCGCGCCAACGTGCCGTCGGCGATGTCACGCTCCATCACCTGCGCGATTTCCTCGGGCAGATGCTTGCGCCGGACCACGGTCGAAAACCGCGACCCCGTATGGCCGTTAGCCTCGTTCATCGAAACACTTCATTCCGCCGCTTTTCTTGTTATGGCGGCTTCCGTCGTGGAACAAATAAAACCACGAGCAGGACAATACCAAAAAAGAGGTTGTCCTACAACCCCACAACCCCTTTTGGAGTCGTTCTTTAGTAAGCGGTTTTGTAGATGGTCAGGATATCCTCGCGGCTGACCTCACGGGGATTGTTATCCAGCAGGCGTTTGATGGCGAAGGCTTCGTCGGCCATGGCTTCCAGGTCGGATTCTGGAATGCCCAGTTGGCTCATGCGCATTTCGATGCCCAGGTTCTCGCAGAACCGGAATGCCGTTGTTCCCAATGCATCAAGAACCAGAGCCGTGCGCTCGGGCGCAACTTCGGCGTTGAAGGCCAGCACATGCGGGAAAATGATGGCATTGGCGTGGCCGTGGGGCAGGTGATGACGGGTTCCCAGCGGGTAGGCGATGGCGTGTCCTGCCGCCGTATTGACGGGGCCCAGGCAAAAGCCGCCATACATGCTGGCAAGGGCCAGCGCGGTGCGGGCTTCCATGTCTTCCCCGTTTTGAACGGCGCGCGTGAGGTACCGGCCAATCAGGCGGATGCCTTCGGTGGCGTAGATGTCGATGGCCGGGTGGGCCTTGACGTTGGTATAGGATTCCACGCAATGGGCCAGCGCATCAACGCCGGTGGCCGCCGAAATGGCGGGCGGCAACGAAACTGTCAATTGCGGGTCCAGCGCCACCAAATCGGCCAGCATGTAAAGGCTTTCCACGGCCATTTTGCGGGCATTTTCGGTATCGGTGACGAGCGACCGCGTGCCGCCTTCGCTTCCCGTTCCCGCCGTTGTCGGAACCTGCGCCAAAAGTGGCCTGCGCCCCTTGACCAGATGTGCGCCGACAACTTCCTCCAGCGTTTGATTGCCATCGCCCAGCACGGCGGCCAGCTTGGCCAGATCCATGGCGCTGCCGCCGCCGAAACCAACCACCAGATCGGGGCGCAAATCGCCCGCCAGCGCCAGCAGCTTTTCCAGATTGGCGATATCGGGTTCAGGAACCACATCACCAAACACCTCGACCTTTGTTCCGGAGCCGAACCCCAGCAGCCCGACCCGGTCCGCGTTGAAGGCATCGGCCACGACCAAAACCGCGTCGGCATCTTTTGCGTTCGCCCATTCGGCCACCTTCGAGGCAACGCCCGCACCGCATTCGATGATCGGCGGATGATTGATGGAAATGGGGCGGGAAACGTCGGTCATGGGAAGGTTCCTCCGGAATCATTTTTGGTTCAAAGCGACTTCACCCGGTTGTGAGGCGAAATGAGTTGCCGCCGCCGGGCTTCGTTATGATTTTCCTAGGGTACGATTGCCCCATGGGGTTCGCCAATGATTTCTTTGGGAGGTTCGCCAATGATTTCTTTCGTTCGCGTGTTCATCGTTCTTGCCGCCGTCGTAATGGCCGGTTCCGCTCAAGCCGACCCGTCCGTCTGGAAACGCATCTGGCCCAACACCGATTTCGAGAAGCATTCGGTGGATTACGACACGATCCTGTGGGGCGGGGTGCCCAAGGACGGTATCCGGTCCATTGAGAACCCCAAATTCTTTCCGGCATCCCAAGTCACCGACCTGACGCCCACCGATCCCGTGATCGGTGTCATCATTAACGGTGAAGCGAAAGCCTACCCGTTATCCGTTTTGACCCGTCACGAGATCGCCAACGACATGGTGGGCGGCGTACCGGTGGCCGTCACCTATTGCCCGCTGTGCAATTCCGCCGTTGTGTTTGATAGGCGGGTCAGTGGACGCGTCCTTGAGTTCGGCGTGTCCGGCAACCTGCGCAATTCCGACATGGTCATGTACGACCGCCAGACCGAAAGCTGGTGGCAGCAATTCCTGGGCGAAGGCATCGTCGGCGAGATGACCGGCACTACGTTGAAAACCATCCCGTCGCGCCTCGAATCCTTCGCCAACTTCAAAACCCGCGCAGCCAATGGCAGGGTCATGGACGCGCGCGGCTATGGAACCAACCCGTACGCCTATTACGACACCCGCAATGTACCTTATGGTTTCTTCAGAGGCCCATGGCCAAATGGCATCGAGCCCATGGTCCATGTCGTCGTGGTCGAAGGAGAAGCCTGGAGCCTGCCGCTTTTGGCCAGCGCCGGCAAACTCACCCACAAAGACCTCGTTTTTACCTGGACCGAAGGACAAAACTCGGCGCTGGACAGTTCCCGCATTTCAGAGGGCCGCGACGTCGGCAACGTCATCGTCAAACGCAAGTCCGACGGCAAGGACGTCACCTACGACGTAACCTTCGCCTTCGTGTACCACGCCTTCCACCCGGACGGGGTCATTCATAAAGAGTAATGCCGAAAATGCCTTCGCTTGGTCCGTTTACGCGGTGGCGGACAGGTTGCTGCGCGGTTAAACTCGGCTGGATGGTGGCGGAATGCCCTTTCGTGAACTATCTCAAGGGTATGAGCATCCGGCGGGGATTTGATGGCGAGCGGTAAAGACAATCTTCCGAGTACGAAGGCGAGCGCGGCGGACGTGAATGCGTTTCTGCGCAAAGTTGCGACTGCGCCGAAAAACAAGGCGGCGGGCGAACGCGGGCGGCTGATTTTTGCGCTGGACGCCACGGCCAGCCGTCAGCCGACGTGGGACCGGGCGGCGCAGATTCAGGCCGAAATGTTCGCCGAAACTGCCAGCTTGGGCGGGCTTGAAATCCAGGTTGTTTTTTATCGCGGTTTTGGCGAGTTCAAGGCCAGTTCGTGGATGAGCGAATCCTCCGACATGCTGCGCCTGATGACGTCGGTCTATTGCATGGCGGGCGAAACGCAAATTCGCAAGGTGCTCAGCCACGCCACCAACGAATCCAAGCGCAAAAAGGTCAATGCGCTGGTTTTCGTCGGCGATTGCGTGGAAGAGGACGTTGATCGTTTGGGCGCGCTGGCCGGTGAGTTGGGCCTATTGGGTGTTCCGGCATTCCTGTTTCACGAAGGCTTTGACCCCATCGCCGAATTTGCCTTCAAGGAAATCGCGCGTCTGACCCATGGGGCCTGCTGCCGGTTCGATGCCTCCAGCGCCAGTGTCCTGAAGGAACTATTGAGCGCCGTCGCCGTGTATGCCGCAGGCGGACGCGCCGCTCTTGACGATTTTGCGAAAAAGCGCGGCGGCGAAATTCTTCGCATTGCGCACCAGGTGAAGGGCGGATAGGGGCCGTGCTTCCATATTTCATACTGGGAATCGCGCTTCTGGCCGGGCTTCTTCTGGTTGGCCGGTGGTTCGTCAACGCCGATCCAAAGGTTCTGGTGAAAAGCCTGAAATGGCTTGCTGTCATTGTCATTATCGGGATCATCATCTCGTTGGCGGTAACCGGGCGTCTGGTTTGGGCGGTTATGGCCTTGCCCGCTTTGCTGCCGTGGATTATGCGGGCCCGCGCCGTGCATCGGGCGGCCCGGAATTTCTCGCGCATGTCAGGGATGATGGGCGGCAGGGGCGGCGGAAGCGGCCAAACCTCCGAGGTCGAAACGCGCTTTTTGAAAATGACCCTGGATCACGATAGCGGCGCAATGAGCGGCGAAGTGGTGGAAGGGCCATATTCAGGGCGTAATCTGGACGACCTGGCCATTGCCGAATTGGTTGATCTGCTGAATGCCTGCGTTGTGCATGACGCGCAGTCGGCGCAGGTGCTGGAGGCCTATATGGACCGCGCCCACCCCGATTGGCGCGAGCGCGTTCAGGCGGCGGGCGCCGGAGCGGGAACGAACGGAAACGCGGGCGGCGGCGGTTCGGCGGGAACGGGTGCCATGACCCGCGACGAGGCATTTGAAGTGCTGGGTCTGGAACCCGGCGCCACCGACGTGGAAATCAAGGCCGCCTATCACCGGCTGATCGGAAATTTACATCCCGATCACGGCGGATCGACCTACCTGGCGGCCAAGATCAATCAGGCCAAGGACGTCTTGCTGCGCCAGTAACCTCCCTAAAATCCGAAAAAACGAAGAAACGGAAAAAACTGCCCTTGCAGCATGTGGCGGCCCGGATGAATGCGGCAGCCGCGCTTCTCGGCGGCGATCAGGATCGGCGTGACGGGTGGTTTCATAACGACCTCGGCCACGATATTGGATGGCCTCAATCGGTCGGGATCGAAGGGCAGGGGGTCGTCCTCCTGCAGGCCGAGCGGGGTCGAGTTGACGATGAGGTCATAGTCGCCGGGATCGGCCTCGGCATCGACGGCGTCGATGGGGATGGCGGGCGCGGCGGCGCGTAACGTCGCGCACAACCCATCCGCTTTCCCGGGGACGGGGTCGAAGAAAGAAATGCGGCTGGGACGATCATCCAGCAACGCCCCGCCGATGGCCGTTCCTGCGCCGCCCGCGCCATAAATCAGATAAGATTTTCCACGCGGGTCAATGCTTTGGGCGCGCAATCCTTCGACGAAACCGACGCCGTCGAACATATCGCCAATCCAAGTGCCATCCGGCTTTTGGCGAATGGCGTTGACCGCGCCGACCCGACTAGCGTGCGGACCGATTTCATCCATCATGTCGGCGAAGGCAAACTTGTGGGGGATGGTGATGATCAGGCCGTCCAGATTGGCGATTGCCGCGAATCCGTCCATGGCCGCGCGAACATCGCCGGGGCGGACATGCACCGCCAACATGACGGCGTCAATGTCCTTTTCGGCAAAATAGGGGTTGAAGGACTCGGGTGCCGCGACCTGCAAGATCGGATCGCCGACGATGCCGTAAAGCCTTGTTTTTCCGGAAATGACCCTTTCGCCGGGCATATTGTTATCCCCCTTTTAACGAAACAACCAATTCAGAAAACTGTCAGGATTTCGAAGTGCGGTAAAGGGTCGTCTTCGCCTTGCCCCGGTCCGAGCCTTGTGGCACAAAGGCCGAAATCATCCGAGGAGTCCTCATGGTTAAGCCCGTTCGAAAGGCTGTGTTCCCAGTGGCCGGTCTGGGTACCCGTTTTCTGCCCGCGACCAAGGCCTTGCCGAAGGAAATGCTGACCATCGTTGATAAGCCGCTGATCCAGTACGCGGTCGAAGAGGCGCTGGAAGCGGGCATCGAAGAGTTCGTCTTCGTTACCGGGCGCGGAAAAACGACCATGGAAGACCACTTCGACCACGCGTTTGAGCTGGAGCAAGTACTCAGCGAACGGGGCAAGGAAGCGGCGTTGCGTCAGGTGGCGAGCGCCACCTTGAAGCCGGGGCAGATCGTGTTCACCCGCCAGCAAAAACCGCTGGGCCTCGGCCATGCCATCTGGTGCGCCAGAAATTTCGTCGCAGGAGAGCCCTTCGCGGTGTTTCTTGCCGATGACCTGATTTTGGGAAAGCCCGGTGTTCTCAAGCAAATGGTGGATGCCTACAACACGGTTGGTGGCAACGTGGTCGGGGTCGAGGACGTTCCGCGCCATATGACCAACCGATATGGTATCCTGGATGTGGTAGAGGATGACGGTCGTCTGGCTCGCGCCCAGGGTCTTGTTGAAAAACCCGATCCGGCGGAAGCGCCTTCTACGCTTTCCATCATTGGCCGCTATATCCTTCAGCCCGAGGTGTTCGAACATCTGGAGCGTCACGAAAAAGGGGCGGGCGGCGAAATTCAACTGACCGACGCCATCGCGCGCACCATCGGCGACATCCCGTTCTATGGATACCGCTTTGACGGCGACCGCTTTGATTGCGGCAGTCCCCGGGGCTTTATCGAGGCCAACATCGCGTTTGCCATGCAAATCGACGAATTGCGTGACCGGGTGCGCGGCGTCCTCAAGAAATATTCATGAATGACAACCAATAAAGGATTTACCTGATGCGTATCGCAATGATTGGCACGGGGTATGTCGGGCTCGTTTCCGGCGCGTGCTTTTCGGAATTCGGCGTCGACGTCATTTGCGTCGATAAGGAAACCAACAAGATCGAGCGCCTGAACGGCGGCGAAATCCCGATATTTGAGCCGGGATTGGAAGATCTGGTCGAGGGAAACGTCAAAGCCGGGCGGCTTTCCTTCACCCTGAATTTGAAGGAAGCGGTTCATGGGGCGGACGCCGTATTTATTGCCGTGGGTACGCCGACGCGCCGTGGCGACGGCCATGCCGACCTGAGTTACGTCTACGACGCCGCGCGTGAAATCGCCGAGGCCATGAACGGCTACACCGTCGTGGTGACGAAATCGACGGTTCCCGTGGGAACCGGCGACGAAGTGGAACGCATCATCCGCGAAGTTCGCCCCGACGCCGATTTCGATGTCGTGTCGAACCCCGAATTCCTGCGCGAGGGATCGGCCATCAACGATTTCATGCGTCCTGACCGGGTTGTCATCGGTACCCAGTCCGAACGCGCCCAGGACGTCATGCGCCAGCTTTACCGGCCCCTGCACCTGATCGAGACGCCCATCGTATTCACCGCGCGCAAAACGTCTGAATTGATCAAGTACGCGGCGAACACCTTCCTTGCCACCAAGATCACCTTTATCAACGAAATTGCCGATTTGTGCGAAACCCTCGGCGCCGACGTTCAGGACGTTTCGAAGGGCATCGGGCTGGACGGGCGCATCGGCAACAAGTTTTTGCACGCGGGTCCGGGATACGGCGGATCATGCTTCCCCAAGGATACCTTGGCGTTGGTGCGTACGGCGCAGGATGCGGGATGTCCGTTGCGCATCGTCGAGACCGTCGTCGATATCAACGACAAGCGCAAAAAGGCCATGGCGCAGCGCATCGTCGATGCCTGCGGCGGCAGTGTCAAAGGCAAGACGGTCGCCGTGCTGGGTGTTGCTTTCAAGCCCAATACAGATGACATGCGCGACGCGCCCAGCCTGGATATCATTCCGGCCCTGATCGGAGCGGGTGCCACGGTGCGCGCCTACGATCCCGAAGCCATGGGGGAAGCCAAAAAGCTATTGGACGGGGTGGAGTGGTGCGACGATTCGTATGCGACCATGCCCGGGGCCGACGTGGTAGCCATCATCACCGAATGGAACGAATTTCGCTTGCTTGATCTGGGTTGGGTGAAGGAATTGTTGAACGAACCGGTGATGGTCGATCTGCGCAACATCTACAATCGAAAAGAGATGGCTGCTGCGGGGTTCACATTCCATTGCGTCGGACGTCCCGATCTGGCCAAAGGCTGATCCGATGACTGAAGGCCACACGCTGGATTCGACCATCCTTCGCAAATACGATATCCGTGGTATCGTTGATGAAACCCTAAGCGCTGCCGACATGCGCATCATCGGTCGCGCCTTCGGTTCCGAAGTGGTGCGGGCAGGCGGAAAAACCATCGCCACCGGATATGACGGACGGGTCAGTTCTCCCGAACTGGTGGCGGCTTTGAACGAAGGTCTGGCCGCCTGCGGATTGTCGGTGCGTTGTATTGGCTGCGGGCCGACGCCGATGCTCTATTACGCTTCGCACAAGCTGGCGACCGACGCTGCCGCGATGATTACGGGATCGCATAATCCGGCCAATTACAACGGCATCAAGATGGTGCTGAACGGCAGGTCGTTCTTCGATTCCGATATTCAGGGCCTGGGAAAAACCGCCGCTGCCGGCGATTTCGAATCCGGCGAGGGTGATATTGCCGAGGTCAGCGTGGCCGCGCCCTACATCGAACGTCTGTTCGAAGATATGGATTTCGGCAGACCGCTCATCGTTGCCTGGGACCCGGGGAACGGGTCGTCGGGCGAGGTGGTGCGGGCCGTATGCGACCGCCTTCCCGGCAAGCATATCGTGATCAACGAAAAGATCGACGGAACCTTCCCGGCCCATCATCCGGATCCCACGGTGGAGGAGAACCTCGTCCAGTTGAAAGAGATCGTGGCCGCCCAAAGGTGCGACCTGGGCATTGCCTTTGACGGCGACGGGGACCGTATTGGCGTGATTGACGAGCGCGGAAGGGTTCTGTGGGGCGATCAGCTTCTGGCGCTCTATTCGGCGGAGGTGCTGGCCGACGTTCCGGGCGCCGCCATCATCGCCGACGTCAAGGCCAGTCAGGTTTTGTTCGACGAGGTCGCGCGTCTGGGCGGCAAGCCCGTTATGGCGCCGGCAGGCCATTCGATCATCAAAGCCAAAATGGCCGAAACCAATAGCCCTCTGGCCGGGGAAATGAGTGGCCATATCTTTTTTGCGCACCGCTATTTCGGCTTTGACGATGCCATCTACGCGGCCCTGCGCTTTCTGTCCATTGCCGGGCGGGCGGGCACGAGCGTCGGCACCATGCGCGACGCCTTGCCGCAGATGGTGAATACCCCGGAATTGCGGTTTGAATGCGCCGAATCGCGAAAGTTCTCGGTTATCGAAGAAGTGAAGGAGCGGCTGTCGCGTATGGACGGCATCTCCGTTTCCGATATCGACGGTGTACGCGTGCAGACTGAAGACGGATGGTGGCTTGTTCGCGCATCCAACACGCAAGGTTCGCTAGTGGCGCGTTGCGAATCCTCAAGCGCCGCCGGGCTGACGCGCCTGAAAGCAACCCTGGCCGAACAACTCCGGGCCAGCAACGTTGACGTCCCCGATATGGACTGAGTGCCCCCTTCAGTGGGCAATCAGCACCGGTATCCGGGCTTCGTAGAAAACATGGCGCGTGGTCCCGCCGAAAATAATCTGGCGCAACCGGCTGTGGGTATAAGCGCCCTTAACAAGCAAATCAGCACCGCTGGCGGTCGCATTTTCAAGCACTGCCGCGCCCGCCGACAATCCACGGGCCATGACGGTTTTTTCCGTGGTTTTGATGCCGTTGCGTAATAGGTGGGTCGCCACCATCTCGCCGGAGGGGCCGGGAACCATTCCGCCCGTAGCGCCCTTAATCGACAGAACGCTGACTTTTTCGGCGGCCATCAGTATGGGCATGGCCATGCTGATGGTGCCGGCCGTCTCGGTGCTGCCGTTCCAGGCGATAACGATTGATTTGCCGAATGATCCCAACGCCACCGGTGGCGCGACGACGACCGGGCGACCGGTCTCGAACAACGCCGCCTCGCAGACCGGCATCCACTCGTCATCTGCTTTTTCCGGAATTCGCGGAATGACGATCAGGTCAAACAATCGACCGTAATCGCCGATGGTCCGCGGGCGGCTGCCCTCGATTTCTCGCCAACTCGCCGTGACTTTGTCCGACGCCTCGCCGATCTTGTGGACGGGGATATCGTGGTCGGCCATGAACGACGAGAAGAGATTGCGCGCTTTGTTACAGCTTTCGTCCCAGTATTCACGATAGCCATCCAGGTAACGCGGCGAAATCTCCACGGGCGCCGCACCCGTAATGGGCGTTCCACGAACGAACAGGCCCTCCATATGAGCGTTGAATTTTTCGGCTATTTGAAGGGCGGTGGTCAGGGCCGCTTTGACCAAGATGTCGGCCTCAGTCGAATCGCCGTCGAACAAGGGAACGAGAATGGTCTTCATGATACCCTCCATCATTGAACAACGATGTCGGAAACGCGGCAATTATAGCAGATTTTGGGATATGCTCTAAGAATTACGGAAGCGAGGCGACCTGAAGGTTCTTCATAACCACGACAAGGCAATCCATGCCCTTCTTTTCAAGCGCGTAGCAGGCCCTGAAAGCGGCCTTTTTTTCCAACCCGGCAATGCGTGCCCGGTAAAGAGGCCGACGCTTTTTCTTGCGCAGGGGCACAATCTTGATAATGCCGTCACTTAGATAAGACGGCACGTACGCGATCGCCTTGCGGGCAATTGCGATGGCCGGTGATTTATAGCGATAAGCGCCGACTTGTACCGCATAGTCGCCGTCGGGCACAGGTCGCGACGTTTTGGCCTTGGCGGGAGTTTTGGCCCGAACCACTTTCTTGGGGGTGGCTGATTTCTTGCGTGGTGACGACTTGGCGACCTGCGTGGCAGGCTGACCCAATACGGCCTGAAACCCCTTGTCCAGCAGGCTCGTCATGTGACGGTTGCGTGACCCCGAGGACTTGCCGCCAAAGACAACGCCGATCAACCGGCGGTCGTCTCGTTCCACAGAAGCCACAAGATTGAAACCCGACGCGCGAATATAACCCGTCTTGATGCCGTCGGCGCCGCTATAGGATTTCAGCAGCTTGTTGTGGTTTTTGTGGGTGAGGCCGCCGTAGCGGAACGATTCTGTCGAGAAATAGTGGTAATACTGCGGATAATCGCGAATGAGCGCGCGCGCCAGCGTTCCCATATCACGCGCGGTGCTGAGCTGCGCCCGGTTGGGAAGCCCCGAGGCGTTACGGAACGTGGTTCGGCTCATGCCCAGTTTTCGCGCCTTGGCCGTCATCTTCAAGCCGAAGTTACGTTCGCTTCCGCTCATTCCCTCGGCGATGACCGAGGCGACGTCGTTGGCTGATTTCGTAACCAGCGCCAGGATGGCGTCGCGAACGCGGATCGTGGTGCCCCGTTTCAGCGCCAGTTTGGAAGCCGGTTGCCGGGCTGCTCGTGCCGAGACCTTAAGCCGCTTGTTCAGCGACCATTTCTTTTCGTGCAACGCTTCGAAAACAAGATAAAGGGTCATCATCTTGGTCAGCGAAGCCGGATAGTTGCGGGTGTCGGCATTGGCTTGGTGCAAAACCTGTCCGCTTTCGGCATCGATGACGAAGGATGCGTATTTGGCGACGGAGGGAGAGACGGAAAAAACAAGAAACGCGAATAGCGCGGCAATACCAAATATGCTCCGGCGCAGCCTTTGTGGCTGAGCGGGCCGATTATTCTTTTTGTGCCTGTTCGGCAGCGTTTTCTCGTTAGGTCTTCCCATTTGACGCCCATTTAACCAGAAATAGCGGCTTTGGCTCAAGACACATTGTCCGGAACCGGACAAAACATCTGATTTTTCACAAACATTTATTGCCGATGCCGTGTCAATAAAGGGTTAATGGCAGGGCCGAAGGCCAAATTATCGCCATATTTTCCATCAATTTTTCGAAAGGTTCTAACCGAGGCCTTTTTTTTGCCTCCCCGCAAATCTAATATATACGGGGTAGGATGCCGTATCGTGTTGGCAGGGCATCGAACAGGTTTTGTGAGAATTATGAGTAACACCGGAAATCCACGCGACAACGATCCGAACAATGGCGACACCAATATCGGCGTGGCGACAAAAACCCGGGTCAAGGTCAAGAAGCCTTCACTTTACAAAGTGTTGATGCTGAACGACGACTACACCCCCATGGAGTTTGTCGTCGACGCCCTCCAGCGCTTTTTCAACAAAGGCACCGACGAGGCCATTCAGATCATGCTTCATGTCCATCAAAGGGGCGTTGGCGTTTGTGGGCTTTACACCTACGAGATCGCCGAAACCAAGGTGGGGCAGGTGATGGATCTGGCCCGCGAGAATCAGCATCCGCTTCAATGCACCATTGAGAAGGAATAGCGCCGCATGCTATCGCGAAATCTGGAACAGTCCCTGCACCGGGCCCTGGCGTTGGCCTCGGAACGCAGGCATGAATACGCGACGCTGGAACACCTTCTTCTTGCCCTGACCGAGGATCAGGACGCCGTGGCCGTATTGCGCGCCTGCGGTGTCGAGCTTGAACGTCTGGTTTCCGATCTCAATGAATTTCTGGAAAACGAACTGACCGGTCTGGTAACGCCCAGGGTAGCCGACCCCAAGCCCACCGCCGGTTTCCAGCGCGCCGTGCAGCGCGCCGCCATTCATGTCCAGTCATCGGGCCGCGAAGAGGTGACCGGCGCAAACGTTCTGGTGGCGTTGTTTTCCGAGCGCGAATCGCACGCCGTTTATTTCCTGCAAGGGCACGAAATGACGCGGCTGGATGCGGTCAACTATATCTCCCACGGCATCGCCAAGGCGCCCGGCCATTCGCAGCCGCAGCCGGTTCGCGGCGTGGACGAAGAACCCGTGGCCGAAAAGGTGACCGGCAAGACCAACGAGGCGCTGGACGGCTATTGTGTGAATTTGAACCAGAAGGCGCTGGACGGGCGCATTGATCCGCTGATCGGGCGCGACGCGGAGATTGAGCGGACCATCCAGATTTTGTGCCGCCGCAACAAGAACAATCCGCTATTCGTGGGCGATCCCGGCGTTGGCAAAACGGCAATTGCCGAAGGTCTGGCCCGCAAGATCGTTCATTCCGAGGTGCCGGAAGTTCTGTGCGACGCCACCATTTTTGCGCTGGACATGGGTTCGCTTCTGGCCGGAACCCGTTATCGCGGTGATTTCGAGGAACGGCTGAAAGCCGTCATGGCCGAATTGGAAAGCACCGACGGCGCGATCCTGTTTATCGACGAAATTCATACGGTGATCGGCGCGGGCGCGACCAGCGGCGGCTCCATGGATGCTTCCAACATCCTCAAGCCGTCCTTGCAGGGCGGGCTTTTGCGCTGCATGGGCTCGACCACCTACAAGGAATACCGGAACTATTTTGAAAAGGACCGCGCCCTGGTGCGCCGGTTCCAGAAAATCGACGTATACGAACCGTCGGTCGAGGACACGGTAAAAATCCTGCGTGGCCTGAAACCCTATTTCGAGGAGCACCACAAGGTTCGCTACACCGCCGATTCGTTGCGCGTCGCGGTGGAGTTGGCGGCCCGCTACATCAATGACCGAAAACTGCCCGACAAGGCCATCGACGTCATCGACGAAGTGGGGGCATCCAGAATGTTGCTGCCGGCCCACAAGCGGCCCAAGACGGTAACCGTGCGCAATGTCGAGGAAGTGGTGGCCAAGATCGCCCGCATTCCGCCCAAAAGCGTTTCGACGGATGATCGCAAGGCGTTGGCCAACTTGGAACGCGACGTCAAAACCATGGTGTTTGGGCAGGACAAGGCCATCGATTCACTGGCCAGCGCCATCAAGCTGTCGCGCGCCGGATTGCGCGAGCCCGAGAAGCCCATCGGCTGCTATCTGTTCTCGGGGCCGACCGGCGTCGGCAAGACCGAGGTCGCACGGCAGTTGTCCATGACCATGGGTGTGGAACTGGTGCGCTTCGATATGTCTGAATACATGGAGCGCCACAGCGTTTCGCGTCTGATCGGCGCACCACCGGGCTACGTGGGGTTCGATCAGGGCGGGTTGATGACCGACGCCATCGATCAACAGCCCCACGCCGTTCTTTTGCTGGACGAAATCGAAAAAGCGCATCCGGATGTTTTCAATATCCTGCTGCAAATCATGGATCACGGGAAACTGACGGATCACAACGGCAAGTCGGTCGATTTCCGCAACGTCATCCTGATTATGACGACCAATGCGGGGGCCGCCGATTTGGCGAAACCGGCCATCGGGTTTGAGCGCGAGGAACGCGACGGCGACGATACCGAAGCTATTGAGCGCATGTTCACGCCGGAATTCCGCAACCGGCTGGATGCCATCGTTCCGTTTGCCGCCCTGTCACCCGAGGTCGTCGGTCTGGTGGTCGACAAGTTCATCATGGAACTGGAAGTTCAGCTTGCCGATCGCAATGTGACCATCGAAATGACCGACGAAGCGCGCGAGTGGCTGGCCAAGAAGGGCTACGATCGGAACTTCGGTGCCCGGCCGCTGGCCCGGATCATTCAGGAACACGTCAAAAAGCCGCTGGCCGACGAATTGTTATTTGGCAAGCTGGCCGGAGGCGGTTTGGTGCGGGTGACCATCAAGGATCGCAAACCGAGTTTCGAATACCTGGAACCTGAACCACCTCGGAAATCCAAGCCAAAGGAACCGGCGGCGGTCGAGTAGCGTTATTTCTTGCAGGGAATTTCGTTAACGATCTGAAGCCTTGCCGCGCCGCGCAAGGGAACCGGCAGCGCCGTGCGCGCGCCGACCATGTAGGTGCCTCGTTCCTTGCGCCCGTTGGCAGCGACTTTTTCCAGAACGACCCCGCGGCAAACCGGACAGGCGTTTAGCAACGCCGGGGAGCCGTTTTTCAGTTTGGCGATTTTGGCGCAGTCCTTGATCTCGTATTTGTCCACGACGTCGGGCTGATCGCAAGGCGCATCGGCAATAACGCGTACCTTGCCCGATCCGCGAAACGAAAGCTGAACCTTACCGCGCGCCGGAACGCGAAACTCGCGCTTGATGGGAAACCCGCCGCCGCGTTTGTGCCGCTGCACCGTGACTGCCCGGCACTGCTTGCAGGCGTTGACCAGAATGTCGCGATTGTTAGATTTACGCGGCATGACGCACTGCGCCTTAATCTGAACGAGATACGGGTTTTCCGGCGATTCACGAAGCGGAGAGGCCGCCGCAAACGATTTGCCCAGCAAAACGGCGACGGCTACCATCACGAAGAATACTCTGCTCATTGTCCCAATCCGGTTTTCTGTCCGGAATCAGGATAAGGGCGAAGAGTTAAGGGTGGGTGAATCGCTGGTATGCCAAGCGGCCAGCCTCCGAAAACTTGGGTAGTCTAACCGTTCAATTCACGCCATCGGATCTTTGGAGGCAGGCAACGATCTGGTCCTGGAATTCGGCGCAAGCGCGGTCATTACCGAAATCGACGAACGCCTGTTGCAGGACGCCCGACCCAATCGTATCCACCATCGCCCGTTCCTCTTCGTCGACGAATCGCGCGATCTTCTCCCGATCCGCCTCTTCGGCAGCCGCGAAAAAGACACTAACCCCGCGTCCGCGGGAATCGAGGAACGTCCGGGCGGCGCAAAGATTGGGAAAGTTATCGGTAATATCTTGATTTGATAGATTTTCCTCGACATGGGTCTCGAAAACATTGCCATCAACCTCGCCTTGCGGCCAACAACCGATTGGTACCGACAAAACCATCAATCGAGCATGGTGACTGGCATTTTCGACCACCTCTACCGCATCGTCTATCGTCATATGTTCGAGAACATCACCGAATAGAAACACTCCGTCTTCTCCAACCTTTTTGATATCCAGATAGCGGATGTCGCCAATCACAATCCGGTCGTATAGGTCGTTAAGGATGTACTGCCTGACGTAGGGTGCCCAAACCTCAATCGCCGTCCAGGGAACGTCACCAAGAAGCGAACGAAAAAGACGCGAATAAACGCCGCATCCGGGCCCTACGTCAACCACCCCGCGAATCATACCTTCGGCGGCTAGCCGCATGAGTACGGCCCCCGTCAACGGTTTCCCAAGAGCAAGACTGGCAGGCATGCACCTATCCTTCCATATTGTAACGGTAACAAAATAGCGGTAACCAAGGTTATTGCAAGGTTTCGGTGACTGTAATGACGGTTCCCCGCCAAGCATACCCAACCAACGTCGGTACCCCCTTAAGGTGAAAGTTGTCAATGAAAACATACGCCACGTAGGTTGTAGGCGGGGAGGGCTTAGTTGCTTCGCTGCGGTTCACTCCGGGGGCTCTTCTTTCCGAAACGGTGACGCCTGCGTCAGTTCGTGGTGATTCAACTCGATCTCGCGGCGTTCTTCATCGAGGAAATGGGAAACCGCGTTGCGAAAGCGGGCATCGGCAATCCAGTGGGCGCTGTAGGTGGGGGTGGGCAGGTAGCCGCGCTGGATTTTGTGCGGACCCTGCGCGCCGGCTTCGACCCATGCCAGTCTGCGGGCAATGGCGAAATCGATGGCCTGATAGTAGCAGGTCTCGAAATGCAGAAACTTGAAGTGTTCCGAGCAGCCCCAGTAGCGGCCGAAAAGGGTGTCCCCGCCGATCAGGTTGAGGGCCGCGCCGACCGGGCTGCCTTCGCTTTCGGCCATGATGAGGAGGACGTTGCTGCCCATGTTTTGATGCAGGAGCGAAAAGAACTCACGGTTCAGGTAGGTCGGCCCCCATTTGCGGTCCGACGTGTTCAGATAGAATCCATAGAAGGCGTCCCAATGGCTTTCCGTGATGTCGTTGCCGACCAGGTGACGAATGCGAATGCCGTGTTCGGTGACGGCGCGGCGCTCCTTGCGAATGGCCTTGCGTTTGCGCGACGAAAGCTGGGCCAGGAAATCATCGAAGGTCGCGTAGCCCTCGTTTTTCCAGTGAAACTGCTGGCCGATGCGTTGCAAGAGGCCGACATCCCCCATCAGCTTCCACTCGTCCTTGGTGGGGAAGGTGATGTGAAAGGACGAAACCTCCAGCCGTTCGGCCAACTGGACCATCCCGCCCAGCAAGGCTTCGCGCAGCGGTTCTGTCTCGCCGGGCCGCACCATCAAGCGCGGGCCGGTGACGGGGGTAAACGGCACCGCCGATTGCAGCTTCGGGTAATAGCTTCCGCCCGCGCGTTCGCAGGCGTCGGCCCAGGCCCAGTCAAAGACGTACTCGCCGTAGGAATGGCTTTTCAGATAGAGCGGCGCACAGGCGCGAATGCCGCCAACGCCGTCCTCTATGATCATGTGCTGGCCCAGCCAGCCCGTATCGGGGCAGACGGTGCCGCTATCTTCGAACGACCTGAGGAAAGCGTGGCGCACAAACGGATTGCTCGATCCCACGCAGGCATCCCACGCGCTTGCCGGAATATCCGCCAAGCTTTCGATTACCCCGATTGAAATGGCTTCACGATTATCGAGCATGAACGATAAATGAGCGCGGTGAGTGCGGGCGGCAAGCCCTACCGGTCACTTGATTTCGAAAATGGCTTCCACCTCGACGGCGACACCCAGCGGCAGGCTCGACACGCCCACCGCGGAACGGGCATGGCGGCCAGCCTCGCCGAAGACCTCGACCATAAGATCGGATGCGCCGTTGACCACCTTCGGCGCGTCCGTGAAGGCAGGCGTCGAAGCGACGAAACCGACCAGCTTGACCACACGCACCACCCGGTCGAGATCGCCGCCGCAGGCGTTGCGCAACTGGGCGATGACGTTGAGGCCGCAAAAACGGGCCGCCTCATACCCTTCGTCCACGCCATGGGGATCGCCGAGGTGGCCAAAGTACTGCGGCTTTCCGTCGATCAAGGGGACTTGCCCCGAAATGAAAACGAGATTGCCGGTGACGACGAAGGGCACGTAGTTGGCAACGGGCGCCGGACCCTGCGGCAAGTCAATTCCAAGTTCGGCAAGGCGTGCGTCAATGGTTCCCGGCATGATGTTCCCTCTTTTATTAAATTGGCCCGCGGGCGCCCTAAATCTTGAAGACCTGTCCCTCTGTCGGCGCAATACACTGCGTTTTCGAACCCTTCTCCTTGAGAAGGGCCGAAGCCTGTTCCAGCTTGCGGTCGATATCGGCGTCCGTCTGGTCCGGGTCGTGATGGAACAGGTGTAGGGTCTTGACGCCCGCTTCATGGGCCAGATCGACGACACGCCCCACACACGAATGACCCCACCCAACCTTGGTTTTGTATTCTTCGTCTGAATAGGTCGTATCGGTGATCAGGACGTCTGTCCCCTGAACGAAGTTGATCAGGTTTTTTACATAGAACGGGTTGTAAAATTCGCTGTCTTCAAGATCAAGTTCGTTGTCCGTGACGTAGCAGATCGAGCGCCCTTCGTATTCCACCCGGTAGCCCAGGCATTTTCCCGGATGGTTCAGCAGCTTGGTCTTGATGGTTACGCCGTTGCCGAGCGCGAACTCTTCTTCCTCGAGGTCGCGAAAATACACGCGCCCGCCAAATTGCTTGATGCGAATGGGGAAGTAGGTGCCATCCATCTGGGCCGAAATCATCTGGCGCATATTGATGTCGCCGTGCGACGCGCCCATGATTTCAAACTCGTTGCCCGGGATGTATAGCGGCGTGAAGAACGGCAGGGCGTTGATATGGTCCCAATGAGGATGGGATATGAAAATTTTCGCTTCCATCCGGGTGCGACGCTGAGCGGAAAGCCGGTCCGACAGGTTCTTGATGCCGCTGCCGGCATCGAAAACCAAAAGCTGCCCCTTGGCGAATTCGATTGAAACGCAGGACGTGTTGCCGCCGTATTTCAGCGAACCCTTGCCAGGAACGGGCAGGGTGCCGCGAACGCCCCAGAACGTTAGCTCCATCATGTCGTCGACAATGCGAAAAACCGAGTCCAGGAAGGTGCTGCGGTCGAGTGGCTTGTTGATATAGCCGTGAGCGCCGAATTCGAAAGACCGTGCGCGGTCCACTTCGTAGGGCTTGCCGGAAACAATAATGAACTTTGTGTTGCGCAATTCCTTGCGCCCGCTGAGTTGCTTGCAAAGTTCAAGGCCGTCGGTTCCCGGCATCATCAGGTCGATAAGGACGCAATCGGGGGCCGCTTCGACGATTTGCTCCAAGGCGGTTTCGCTTCCGACGAGCCCCGTAATTGTCTGTCCCTCGCTCTCAAGCAGGGCAATAACGTACTCGACAAAGTCCGGGTCATCGTCGACCACAAAAAACCGCAGTTTCCTGTCTCTCATGTTATTTTTTCTTTTCTCGTGAAATGGGAACGCCTCTGAACTCGGGCGTATTCTTGATGGCGAGAATAATCCAAAGGTGGGTGTGGATGCAATGTTACCGGGGCGGCAGCGCTGATTTTTAGACTCTGTCCCCTATGCCCGGCAGAAAATCGGAGGGTGCATGCGAGCTGATATCCGTCGGCGAATCCGGGGGCATAAGGGTTTGGGCGGGATTTGAAAAACGTGGCCCGAACACATCGCACCACCGGGCGATCGCTTCGGCATCGCGGTTTTCGCGCTCCATAACGCAGGCGTTTTGGGCGAGAATGTGGGCACGCTCCGCTTCCTCCAGCCACAAATCTCCTAGGGATACACATTCCAAAGCGACCGGGGTGAGAATCTCTCGGCCCACCTGATGTACCGCCCAAAAGAAAAAATCGCGGATCATCCAATCGTAGAAAAGAAGGCTGCGGCGCAGGTACGTCCAGGCAAGGACGAATTCGCAAACCATCAACTCCAGCGCAAACGGACTGATGGGCACTTTGCGGAACCGCCGCCATGCCTTGAGCATCATGATCAGGTGGGTTGCTTTACCGCCGCTGGCAAGATCGGCGGCGCGCAGACGGGCGTCTTCGGCTGCCGGGTTCATTGCCAGCCACATCTGCTTGCGTTGAGGAAGGCCGACGATCAGGTTTTCGCCAACGGTTCTGAACGCGGGAATCAGGCGAATGGCCACATCGTCGAACGAGCGCACCAGCAACCAATCGCCGGATGGTGATTCCCTGGCGGCGAATTTCCCGTTCAATGCGACCGCCATCTCGTCCAAAATCAGTTCCATTTCCGGACGGTTGCCGATTGTCGGGCGAAGTCCGCGCGGAAGGACGAAAACCATATCGATCAGCCGCGCGGGGCTCAGAGCGGTCCCTTTCGCGTGTCCGCCAATCAGGGAAGAATCGTTCTCCCGTGCGTAGGGCTGGTTCCGTTCCAAAAGTGACGGGGCCGGATGGTCGGTCGGTCGAAAGCGCAGGCGCAAAGACGATACGATTTCCGATGCCGCCGCCTGCGCGCGCTGTTTTTCAAGCGGCGAGAGATGCAGGCTTCCGATAAATCCGTGGAAGCGTTCGGTTACGTTGTGCCATTCCGCTGTCATCTAGCCCGTCTTGCGGCTGGCGATCTTCCAAAAAGTGAGGGCGTTCCCGATTTTAATTTTCGGGTTGCGCCCGCAAGTTTACAGGGAGGATCGTGGAGAGAACCGCATTGTTACGAACACCCACTTGTTCCGCCACAGGTCATGCATTTCATGCAGGTGCCGTTACGAACCAGCGTGAAATTGCCGCACTCTTCGCAAGGATCGCCCTCATAGCCCTGCATCTTGGCCGTGCGGACCTGTGCCAGACGCGAATCCGTGGCCTCAATGACGTCGCCATCGACGGAAACCGCCTTGAGCCCACCGCTCTCGGCCACGGAACCGGACAACCCGCCGGTTCCGCTTCCACCGTTGCTGCCGCCGTTTCCACCGCCGTTACCCCTCAGCACCAGCAGATTGCGCCGCACAAAACCCTGACTGGCGAACCTGCCGACGACTTCCAGAGCTTCGGCTTCGGTTGCTTCGGGCAAATCGCCCTCGCTGTTACCCCGGCCCACCGCATCCGGGGCCAGATCCTGCGGCTCGACATGGGCAAGATCGTTCCGGCCAAGGTATGAAACGGCCAGTTCACGGAAGATGTAGTCGAGAATCGACGTCGCCATTTTGATGGTTTCGTTTCCTTCGACGATTCCCGACGGCTCGAACCGCGTGAAGGTGAAGGCCTCGACAAATTCTTCCAAAGGCACGCCGTACTGCAGGGCGATCGAGATGGCGATGGCGAAGTTGTTCATCAGGCTGCGGAAGGCTGCACCTTCCTTGTGCATGTCGATGAACATCTCGCCCATGCGGCCATTTTCGTATTCGCCGGTACGCAGATAAACCTTGTGGCCGCCGACAACGGCTTTCTGGGTGTAGCCCTTGCGCCGGTCGGGAAGCCGCTTGCGCACGGTGCGTTCGATAACGCGCTCGACCACACGCTCGGCGATGATCTCGGCCTGCGTCGTCTTCGGCATCTCGACAAAGCTATCGATTTCGTCTTCGTCCAGCAGCGACGCCTGCAGTGGCTGCGAAAGCTTGGAGCCGTCGCGATAAAGGGCATTGGCCTTGAGCCCCAGCTTCCACGACAGAAGGTAGGCTTCCTTGCAATCGTCGATAATGGCGTCGTTGGGCATGTTGATGGTCTTGGAAATGGCGCCGGAAATAAACGGCTGGCTCGCCGCCATCATGCGGATGTGACTTTCCACCGACAGGAACCGCTTGCCCAACCGCCCGCAGGGATTGGCGCAGTCGAAGACCGGAAGGTGTTCGTCTTTGAGGCCCGGAGCCCCTTCCAGCGTCATCGCCCCGCAGGCATGCAGATTGGCTGCCGCGACATCCGCCTTGGAGAAGCCCAGCTTGGCCAGCATGTCAAACGACATGTCATCCAGTTCCGCCGTGGAAATGCCGAGAGCGCCGGTGCAAAACTCTTCGCCCAGAGCCCACCGGTTGAAGGCGAACTTGATATCGAAGGCGTCGGCAACGGCCTTTTCCAGTGCGTCCAGCGCTGCCTCGGTAAAGCCCTTTTCGCGTAGCATTTCATGGTTGATGCCCGGCGCGTCTTTTAGGGTCGCATGGCCAACGGCGTAACCAATGATCTTTTCAACCTCGTCCTCGGCGTATCCCAGGTGGGACAGCGCCTGGGGCACCACGCGGTTGATGATTTTGAAGTAGCCGCCACCGGCCAGTTTCTTGAACTTGACCAGCGCGAAATCGGGCTCAATACCGGTGGTATCGCAGTCCATGACCAGCCCGATGGTTCCGGTGGGCGCCAGAACGGAAACCTGGGCATTACGGAAACCGTGAATGGCGCCCAATTCCAACGCCTTGTCCCAGGCTTTCATTGCGGCGGCGTTCAACGTGGCGTCGGTGGCGTTCTCGTGGTCCAGCGGGACCGGCAAAATCGACAGCCCTTCATATCCGTCGGCAGCCCCGTAGGCCGCTTGCCGGTGGTTGGCGATGACCCGCAACATGGCGTCACGGTTTTTTTCATGCCCCGGGAATGTGCCCATTTCCTCGGCCATTTCAGCCGACGTGGCATAAGCCGTGCCCGTCATCAGGGCCGAAATCGCGCCGCAAATGGTCCGGGCTTCATGGGAATCGTAAGGAATGCCGCTGGCCATCAAATAGCCGCCGATATTGGCGAAGCCGAGGCCCAAAGTGCGGAATTCATACGACAACTCGGCGATGCGAGCCGACGGGAACTGCGCCATCAGAACGGAGATTTCCAGCGTGATGGTCCAGAACCGAACCGCATGCTCGAACGCGGCAACGTCGAAGCCGCCCTTCTCAAGCCCGAACGGCATCAAGTTGAGGGACGCCAGATTGCACGCCGTATCGTCCAGGAACATGTATTCCGAACACGGGTTGGAAGCATTGATGCGGCCGGATTCGGGGCATGTGTGCCATTCGTTGATGGTGGTGTCGTATTGCATTCCGGGGTCGGCACAGGCCCAGGCGGCATAACCGATCTGTTCCCACAGGTCGCGGGCCTTGATTTTCTTGGCGACTCCGCCGTCGGTGCGGCGCAGAAGTTCCCATTCTTCGTCGCCCAGAACCTTTTCCAGAAAATCGTTGGTGATGCGCACGGTGTTGTTGGAGTTCTGGCCCGAAACGGTCAGGTAGGAATCGGAATCCCAATCGGTGGAGAATTCGGGGAAATCGATCTCGGTGAAACCCTGACGCGCAAACTGGATGATTCGCTGAACGTAGTTTTCCGGGATCATTCCCTTGCGCGCTTCGATGATCGCAGCTTTCAGCGCTGCGTTCTTTTTGGGATCGAGGCGATCTTCGATATCGGCCTCGCCCTCACGGCAGGCCTCCATAACGGCGCGAAGGTGCTTGTTGGTGAGCCGCGATCCGGCCACCAGAGCCGCGACCTTCTGTTCCTCGTAAACCTTCCAGTTGATGAAGGTTTCAACGTCGGGATGGTCGATGTCGACGACCACCATCTTGGCCGCGCGCCGCGTGGTTCCGCCCGACTTGATGGCGCCCGCCGCGCGGTCGCCGATTTTAAGGAAACTCATCAGGCCGGACGATTTTCCGCCGCCCGACAGCCCTTCGCTGGCGCTACGCAGATTGGAAAAATTGGTGCCGGTGCCGGAGCCGTATTTGAACAGGCGCGCCTCACGCACCCACAGATCCATGATCCCGCCCTCGTTGACGAGGTCGTCGTTAATGCTTTGGATAAAGCAGGCGTGGGGTTGCGGATGCTCGTAGGCGGATTCGGATTGCACCAGTTCGCCGGTTTGAAAGTCCACATAATGATGGCCCTGGGCCGGGCCATCTATGCCATAGGCCCAATGCAGGCCGGTATTGAACCACTGCGGCGAATTGGGAGCGGCGATCTGGGCGCACAGCATATAGCGCATTTCGTCGAAATAGGTCCGCGCGTCGGCTTCAGAATCGAAGTAGCCGCCTTTCCAGCCCCAGTAGGTCCAGGTTCCGGCAAGCCGGTCGAAAACCTGCGTGGCGCTGTTTTCACCTTGGTCGCGCTCTTCCTTGGGAAGGGCTGCAAGGGCCGCCTCATCGGGAACCTTGCACCACAGCCATGAGGGAACCGTGTTCTCCTCGACCGTCTTCAGTCTGGCCGGGACGCCAGCCTTGCGGAAATACTTTTGCGCCAGGACATCGCAGGCTACCTGCGACCAGTCGGCCGGAACCTCCATTTCCTCGAGCTGAAATACCACCGATCCGTCAGGATTGCGTATTTCGCTGCTCGCCGTGCGAAATTCAATCGCCTCATAAGGTGATTTTTCTTCCCGAGTGAAAAAGCGCGTGAGTCGCATGTACTCCCCCTTCGTTGCGCGAATGGCCGACTTGTTCTGGTTTGTGTAAAGCCCCATACCCCTTTACGGAGCACGTTTCACCCGGAGTTACCCCTCCCCTCCAAAAAACACTAGATGAGGTGCCCCCAACGGCGAAACGGCACTAAACTTAGCTTAACACCCCCCTGTACGCAACTACATTTCGTGTTTAATTGGGCGAAAAAACACTGGATATTGTGTGCCGGGTGTGCTTATGGGCATTTGACAATGATTCGCAATTGACCGTTTGGCGGTGCCGTCGGGCTGGACGGGGGCGGGTGCAAATGCCATATTCAGGATAATCTTTCATAAAAAGCGGGATACGCGCGTGATTACCATTGGGACCATCTTTTCGACCCTGTTTTGCAGTGAAATGGTCGGGACCGACGAGTTCGGCAACAAGTACTATCGCGCCAAGCGTGACCGCCGATACGGCCGTCAGCGCCGCTGGGTGATTTACAAGGGCAAGGATGAAGCCTCGAAAGTGCCGCCCGAGTGGCATGCCTGGCTGCACCATACGGTGGATGAACCCCTCACCGAGGACGCCGCGACCGCGCAGGCGTGGCAAAAGGGGCATCAGCCCAATCTGAGTGGTACGAACGAAGCCTACCGGCCGCAGGGGCACGAGTTCAAATCGCGGCATCACGGGTCTGCCACGGGCGATTACGAGGCCTGGTCTCCGGAGGACTCCACCCCTTCGCAAACGGGTTGACGATGACCCGTTCGCCATCGATTTGCCGTATTCCGCCCCTAAACGGACGGAAAAGGTAGTCAGGAGAGTTCAGGGGCGGATGGGTAAACTTGCTACAGCGATAATCGGAATGGTGTTGGGCCTGACGGCCGCGACGTCCGGCGCGCGGGCCGACGCTTATGACGTCGCCGTGCTGCAGGCGCTGGACAAGGTGACGGCACAGGTCTCCACCATGGACGCGCCCATCGGCGAGATCGTCAAATTCGGAACCATCGAGATTGTTGCGCGCACCTGCGACAAGCGCCCGCCCGAAGAAACGCCGGAAAGCGCCGCATTCATGGATATCTGGGAAGTGCGCCCCGGCGAGCCCGCCTTAAGCGTCTTTCGCGGCTGGATGTTCGCCTCCAGCCCGGCCCTGTCGGCCATGGAACACCCGGTCTACGACGTCTGGGTCTTGGATTGCCGCAACACTTCCGCCAGCGCCGAGGCCTCGTCGGATTCCGAAAGCTCGGTCGGGAACTGAGCCCCGGCCCTCAACGCCTTTTCCAGCCGCCTATGATAGTCCGTTGCCGGGATTTCGGTCACGCCGAAGCGCAGCAGGTGTTCGGTCTCGAATTGCACGTCCAATAACTTGAACTTCGCGAAACGCAGCCGCGCCACCAGATGAACCAGTGCCACCTTGCTGGCGTCGGTGACATGCGAGAACATGCTTTCACCGAAAAACGCGCCGCCGATGGACACGCCGTACAGGCCGCCCACCAGTTCCCCCTCGCGCCGGCATTCCACCGAATGAACGAAATCCATTTCATGCAGCTGCGTATAGGCCCGCACAATCGGCGCGTTGATCCAGGTGTCGGGATGGTCGGGGCGGGGTTCGGCGCAGGCGGCAATCACCTCGGAAAAGGCGGTGTCGCAGGAAACTTCGAAACGTTTCTGCCGCAGGACCTTGCGCAGGCTGCGCGAAACGTGAAGTCCGTCCAGCGGCAGTACCCCGCGCGTGCGCGGATCGACCCAGAATACGGATTTGTCCTTGCGGCTTTCGGCCATGGGAAAGATGCCCACCGAATAGGCGCGCAGCAGTAATTCGGGCGTTAGTTCGTAGTCGTCCTCGCGGAGGTCAGTCATCACCGTCCAGCAGGCGTTCAAGCCAGCGGTTGTCGTATTCGCCGTCGATGAATTCGGTGGTCTGGATGATGCGCTGATGCAGCGGGATGGTCGTTTCCAACCCGTCGATCACCATCTCGTCAAGCGCCCGGCGCAGACGCATCAGGCATTCGTTGCGGTGCGCGCCGCGAACAATCAGCTTGGCGATCATGCTGTCGTAATAGGGCGGCACCGAGTAGCCCGCGTACAGCGCCGAATCGACCCGCACACCCCATCCGCCCGGTACGTGATAGTCACCGATCTTGCCCGGACACGGCATGAAGGTTTCGGGATTTTCGGCATTGATCCGGCACTCGATGGCGTGGCCGGTGAAGGTGATGTCCTCCTGGGTGTAACCCAGCGGCGAGCCAGACGCGACGCGGATCATTTCGGCGGCCAGATCAAGGCCGCAGATGGCTTCGGTCACCGGGTGTTCCACCTGCAGCCGCGTGTTCATTTCAATGAAGAAGAACTCGCCGTTCTCGTACATGAACTCGACGGTACCGGCGCTGCGATAGCCGATCTTGCGGGCTGCATCGGCGGCGATTTCGCCGATGCGCTTGCGTTCGTCCTCGTTTAGAGCGGGCGAGGGGGCTTCCTCGATCACCTTCTGGTGGCGGCGTTGGACCGAACAGTCGCGTTCGCCCAGATGAACCACGTTGCCATGCATGTCGCCCAGCAACTGGACCTCGATGTGACGCGGCGCGCGCAGGAATTTCTCGATATAGACTTCCGGATTGCCGAAATTGGCCTCGGCCTCGCGCCGCGCCAAATTGAACGCATCCGCAATCTCGTCGGCCGATTCGGCGATCTTCATGCCCTTGCCGCCGCCACCGGCGGACGCCTTGATCAGCACCGGGTATCCGATTTCCTCGGCGACCGCGGCGGCTTCCTCGGGCGTCTCGACGCCCCCTTCGGAACCCGGAACGCAGGGAATTCCCGTTTCAATGGCGGTCTTGCGGGCTGCGATCTTGTCGCCCATCAGGCGGATGTGTTCGGGCGAGGGACCGATAAATACGAAGCCGTGTTCCTCGACCATTTGGGCGAAATCGGCGTTTTCAGACAAAAAGCCGTAGCCGGGGTGGATCGCCTCGGCGTTGCTGATGGTCGCCGCAGAAAGAATCTGGTGCATGTTCAGATAGCTTTGCGCCGGCGCGGGCGGTCCGATGCAAACGGATTCGTCGGCCAGCCGCACGTGCATGGCGTCGGCATCCGCCGTCGAATGAACGGCCACCGTCTTAATGCCCATTTCACGGCACGCGCGTTGAATGCGAAGCGCAATTTCGCCGCGGTTGGCGATAAGGATTTTTTCGAACATCCGCGCCTACTCGATGATCATCAGGGGTTCGCCAAACTCCACCGGTGCGCCGTTGGTCAGCATGATGCGCGTCACCTTGCCCGAGCGCGGCGCCTTGATGGGGTTGAAAACCTTCATGGCCTCGATCAGCAAAATGGTGTCGCCCTCGTTGACATGTCCGCCGATCTGAACAAACGGCGCGGTATCGGGATCGGACTGGGTATAGCCGACGCCGACCATGGGCGAGCTCACCAGACCGGGATGCTTGGAAATGTCGTCAGCGTCCGCCGCCGGTTCCGGCGCAGCCGGGGCAGCCGCCGCCGCTGGCGGCGCGACCGAAACGCTCGTCATGGCCGGGGCCGCGACGTTCTTGGACACCCGCAGATGCCAATCCTGCTGGCCGTATTCAATTTCGGTCAGGCCGGTCTGGTCAAGAAGCCGGGCCAGTTTTTTTACCAAAGTGGCGTCGATGTCGGGTTTGTTTCCGTCCCTCGGCATATTTCCTCGCGATAGTCTGGGTTCGTCAATTCAATCGAACGTTACGATTGGGGGTAATTGTGTAATCAACACATTGATCACAAACGTGTCACGACTTATAACACGCGCGCCGCAAAGGCGCATATACCCTGTTTCCCAGCCCGTGAAAAACAGGGCCGGAGATGGTATATGTTGGCTGTAACCGAGATTGAATGGATGAACGTCCCATGCGCGTGACCATTAACGGCGAAGAGCGTGGCTTCGACGCCCCGATCACAGTCGACAAGATGCTGAGCGAGATCGGCCTCGAATCCAAGAAAGTCGCCGTCGAGCGAAATCTTGAACTGGTTCCCAAATCGGCTTACGGCGACACGGCGGTAGAGGACGGCGACAAGTTCGAAATCGTCCATTTCATCGGCGGCGGCGCGCCCGAAATCAATGACGATCCCTTCGAGGTGGCCGGGCTCACCTTCAAATCGCGCCTGCTGGTGGGCACCGGCAAGTACAAGGATCTGGAAGAAACCGCCCGCGCCATCGAAGCCTCGGGGGCCGAAATCGTTACCGTGGCGGTGCGCCGGGTCAACATCTCCGACCCCGGCCAGCCCATGCTGATGGACTACGTGGACCCGAAAAAGTACACCTACCTGCCCAATACGGCGGGCTGCTTCACCGGCGAGGATGCCCTGCGCACGCTGCGTCTGGCGCGCGAGGCGGGCGGCTGGGATCTGGTCAAGCTGGAGGTGCTGGGCGACCAGAAAACGCTTTATCCGAATATGGTGGAAACCCTGTCGGCGGCGGAAATACTTATCGCCGAGGGCTTCAAGGTGATGGTCTATTGCAGCGACGATCCCATCATGGCCAAGCGGCTGGAAGACCTGGGCTGCTCGGCGATCATGCCGCTGGCGGCCCCCATCGGTTCGGGGCTGGGCGTGCAAAGCCCGGTCAACATCCGCCTCATTAAAGAACAATCCAGCGTGCCGGTGCTGGTCGATGCGGGCGTCGGTACGGCGTCGGATGCGGCCGTGGCCATGGAACTGGGCTGCGACGGTGTGCTCATGAACACCGCCATCGCCGAAGCGAAAGATCCGATCCGCATGGCGCGGGCCATGAAGGCCGCCGTCGAGGCCGGTCGTCTGGCCTATCTGGCGGGCCGCATGCCGCGAAAAATGTATGCCGATCCGTCCTCGCCGCTGGCGGGACTGATCTAGGCGTCTGAGGGGCGGGAGACAAACGCATGACCCCGAAGATTGAACGCTTTCTGGCCGAACACCGCGCCGACACGCCGTGTCTGGTGGTCGATCTCGACGTGGTCGTCGAAAGCTACGCCCGCGTCCGCGATACCGTTCCCGACGCATCCATTTCCTACGCGGTCAAGGCCAATCCGGCGCGCGAGGTGCTTGAAACCCTGATCGCGCTGGATTCAGGGTTCGACGCCGCATCCATGTTCGAGATCGAGACCTGCCTGTCCTTGGGCGCGCCGCCCGAGAGCATCATCTACGGCAATACCATTAAGAAAAGCGCCGACATCGAGGCCGCGTATGCCCGCGGCATTCGCCTGTTCGCTTTCGATTCCGAGGCCGAGCTGGAAAAGCTGGCCGTTGCCGCCCCGGAAGCGGGCGTCTATTGCCGCATTCTGACGTCGGGCGACGGGGCCGACTGGCCGCTGTCGCGCAAGTTCGGCTGCGAGTTGGACATGGCCGCCGACCTCATGCTGCGCGCCCGCGATAGGGGCCTCGACCCGGTGGGAATTTCCTTCCACGTGGGCTCGCAACAAACCGACGCGTGCCAGTGGGACATAGCCATCGGCAACGCCGCCAAGGTGTTCGACGCGACCGCCGAACGCGGGCTTAACTTGCGCATGATCAACATGGGCGGCGGTTACCCCGTGCGCTACCGCAAGGATGTGCCCGATCTGGACACCGTGGGCCAAACCATCCGCGCCGCCATTGCCCGCCATTTCGGCGACAACCCGCCCGAAATGATCATCGAACCGGGGCGCTCCATCACGGCGGAAGCGGGCGTCATCGAGACCGAAGTGGTGCTGATTTCCAGCAAGGACTACGCCAACGGCGTGCGCTGGGTGTACCTCGACATCGGCAAGTTCGGCGGCCTCGCCGAAACCATGGACGAAGCCATCCAATACCCCATCGCCACGCCGCACGACGGATCATCCGAAGGCCCCGTCGCCATCGCCGGCCCCACCTGCGACGGCGCGGATATCCTGTACGAAAACGCGGGCTACCAACTGCCGCTGGGCCTGAAAGTCGGCGACAAGGTGCTGCTGCTGAAAGCGGGAGCCTACACGACGACGTACGCGTCGGTCGGGTTCAACGGCTTTCCGCCGTTGAAGGCGTTTTATATTTAGGGCGCAGGCCCGATCTTCGACAGCGAGCCCGGAGGGGCGCACAGCGCCTCGACTAGCGACCAAGCGGGAGCGCAGCCTGCGTGGCGCCTGAACGCGATTTTCAAGAAAATGCCGGGCTCCGCCCGTTCCCGCAAAGGGCCGAGGCCCTTTGATCCCGGTGGTTTCGCTGATTCGGGAAATTGCCGCATATTGGAAAACTATGATGCAATCACCGACGTGATCAAAATTGTTACCCGACCTCAAGATTTATTTACCTTTAAGGTGGCGGGTGCGGGGCGTTTGAACCAAAGCACTTGACTTTTTGCGGAAAATAGGATAATTATCCATATCCACGTTTTCGGAGCGTTTTGTTGGGCCGGAGTGGTGGAGTGTTAGCGTTGAAAACAAAGGAAAATATGGGAAAATGACGATTAATGACGAGGAATGACGATAAAACGTGGGGAATTGAGCGCGGGCGAGGGAGAATTCTCGTTCTGTGTCAATGCATTGACGGGTTTTTTGGCTTTTTGTCAGTGGCGGAAAAGTCGTCATTTTGGGGGCGGGGTGTGTGAAATGGGTTAATATGCTGGTTTTGCTCTTTGATATGGTGGAGAACAGGGGTTTCGGTGAAAGGTCTCGAATTGCCGGGATCAAAGGGACGCGTCCCTTTGCGGGTCTGGGCGGAGCCCGGTCTTTCTTTG
>JABGRG010000038.1 GCA_018648445.1 Rhodospirillales bacterium | reverse complement strand
CATTGGAAGCCTTCGTCAAATCATTGGGTGTTGCACTTGAAATTTGAATCCAGCTCTGCGCGAGATTCCATACTGATCGTCTTTGATACCAGGGAGATAGATCAAGTTCATTGTTTCTCTGGAGATTAACAAAATCCTGCACAACTAGGGACTGGTAATCGACTCTATCCATTGGTCTTCTCTTTTGAATTTCATGAGACAAAGATTTCTGGCAATCACATAATGTCGACAAATTTATCGAATCAAGTGCCTACCTTTCTACCTAGCGAAGCGCAGTTTGGGAAACGGCAGACAGGCTGTCAACCCGGTTACCGTGACAGAATTACGGATACCCAGGACAGTTTATGGAAACCCGGGACAGTTTCATTTCCCTATTGTCTTCTGGCGGGTCCATCCCGGCATAAGCGCGGGGGCCACGGGGACATGAATGTTGCTGTATTGTTCTTGACTTTTTGCGTGTCTTAGGGTAAAATTCCGATTGAGCAAACAGGCAAGTTTGGTTTTCGTGATTTGAAATCGCGCTGAAAACAAAGGGAAAATTGGCAAAATGACGATTAATGACGAGGAATGACGACAAAACGACGGGAGTGGCGACCGGGAATGGGTGAATTGTTGCGTGGTTTCAATTGGTTAAATTGATTTTGGCGGAAATCCCGGTGGCCGGAAAATCGTCATTTTCGAACCCGAGCCACGCTTTAGCAACCCGCGCAAATGTTCTTTGACATCGTAAAATCGGGAAATCACGTCGGCTCGCAATAGCCGTTTGACGACCCCTACCCCCGTTCCGGATACAACCCCACCAGCCCCGCCTTTGACGCCTCGCACACCCCGCGTTCCGTAATCAGGCCGGTGACGAGGCGGCGCGGGGTTACGTCGAAGGCGTAGTTGGCGGCTTGGCTGCCGTCCGGCGTCAGGCGGACGGTGGTGACCGATCCGTCCGGCGCGCGGCCTGCAATCTCGGTGACTTCGGTCGCGTCGCGTTGTTCGATGGGGATTTCGGTGACGCCGTTTTCCAGGGTCCAGTCGATGGTGGAGTGCGGCAGGGCCACGTAGAACGGGACGTTGTTGTCGCGGGCGGCCAGCGCCTTAAGATACGTTCCGATCTTGTTGCACACATCGCCCGTGCCCGTGGTGCGGTCGGTGCCGACGATGCAAAGATCGACCTCGCCGTGCTGCATGAGGTGGCCGCCGACGTTATCGGCAATAACCGTGTGGGGCACGCCGTGGCGGCCCAGCTCCCACGCCGACAGGCTTGCGCCCTGATTGCGCGGGCGGGTTTCATCGACCCACACATGGACCGGCAGGCCCGCGTCATGGGCCTTGTAAACGGGCGACAGCGCGGTTCCCCAATCGACCGTGGCCAGCCAACCGGCGTTGCAGTGGGTCAGCACGTTGACGCGCTCGGGCTTGCCCCTCTTCTCCCACGCGCTGCGGATCAGGCCCAGCCCGTGATCACCGATGGACGAGCAGGTCGCCACGTCGTCATCGCAAATCTCGGCGGCGCATTTGTAGGCCGCTGCGGCGCGGTCTTGAGGTTTCACGCCCGCCAGCTTTGTGCCCATCACATTCAGTGCCCAGCGCAGGTTAACGGCGGTGGGGCGGGTGGCGAACAGGATTTCGGAGGCCTTGGCGAGCCCTTCGTCGGACGCATCTTCACGCACGGCAAGGCACATGCCGTAGGCTGCCGTCGCACCGACCAATGGCGCGCCGCGCACCAGCATCGCGGAAATGGCGTGGGCGGCCTCGGCCAAGTTGGTCAGGCGCGCAATGACGAACTGGTGGGGCAGCAGGGTCTGGTCGATGATATCGACGGACCAGCCGTCGGCGTTGAGCCAGATGGTCCGATAGGCGGTTCCGTCGACTTTCATGCCAAATCCCTTCCCTACTTCAGATCGCTGATGACGCCCGCCACCAGCTCAAACAACTCGTCGATCTGACCCTTGGAGATAATCAGCGGCGGCGAAAGGGCAATGGTATCGGCGGTGATGCGGATCATGGCGCCGCGATCAAAGGCCATCTGCATGGCTTCAAAGCCGCGCTCGCCCGCAGCACCCGGCCGGGCCGACAACTCGATGCCGCAGACCATCCCCATGTTGCGGATATCGATGACGTTGGGAAGATCGCGCAAGCCGTGGGCGGCATTCTCGAAGTGCGGCGCCAGTTCGGCGGCGCGCTGGAAAAGGCCTTCTTCGGCGTAGGTGTCCAGCGTCGCCAGGGCGGCGGCCGCGGCCACCGGATGGCCGGAATAGGTGTAGCCGTGGAACAGCTCGATGGGGGTCGCCGAGTTTTGCGTGAGGCTATCGTAAATGGCCGCGTCGACCACCACCGCGCCCATGGGAATGGTGCCGTTGGTCAGACCCTTGGCGGTGGCCACGATGTCGGGCTGCACGCCCAGCAGTTCGGTGGCGCTGGCCGCACCCAGCCTGCCGAAAGCGGTGATCACTTCATCGAAAATAAGAAGAATTCCGTACTTGTGACAGATGGCGCGCAGGCGCTCCAGGTACCCCTTTGGCGGCGGCAGAACGCCCGCCGAGCCCGCCATGGGTTCGACGATCACGGCGGCGATGGTGGACGGGTCGTGCAGGGAGACCATGCGCTCCAGATCATCGGCCAGATGCGCGCCCCATTCCGGTTGCCCGCGCGAAAAAGCGTTGTGTTCGGGGGCGTGGGTGTGGGGCAGATGATCGACCCCGGCCAGCAGGGAGCCGAAGTGCCGGCGGTTGGTGGCGATGCCGCCCACGGAAATTCCGCCAAAGCCGACGCCGTGATAGCTGCGTTCGCGGCCAATCAGGCGGGTGCGGGTCCCCTCGCCCTTTGACTGGTGATAGGCAAGCGCGATTTTCAGTGCCGTTTCGACCGATTCGGAACCCGAATTGGTGAAAAACACGTGGTTCAGGTCGCCCGGAAACAGCGAAGCGATGCGCCCGGCCAGCTCGAAGGCCACTGGATGACCGAATTGGTACGACGGCGCGTAATCCAGTTCCGCCACGGTTGCGCTGACCGCCTCGACGATACGGGGCCGCCCGTGACCGGCGTTGACGCACCAAAGTCCCGCCGTTCCATCCAGCAGCTTGCGGCCGTCGGCGGTGGTGTAGTGCATGTCCTTGGCCGCGGTGACGATCCTCGGTTCCTTGAGGAACCTTCGGTTCGCCGTAAACGGCATCCAAAATGCGTCCATCGCGTTGGTGGACGTTACCGAAACCGCCATGACCTTCCCCCCGGAATGAGCTACGAATTCAGCCACGAACATGACAGCGATTGCATATTCGTTCAACCGGCTTGCAAGGCTACTTTTCCGTTACCCTTCGCGCTATGATCCTTGGTATAAGAACACGCCCGTCCATCAACAACCGACTGTAATCAATGCCTGACACCGACCACCTCGCAGGAATGGCCGCCATCGTTAACGCCGAACATTCCGATCCGTTCTCGTACCTGGGCATGCACGCCCACGGTCCGAACGGCTCGCTGGTGGTGCGCACCTTCTTCCCCGGCGCGCAGGCCGTGGACCTGATTGAGGCCTCCAGCGGGCGGTGCGTCGCCAAGTTCGCGGAAATCCACGCTTCCGGGCTGTTTGCCTGCACGATGGCGCGGCGCAAGAAACCGTTCGCCTACCGGCTGCGCGTTGACGCCGGCGGAAACCGGTTCGAGATTGAGGACGCCTACCGGTTCGGGCCGGTGCTGGGCGAAATGGATCAGTACTTCCTGGCCGAGGGAACGGATCTGGCGGCCTACCGGAAACTGGGCGCGCATCCCAAAACCATGGACGGGGTCGATGGCGTCAACTTCGCCGTATGGGCACCCGCCGCCAGACGCATCAGCGTGGTCGGCGATTTCAACGATTGGGACGGACGGCGCCATTCCATGCGCGTGCATCCGGGCTGCGGCGTGTGGGAAATTTTCATCCCCGGCGTTCCCAAGGGTGCTGCCTACAAGTTTGAGGTCAAGGGAGCCGACGGAACCGTCAAGGATTTGAAGGCCGATCCGATCGCGTTCAGGTGCGAAACCGCGCCGCGCACGGCTTCCGTGGTCAACGGCTTGGGCAACTATCAATGGGGCGATGACGAATGGATGGCGGAACGGGCGTCTGCCAACCGCCGCGAAGCCCCCATATCCATTTACGAAGTTCATTGGGGATCGTGGAAACGCGTCGTCGAGGAAGGCGGCCGGTCGCTGAGTTACGCGGAAATGGCCGAACGTCTGATCCCCTACGTGAAGGAAATGGGATTCACGCATATCGAGCTTCTTCCCATCAGCGAATTCCCCTTCGAAGGGTCATGGGGCTACCAGCCGACGGGTCTATTCGCGCCGTCCAGCCGCTATGGCGAACCGGATGAATTCAAGGCCTTCGTTGACGCCTGCCACCGCGCGGGGATCGGCCTGATCATCGACTGGGTCGCCGCCCATTTCCCCGAGGACGCGCACGGTCTGGCCCAATTTGACGGAACCCACCTTTACGAACACGCGGACCCGTTGATGGGGCGGCACAAGGATTGGGGTACGCTGATTTATAATTACGGTCGCAACGAGGTGGCCAATTTCCTGATCTCGAATGCGCTGTTCTGGCTGGATCAGTACCATATCGACGGCCTGCGGGTGGATGCCGTGGCGTCCATGCTGTATCGCGACTACAGCCGCGAGGAAGGCGAGTGGGTCCCCAACGAATTCGGCGGCAACGAAAACATCGAAGCCGTTCATTTCCTGAAAACCCTGAACGAGCGGGTCTACGAACGCTTCCCCGATGTCATGACCATCGCCGAGGAATCGACCTCGTGGCCGATGGTTTCACGGCCCACCGATAGCGGCGGTCTGGGATTCGGCTTCAAGTGGAACATGGGATGGATGCACGACACCCTGCAGTACATGGCCAGGGAATCGGTGCACCGCAAATTCCACCACAACGATCTGACGTTCGGGCTTATCTACGCCTTCCAGGAAAATTTCGTGTTGCCGCTTTCCCACGATGAAGTGGTGCACGGCAAAGGGTCGATCATCGGCAAGATGCCGGGTGATCAGTGGCAACGGTTTGCCAATCTGCGGCTTTACTACGCCTTTATGTACGCCTACCCCGGAAAGAAACTATTGTTCATGGGAAACGAGTTCGCCCAGGAACGCGAGTGGGACCATGACGGCAGCCTGGACTGGCATCTGCTGGATCATGATCCGCACCGCGGCATCAGCAATCTGGTCAAGGACGTCAATCACCTGTACCGGGATTTCCCGACCCTGCACGAGCGCGATTGCGAGGGCGACGGCTTCGAGTGGATCGATGGCCAGAGCGCCAACACCGGCATACTCGCCTTTGTACGGCGCGGGTCGATCCCCAACGAAGTCATGGTGGTGGTCGCCAACTTCACGCCGGTGGTGCGTCATGATTACCGCGTCGGCGTGCCCCTGGACGGCTGGTACGCCGAAGAGCTGAATTCCGATTCCGAACACTACGGCGGGGGAAACGTGGGCAATTTCGGCGGTGTCGCTTGCGAAGCCGATGGTTGGCATGGAAAGCCGCACTCCATAAGTATATCGGTTCCCCCGCTGGCGACGGTTGTGTTCCGGCGGACATCCGGCGAGTAAACGAATGTGATGTCGGCAAACGGTTACCGCGTCGAGCCTGGAAGTCCCTATCCCCTGGGCGCATCTTGGGATGGCCGAGGCGTCAATTTCGCCCTGTTTTCGGTGAATGCCGAAAAGGTTGAGCTGTGCCTGTTCGACGCCACCGGTCGCCGCGAAATCGCCCGCATCGCCCTGCCCGAATACACCGATCAGGTTTGGCACGGCTATTTGCCCGACGTGGTTCCGGGAACGCCCTATGGCTACAGGGTTTACGGGCCTTATGATCCCAAACGGGGCCATCGTTTCAACCATCACAAATTGCTGGTCGATCCCTATGCCCGGGCCCTTCAGGGAAAACTACAATGGCATGCGGCCAATTTCGGATACAGGGTGGGAAGTTCGCGCGCCGATTTGTCGTTTGATCGGCGCAACAACGCGCGCTATATGCCCAAATCGGTGGTCGTGTCGGATTCAATGGATCTGGCCTGGAGCAGCCGCCCCTCGGTTCCCTGGCGAAATACGATCATCTACGAAATGCACGTCAAGGGCATGACCGCCGGGCACCCGCGAATTCCCGAAAATCTGCGCGGCAGCTTCGCCGGACTGAGCCACCCGGCCATTCTCGATCATCTGGTCGATCTTGGCGTCACCACCGTCGAGTTGCTACCGGTTCAGCCTTTTGCCGACGAGCCACACTTGGTGGAAAAGGGCCTGCGCAATTTCTGGGGCTACAATCCCTACTGTTTCTTCGCGCCCGAACCGAGCTACATGACGACCGGGGTGGTGCGTGAATTCAGGTCCATGGTCCATCGTTTCCATGACGCCGGGATCGAGGTCATCCTCGATGTCGTCTTCAATCATTCAGGCGAAGGCGATCAGCTGGGTCCCACCCTTTCGTTTCGCGGCATCGACAACGCCTACTATTACCGCCTTGAGCACGATCAGCCGCGCTATTACATTAACGATGCGGGATGCGGAAACACCCTGAATGTTTCCCATCCGCGGGTCTTGCAAATGGTCATGGACGCCCTGCGATATTGGTCCGAAGACATGGGCGTGGACGGCTTTCGCTTCGATCTGGCAGCAACCCTGGGCCGCGACGAAACCAACCGTTTTCGCACCTATTCACCGTTCCTGAGCACCGTTCGCCAGGACCCCGCCCTTGCCCATGTGAAATTGATTGCCGAGCCCTGGGATTTGGGCGTCGGCGGTTACCGGATTGGGGCTTTTCCACCCGGCTGGTCGGAATGGAACGATAAATACCGTGACACGGTGAGAAGTTTCTGGCGTGGCGATGGCGGCAAACTGGGCTCCCTGGCATCAGGAATAGCCGGGTCCAGCGGCATTTTCCAGCACAACGGCCGCCGTCCGTCGGCAACGGTCAATTTCGTAACCGCCCACGACGGTTTCACGCTGCAAGATTTGGTCACCTATAACGACAAGCACAATCTGGCCAACCTGGAAGACAACAAGGACGGCACCGAGAACAATCTGTCGTGTAATTACGGCGTTGAAGGCCCCACGGATGATCGCGAAATCGCCTCCACAAGGGCCAGACAAAAGCGCAATCTCATGGCGACGTTGTTGCTTTCCCAAGGCGTTCCCATGATCGCCGCCGGTGATGAATTGGGCCGGACACAAGCGGGCAACAACAACGCCTATTGTCAGGACAACGAGGTCAGCTGGCTGGACTGGGACGCCGATGACCCGGACCGGGACAACTTCCTTGATTTCGTGAAAGTCCTGATCCGCATCCGCCTGACCAACGATGTTTTTCGCCGGGATAAGTTTTTTAACCCCGAGGAAGACAAGGACGCCGGGACCAGGGAAATCACGTGGTTTTCCCAGGCCGGTCACGCCATGGGCAAACAGGATTGGACGCAGGCGCGGGCCTTTGGATTTCATCTTCTTGCAGACAAGAACTCGAACCAATCAACATCGGCCATCGTTCTTCTTAACGCTACCGGCAAGGATGTTCTTTTCCGGCTTCCCGATTTCACCATGAATTCGGATTGGCGCATCGTCTTCGACACGGCGCGCCCCGATTTGCCTGACGACCCGATCTGTACCCCGTCCAAGGCGGGGTATTCGCTGTCTGCGCGTTCTTGCACTTTGCTTTACCAGAGCCCCTAAATGCCGAACGCGGAACTCCTCAACCGTCTCGCCGAACTTGCGGGGGTCGTTCCAACGATCTGGCTGCAAACCGGCGAATTGTTCTCTATCGCAGACCAAACCAAGTCCGACCTTCTCGAAGCTATGGGCTTTGACGTTTCCACCGACGCCGCCATCGCCGATGGCATTCGCCGGTTGGAGGAAAGGCCGTGGCGAAGCCGTCTGGACCCGGTTGGTGTGTTCAGGTCGAACCCTAATTTTTCCCTGCGCATTCCCAGCCGCATTTCCGGCCACGAAATGGACTGGCGGATCGAACTTGAGAATGGTGGAATTCTTGCCGGAGAATTCACGCCCGGCGAGCTGGACATTGTGGAGACCCGCGAGATCGACGGCGAGACACTGATCCGTTACGCGGTGGCGCTGCCAGATGACCTGCCGTGGGGATATCATCGCCTGACAATCGACGATGGTTCGACGACTTTGGGCAAAACAACGCTCATCGTCGCACCGCCATCGTCCTATTTGCCGAAATGGATGATCGAAGGTCGACGAAAGTGGGGTGTGGCTTGTTTTCTGCCATCCCTCAGGTCGGCTCAAAACTGGGGAATTGGCGATTTTTCCGATCTGGCGGATTTGGCGGATACGGCTTGCACGCTGGGTGCGGCGGCCATCGGTCTGAACCCCCAGCACGCACTTTTCACGCAATTGCCCGAGGAGGCCAGCCCATATTGCCCGTCCAGCCGCACTTTCCTGAACGTTCTGAATATCGACATCACCGCCGTTGATGGCTTTGCCGATTGCACCGAAGTCCAAGCACTCTGGGCAAGCGAAGACTTTCGCAACCGCCTTGAAAAAGCGCGCGACGCCGAGTTAATCGACTACACCGCCGTTTGCCAAATGAAGATGACGGCCTTGCGCCTCATTTTCCAACATTTCGCGAAGCAAACACGCAACGCCGCGTTTGACGATTTCCGCCGCGAAGGCGGCGAATCCCTGCGCCGTTTCGCCCTTTTTGAAACCCTGCACGAACATTTCGCCGTGCGTTACTGGACCGACTGGCCACCATCGTTCCACGACCCGGACACGCCGGACGTCGCCGCCTTCGCAAAATCCCATGCCCATGAAATCGATTTTCGCATCTTCGCCCAATGTCAGGCCGAGCAACAGTTTTCGTCAGCCGCCCAGCGTTGCCAAACTCTGGGTCTGGAGATCGGCCTCAACCGGGATCTGGCGGTCGGTTGCCATTTAGGCGGGGCGGACAGTTGGACCGACCCGGACCTTTATGTCTCAACTGTTCGCTTCGGCGCGCCGCCTGACCAGTTCAATTCGGCGGGACAGAATTGGGGAATGGCACCGGTCAATCCGCGGCATCTGCGCGACCTCGCGTTCGCGCCGTTTATCGAAATGCTGCAAGCCAACATGCGGCACGCGGGTGCGCTGCGCATTGATCACGTCATGGCGCTGGAACAGCTTTTCTGGATACCCCAAGGGAACACCGACGGCGCAGGGGCTTATGTGCGCTATCCATTCGACGATCTGCTGGCCATCGTGGCATTGGAAAGCCATCGCAACCAATGCTTTGTCATCGGCGAGGATCTGGGAACGGTGCCGTCGAATTTTCGCGAACGCATGGCCGACGAGAATATCCTGAGCTACCGGGTCTCCCAGTTCGAACGCTATCCCGACGGCCTGTATCAGCGCCCCTCGGTATACCCCGAATTTGCGCTGGCCACAGCCAATACCCACGACCTGCCTACCGTTCGCGGCCATTGGCAGGATGTCGACATCCATTTGCGTCACGAGTTAGAGGCCGAAGCAACGCCCGACCATCTGTCCGCCCAGAGCGAAAGCCGCGCCCATGATCGCGAACTGGTGCGGGCGTCACTGGTGGATCAGGGCCTGATCGCCGAGGATTTCGCGCTGGATGTGACGCTGGATGACGCTGCGCTGCAAACGCTGATAATCGCCGTGGAACGCTTCGTCGCCCGCGCGCCGTCACGCTTCATGCTGGCCGCTCTGACCGATTTGCTGGCCGACGAAAAAATGCTCAACCTCCCGGGAACCATCGATGAATATCCCAACTGGCGGCACAAAATAGGCCTGCCGACCGTCAATTTGGAGGGCGATCCCATGGTCCGCGCCATCGCCGCCGCCATCTCGGCGGAGCGCGGCACCACGTCGCATTGATAAAGGTCTTTGAATTTTCATCCTCGGAATTCCATAGCTTTTCCTGGAATGTTATGTTCACGACCTTGAATGGCCATGAGGTATGATGGCGACATGATGCGGCTCCTGCGAACAGGCGCGTTATTATTGGTGATGGCGTTGGCTGCGGATGTGGCCTCGGCGCAAGGCTGGACACCGCTCGGCGGTGGCTCGGCCGCGACACCGCCACCCCAGGCCCCCGCCGCTCCGCAAGCACCAATGGGGTGGGCGCCTTTGGGCGGCTACCCACCGGCCCCGCCCCCCATGGCAGCTCCGGCACCCGCTCCCGCTCCGGCTCAAACCCCTGCTCCGGCCCCAGACCCGGCTCCGGCTCCCGATCCGGCACCGCAACCCAATCCTCCGCCGCAACCCGATCCAGCGCCGCCTCAAGATGCTGCGGGCGAGCTTCCGCCGTCCCTCAGCGCAAAGCTGGCGGGCCTTGCCCAGCACATGGGAATGCTTGCTGACGAACTGGAAAGCACCTTCGGCAAACCCGAGGATACCGAAGCCGCGAACCGCTCCAAGGTACCGCTGGACGACATCAACAAGGATTATTGCCAGTGCAGCGGCCTGACACCCGTGCACGACGTTGAGAGGCGGTTTCTGCTAGATTACGTCCGAACGGTTGATCGTTCGATCCGGGGCTCCGTCGGTTCGCTTAATCAGACCCTTCGTATCGTTTCGGCGGCCAAGGCTCAACTTGCCAAGGCTCGGTCCTGGGATGATCTGAAAGCATTTCGCAAGGCCATCACAGCCTTCGGGCGCAATATCGACATCGCGTTAAAACTGCTGGCCGAACCGGACCCGCAACGGGCGGAATTGCGCTCGATGCTGGCCGACGCCACGGTGATCGTGCGCCAGTTCAAAGCTGATTTTTCCGACTTCGCCGCCGCCTTCGACGCCATGGACGCCAATGCGCTTGATGCCGCAGTCACCCGCCTTACGCAAGGCACGACAGCCTGGGCACCGTTGCGCGCCCGCGTTCCGCCGCTAAAACGCGAGGCCGATGACATCCGCCGCCGCTTGGCCAAGCCGCGCAACAATCCCGACTGCGTGCCCATTCCAACGGTCTTCTGCAAAACAAACTACGACGACGGATGCAGGCCCGGATCGACCACCTTCGATCCCAAAACCTGCCCCGAATACTGCCGCAAATACCCGACCCCGCGCGAAGCCGTCTGCACCGCAAACGGCTATGTCAACATGTCGTGGACCAATAAACCGGAAGAATCCTTCACCCCCGCCCCAACCAAGTCCGCGCCGTTCAAGCCAACGCGCAAATCCAAGGGCCGGTTCCGTTGATCCGTGCCCGGAAAGGAGGTGCGGGAGTGTCACAACAGAGGATCCCAAAATACGATCATGAAAGTAATTTGTTTTGATCTTGATGGAACGTTGACGGACCCTAAAACAGGAATCACGCGATCTATTAGATATGCATTGACGGAAATGACCGGCGTTGCACCGGAAGCGGACGACTTGACCTGGTGTATTGGCCCGCCATTGCTTGGCAGTTTTGAGCAACTGCTTGGGGACAAGAACCAAGCGACGGACGCATTGAAAAAATATCGTGAGAGATTCAGTGAAATCGGTATTTTTGAGAATGATTTATATCCGGAAATAGCCGATACCCTGAGGACCTTGATTGACAGGAAATACAGGCTATTCGTCGCCACCAGCAAGCCGACCGTGTACGCGAAGCGGATTGTCGATCATTTCGAATTGGCTGGGTATTTTGATGATGTCTACGGGTCCGACCTTGACGGAACACGATCAGATAAAAGCGAGCTTCTTTCCTTCCTTATGAAAACAGCGGATGTAAAGCCTGAGCACGCGGCGATGGTCGGCGACAGGCGTTACGATATTACAGGAGCAAGAAACAACCACATGCGCCCGATCGGCGTGCTCTATGGGTATGGCAGTAAAACCGAATTGATCGAAGCAGGCGCGGAAGCTGTTTGCGACAGACCTACGGGCCTGCTCAGCTTATTTTGATATTCTTAGAGAAATGGGGACTCGCAGACCGCAAGTCTCCACTGCAGTGGTCAACGCTCCTGCTCTATCCCCCAGATTTCGCGGGCGTAGCCGTGGATGGTTCGGTCGCTGGAGAATTTGCCGACACCGGCGACGTTGCAAACAGCTTGGCGGGCCCATTCGTCGGGCGTTTTGAAGAGTTCGTCGACGCGTTCCTGACAGGCTATGTAATCGGCGTAGTCGGCCAGCAGCAGGTAGTGATCGCCATGACGCAGGTGCGTATCGAAAATATCGCGGTAGCGGCCCGGTTCCTCCGGTGAGAACGCGCCCTGACCGATCATGTCGAGTGCGCGCTTGAGTTCCGGGTTTTTGCGGTAGATTTCCGAGGGGTCGTAACCGCTGGCGCGCAGGGCCTGGGCCTCTTCGGCATTCATGCCAAAGATAAAGATGTTTTCGGCCCCGACGCCCTCGAAAATTTCGATGTTGGCGCCGTCCATGGTGCCGATGGTCAGGCCGCCGTTGAGCGACAGCTTCATGTTTCCGGTGCCCGACGCCTCGGTTCCGGCGGTCGATATTTGCTCGGACAGATCGCAGGCCGGGATGATGACCTCGGCGGACGAAACATTGTAGTTGGGCACGAAGACCACACGTAGCGCGCCGCCCACATCCGCATCATTGTTGATGGTTTGCGCGATGTCGTTGATCAGGCGGACGATCTGCTTGGCCATGTAATAGCCAGGTGCTGCCTTGCCCGAGAAGATGACCGTGCGCGGAACCACATCGGTTGCGCCGTCCTTGATGCGGTTATAGCGCGTGATCACGTGCAGCAGGCTCAGAAGCTGGCGCTTGTACTCGTGGATGCGCTTGACCTGGACATCGAACATGGACGTAGGGTCCACCTCGACCCCGTACAGATGTTTGAGTTTCTTGGCGAGCTTTCGCTTATTGGCCTGCTTGATGGCCATGAACTCGTCGCGGAACGGCTTGTTGTCAGCCATGGGTCGAAGGTTCTTGATTTCTTCCAGCTTGGTGACCCAGCCTTCGCCGATGTGCTTGGTGATCAGCGTCGCCAAAGCAGGATTGGCCTGAAGAAGCCAGCGGCGCGGAGTGATCCCGTTGGTCTGGTTGACGAACTTTCCGGGGAACAGGTTGTCGAACTCGGCAAAGGTCCGGCTGCGCAAAAGCTGGGTGTGTAATTCGGCCACGCCGTTAACCTTGTGGCTGCCGACAATGGCCAGATGAGCCATGCGAATGCGCCTTGATGCGTCATCCACCAGTGAAACCCGCGACAACATTTCGGGCTTTTTGGGGTGCGCCTTTTTGACCGTTTTCAGGAACTCGTGGTTGATGCGGTAAATGATATCCAGATGCCGCGGCAACACGGTGGCCAGCATGTCGATGGGCCAGGTTTCCAGCGCCTCGGGCAACAGCGTGTGGTTGGTGTAGGCGAAGGTGCGCGAGGTAATCGCCCACGCTTCACTCCACGCAAGACCGTGTTCATCCACCAGAAGGCGCATCAATTCGGCAACGGCTTGGGCCGGATGGGTGTCGTTAAGCTGAATGGCGACCTTGCTGGGGAACGCGTCAAACGTCTCATTGTTGTCCAGATATCCGCGAATGATGTCCTGCAAGGATGCACTGACGAAAAAGTGCTCCTGCTTCAAGCGCAGTTCACGGCCAAAGGCGGTAGCATCGTTGGGATACAGCACCTTCGAAAGGTTTTCGGAAAATGTCTTATCGCGGACCGCTTCCACATAATCGCCGCGATTGAAATCGTGCAAACTGAAAGACTCGGTGGCGTGGGCGGCCCAAAGACGAAGATTGGCCACCGACCGATTGCCGAAACCGGCGACGGGAATGTCATAGGCCCGGGCGATCACGTCTTCCGTATCGATCCAGTGGCGCACGTCCTTTTCGTCGCCCTTTCGGGCAGCGGCCATTTTTCCGTGGAAATTTACCGGAAAAGCCACGCCGGGGCGTTCGAACTCCCACGGGTTGCCATAGCGAAGCCAGCGTTCGGGCCGTTCGACCTGTCGTCCGTCCTCGATGCCCTGATTAAACATGCCGAATTCGTAGCGCAGGCCGTACCCGGTGCAGGGATAACCGTGGGTCGCCATTGAATCGAGGAAGCAGGCCGCCAGCCGCCCCAATCCACCGTTTCCAAGTGCGGCGTCTGGTTCTTCCTCGGCAACGTCATCCAGATTCTGACCCAGTTCATGCAGCGCCGAACGCGCGATATCCACGGCGTTCAGGTCAAGAAGGTTTTTGACCAGGCTTCGGCCCGGCAGATACTCCATTGAGAGATAATGCAGGCGCTTGGCCTTGCTGGTCTGCTGTGCCTTGTGGGTTTCGATCTGCCTGCGAACAAGGGCGCCACGAAGAATGTAGGCGAGCGCCAAAAACCAGTCGCGCGAGGACGCATCATCATGGGCGACACCAACGCTATCGGTCAGAAATGAGCGCAAGGCCCGTTTCAGGGATGCTGCGTCTTTCAGGTTGCGGGCTTCAAAAAGGGTTTTCGCGTCGAAATCGTACTGTTTGTCCATAGATTATCTTTTTTTCCTGGGCGCGCGTGAGGGTTTGCCTTTTGGCAGCGGTGCGCTATCCGTCAATTCGCCATAGACCGAGATATAGTCCCGGGCCGACTTTTCCCAACTGAAATCCTGCTTCATGGCCCTTCTTTGCAAACCCCGCCACTTGCGGGGCCGCCGATAAAGCTCGATGGCTCTGGCCACCGCCCGGTTCAAGTCCGATCCCTTAGCAGCCTCGAACACAAACCCGGTTCCGGCAGCGACGTCGGCCACGTCGATCACGGAATCGGCCAAGCCGCCGGTTCGCCGAACAATGGGCGGCGTTCCGTAGCGCAAGGCGTACATCTGCGTCAAGCCGCAAGGCTCGAAACGCGACGGAACCATAAAAAGATCGCATCCCGCCTGCACCAGATGCGAAAGCGGTTCATCATAGCCAACGCGAACGGCCACATGGGCGGGGAAGTCCCTTGCCGCCTTGGTCAATTTTTCTTCCAGCTCGGCGTCACCTGACCCAAGAACGGCCAATTGCCCGCCTTGTTCAATGATCTTCGGCAATGCCTCAAGCACCAGATCGATGCCTTTTTGAATGGTGAAACGGCTGACCACGCCGAACAACGGGACGTCCGGCTCATTGGGTAGGCCGAACGTCTTTTGCAGGGCCGCCTTGTTGAGCGCCTTTTTGCCGAGGCTGCGCACATCATAGGGTTGTTCAATCAACGCGTCCCTTCGCGGGTTCCAGATGTCGCCGTCGATCCCGTTCAGGATGCCGCGCAACTGCCCCTCGCGGGACGCGAGAATTCCTTCAAACCCGAAGCCAAATTCCTTCGACATGATTTCCCGTGCGTGGGTCGGGCTGACGGTTGTCAAACGGTCCGCATAGCGAATTCCGGCTTTCAGGAAAGATAATTGTTCGTGGTATTCGACCCCGTTGATCGAGAACGCTTCCAGCGGCAATCCCACCGCGCCCAGTTCGGATGCCGGGAAAATTCCCGCGAACGCCATGTTGTGAATGGTATGGACGGTTCCCGGGCGATGGCCGCCACGCAAGGAAAGATACGCAGGCGCCAGGCCGCCCTGCCAATCATGGGAATGAAGGATATCCGGCTGCCAGCCAAGAATCGCTCCGCCATCGCAAATGATGGCGGCGGCGCGGGAAAGTGCAGCGAAGCGCACGTGATTGTCCGGCCAATCCTTTCCGTCCGGTCCCAGGTACGGGCCCGTTTCTCTTTCATAAAGCCCCTGATTTCCAACCAGCCAGACGGGGACGCCGGAGCCCGGCGCACGCCCCAACGCGATGCGAATTTCACCCGCGCCCAAGGGATCGCCCAAGCTCACCCACGGCAGCAAGTCGACCACTTTGTCGAGAACTTCTTTGTAGGCCGGGATCAGGACCCGTACATCGACGCCCAATTTTTGAAGCGCGACAGGCAAGGCGCCCGCGACGTCTCCCAGGCCCCCCGTCTTGACGAAGGGAAACATCTCTGAAACCGCGAAAAGAACCTTCATGTGCCCGCCGAATATGATACCGTTGGCTTAATATCGCCTTACGAGGCGAATTGGAACAAGGGAGTCGGAAGAAAATTCCGGGAAGACCCGAACGGAGGCGGCAAAATGCAAGACAGCCCAAGCGTTTCTCTCGATATGAACATGGCCTTGCGCCAGACTTTTGCCGTTGTCATGGCGGGTGGACGGGGATCGCGCCTGCGCCAGCTTACCGACAATCAAGCGAAACCAGCCGTTCCTTTCGCCGGGAAATTCCGCATCGTCGACTTCCCCCTTTCCAACTGCATCAACTCGGGCATTCGCCGGGTCAGCGTTCTAACCCAATACCGGGCGCACACTCTGATTCAGCACGTTCAAAACGGCTGGGGGTTCCTTCGCGGCGAACTAAGCGAGTTCGTCCAACTGTGGCCCGCGCAGCAGCAGACGGCCTCGGGATCGTGGTATCTGGGAACCGCCGACGCCGTTTTCCAGAACATCGAAACCCTTCTTCCCCATCACCCCAAATATATTGTCGTTCTGGCTGGCGATCACGTGTACCGGCAGGATTACAGCCGAATGCTGGCCGAACATATCAAGAAGGGGGCGGATGCGACCGTATCGTGCGTCGAGGTTCCCATTGATAAGGCGTCGGAATTCGGTGTCGTCGGTGTGGACGAGAACGACGAAATCGTCAGCTTCCTGGAAAAACCCGAAAATCCGCCTTCCATCCCCGGCCAGCCCGATGCCGCCTTCGCCAGCATGGGGATCTATGTTTTTAACGCTGATTTCCTGTACGAAGCGCTACGGCAAGACGCCAAGGAGGGATCGTCGTCACACGATTTCGGCAAGGACGTCGTTCCGCGCATGGTGTCGAAGTGCCGCCTGCTGGCGCACCGGTTCGGCAACAGTTGTGTCTACACCAACGACGAAAAGGACGACGAGCCGTATTGGCGCGACGTGGGAACCATCGACGCCTATTGGGAAGCCAACCTGGATCTGACTTCGGTAAGCCCGGCGCTAAATCTTTACGACAAGAAATGGCCGATCTGGACCTATCAGGCCCAGCGCCCCGCCGCCAAGTTCGTGTTTGACGACGAAGAAAGGCGCGGCATGGCCGTCGACGCCCTGGTGTCGGCGGGATGCATCATTTCCGGGGCGACGATCAAGCGTTCCCTGCTTTTCACCGGCGTACATGTCCATTCCTTTGCGGAGATCAGGGATTCGATCATTCTACCCAGTTGCCGCATCCACCGGCATGCGAAGCTTACCAAGGTCGTCGTCGATCAGGATTGCGTCATCCCCCGCGGGCTGGTCGTTGGTGAAGACCCGGAACTGGACGCCAAAAGGTTCTACCGCAGTGAAAACGGCGTCACCCTGATAACGGCAAAGATGCTGGAAGCGCTTTAAGTTTCCGCTCTGGGTGGCAAGCACCGCGCAATTGAAAGCCGCCCGTCCACCCGCGCCTCTGTCATGGCCGCAGGCAGGAACAGGCGCGTCCATGGCTCGAGCGGGATGCTCTCATCATCGACGCTCAAGAACCCTTCGCCATCCAGCACAATTAGAATCGAATATCTGCCGTCGAAGTCCGGATCAAACGTTCCGTCCACTTCAATGCGCCGTGCTTCCAGTAAATGCGTTCGCGGCGCGGCCAGCAACGCGACTTCCGCTCCGCCGCCGTTTTCGACGATCACCGACGGTTCTGGGCCGAAGCGCTTTTTGACCTCCGCCGGCGTATAGGCCGTGAAATCAAACATGTCCACGACCCGCTCGACGCCCAATCCCATGGTTCGGCTTGCTTCGGGAATACTCAGGGTCTTGTCGGCGAATTCGCAATGAACGACGAAGTCCGTGGGTTCCTGAATTTCAACAAGGGTAATGCCCGGACCGATGGCGTGCGGCAGGCCGCCCTCGATGAGCAGAACGTCGCCGGGTGATACGGGGACCGGATCGAAACATTTCAGCATTGCCGCGCTATCCTGCTCGGCAACCATCCGCCGCCATTCTTCGCGGCTGGGCGGGCGCTGGAAACCGGCCAATACCCAAGCGTCGGGTTCGCGGGTTTCTATAATCCACCACGCCTCGGTTTTGCCGCTGGGCGCGTTCAGGTTGGCTTGCGACCATTCCGCTTTGGGATGGGCCTGAATACTAAGCCTTACCGCCGAATCGATGATCTTCACCAGCAACTCCGGGCGAACCCCGAAGGCAGCGACGTGCCGCGCCCCAAGGGCGGCTTCGGGATCGTTTTCCAGAACCTCCGTCATTGGCATGGTTCGACCGTCGAAGGCGCACGCCATGCACAGGCCCTCGCCGGCAATTTCTCCGCCGGGGCGCGCGGGATTGGTGGCGCGAACCGCCGAGCCGATCCAATCCTCGGGCATATTGGAATCGCTGGGATCAGCCTTTCCCTCGATACGATCCAGAAACGCCCCGCCGCTGTAAGTGCGCCACACCCGGGTGGGAAGCAAAGCAAACGGTCGGCGGTACATGGGGGCAATCATCGGCTGGGTCCATTATTCTCGCAATTTTCGGTCGCTTTTATCACGCGGGTTCACGAATGGATATCGATCTTCTCAAACATCGGCGTTAGTTTGCCCGTATGACAACACCCGCACCGACAATTCCCCAAAAAACCATTGCCATGGGCATTCTGCTGATGGTGGTCGCCGTCGGTCTGTTTGCGTCCATGAACATGCTGGTCAAGCTGATCGGCACCGAATATCACCCGTTTGAGGCGGTGTTCTTTCGCAACACCGTCGCCGCCGTCTTGCTCATTCCGTTTATTATGTTTTCGGGCGGATTGGGAACGTTAAAGACAAAACGCCCCCTGGGACACGGGCTTCGCGCTTTGGCCGGTGTTGGCGGAAATGCCTGCTTTTTCACGGCCTATCAGTACATCGCGCTCGCCGACGGAATGGCCGTCGCCATGTCGGTGCCCATATTCGCCACGCTGCTCGCTGTCCCACTGTTGGGAGAAAGGGTGGATTGGCGGCGTTGGGCCGCCATCATGGTCGGGTTCGGTGGCGTTCTTGTCGCCCTCGATCCGACGGGAAGCATCGGCACGGGCAGCTATTTCGCCCTTGGCGGCACAGTCTTTTGGGCGCTGACGATTATTTTCGTTCGGAAGCTCAGCACGACGGAAAGCCCCTACACCATCGTTTTCTATTACATGATTACCGGCAGCGTGATCGCGGCCTGCGTCATGCCGTGGTTTTGGGTAACGCCGACCCAGGAGGTTCTGTGGCTATACCTGGCCACCGGCGTGGTCGGTACTTTGGGCCAGATCACCATGACCTTCGCTCTGAAGCTGGCGCCGGCCTCAGTTGTCAGCCCGTTCGAATACACCCAGATCATCTGGGCGCTTATTTTTGATCTGGCAATCTGGGGAGCTTCTCCGGCGACCGCAACGATATTGGGCGCGGGAATCGTTATTCTGACCGGCCTTTACATTTTTCGCCGGGAAGCACGGGAAAAGAGATAGCGTTGTTTTGGGTCGCGAATTGAGAAATTTCAATGTGTCGCGTGAATCCGACACGTATGCTCACTGGTGATTGGTCGGTTGAGCATTCGTCCGACCAATCAGGTTTGCTCGTATCCTAATTTAACCCTCGCCTCTTTTGAGGCGGGGGGCTTTTTTATGAGGTACCGGCCACTTCGCCACTATTCGTCGCCAGACCGGCATCCTTCCACGCGATAATGCCGCCATCCAGATGAAAGACATCACCCGCGTTGGGCGCTGCGACTACCAGCTGCGCGCCAAAGTGGGCCGTTCGCCTACCGCTGGCGCAATGGTAAACAACGACCCTGCCCGTATGGCCGGGCAATTTGGCCGGATCAAAAGACGACAGCGGAAGGTGATGGGCCATTTCAATATGCTCGTCCGCGTATTCCTCATTCTCGCGCACATCCACAAGAACGGCCTCGTCCCGATCAATCCAACCTTTTAGCGTGACTGGATCAACACCTTGAATGCTCATTTTTCGCCGTCTCCGAATTATCGCAGTGAATATTTCAGTTATTTGTAAATTAGAATTATTCGCAACTAAGTCAAGGGCGACGTCGACCGGGCATTTCCCGTTTTTTTCCGTCTGGAAATATCTGTAGGATAAGGCCGGTCCGGTGTTTCCGGCGAAACACGCCTTCGAAAAAAGGATAACGCCTTCTATGCCCAAGTGTCCCTGCGGTTCCGGCTCCGCTTTTAACGCGTGCTGTGAACCCTTCCTCAATGGTGCGCCCGCCCCCTCCCCGGAAGCGCTGATGCGTTCCCGATTTACGGCGTTCGTTCGTGGCGACCTCGACCACATCGAACGCACCCATGCCAAGGACGTGCGCGACGGCTTCAACCGTTCAGCGGCCGAAAGCACCGCCAATTCGGTCGAATGGGTCAGCCTGGAAATTATCGACGCCCCCGCGAGAGCCGACGGCGACGACACCGGTACGGTGGAGTTCGCGGCCCGCTTCAGGCAGAACGGTGACTTGATGGTTCATCACGAACGCTCGAATTTCCGCCGCGAAGACGGTCGCTGGGCCTATGTGGACGGGAAAATGAACCCGAAAGGCGAACCCCGCCGGACCGAAAAGGTCGGCCGCAACGAGCCATGCCCGTGCGGGTCCGGGAAAAAATACAAGAAATGCTGCGGCGCGTAGAATAAAGCATGGAACGCCGCTTCTCCTGCCCCACCTGCGGAAAATGCTGTTACGGCCAGTTGCCGCTGAGCCTGGATGATGCGCTGGCCCACGCCGACAGGTTTCCGTTGGTGGTCATGTGGACGCCGGTGCGCCAGGGCGGGCGATCCTTTGACATAACCGCCGAACTGGGCATTACCATAAAGCTCCGGAAACGCAGGCTGGCTGCGGTTCAAATTACGCCCTGCGCCTACCTGCCGCCCTCCTTCGCCTGTCCCGAATTGACCGAAGACGGGCTTTGCGCCATTCACGCAGAAAAGCCGCAGCGGTGCCGGACCATGCCGTTTTCGGCCTACCGCGACGAGAAGGACCAGGGCGACTTGTTGCTTCCCCGGCCCGCCTGGCTGTGTGACGTCTCGCCCAATGCGCCGGTCGTTTATCGCGACAAAGGCATTCTTGCGCGCGAGGCCTTCGACGCCGAACATGCCCAACTGGTGCGCGCCGCGACGATCCTTAAACCCTATGCCGAATGGCTGCTCGACAGCGTGCCAAGCCTTGGGGCCGAACTTCAGAAGGTCGCCATGAAACCAAGCAGCGGTCAGGTCGTGGTGAGCTTCGCCACCCTGATCCCGAGGTTACCAAAGCTCGACATCTACGAATTCGCCGAAAAACAATTGCCCATCATGAAGGCTCTCGCCGAGAAGACAGCGGGCGATCCCGCGCTGGCGGACTATCACAAGCGCTACGCCGATATGGCGGGTGAGTGGGAGCGGATCGCCCGCGCCTAAACCACGGGCGAAGCCCCGCCATCCACGTTGATAGCGGTTCCGTTAATATAGGACCCGGCCTCGGAGGCCAGGAAGCAGGCCATATTGGCAAACTCCTCCCCCGTGCCGATGCGGCCCAAGGGCATGGTTTCGCCCATTTCGGCGTAGAACGCTTCGATGTCCTTGCCCTCGCTCTCCGCGCGCTTTACCCACTGGTCGGAGCGAATACGGCCAACCAGCAGGGCATTGACCAGCACATTGTCGGCGGCGAACTCACCGGCCAGTATCTTGGTCAGCGCCATTCCGGCCGCGCGGCTAACGGCGGTCGGCGCTGCCCCGCCCAACGGCGCCTTGGCACCGATGTTGAGTACGTTGATGATGCGCCCCCAGCGCCGAGCCTGCATAGGCGGGATCGCGAGGCGGCACAAACGTATGGCAGCAAACAGTTTTAGCTGCAAATCAAAATTCCACTCTTCATCCGTTATTTCCGTAAATTTCCCTTTTTTTGAAGAACCTGCGTTATTTACGAGAATATCGACCTGCCCGAACACCTCGCTCGCTGTCCGAAATATGTGCGCGCAATCATCGGCGCGCGAGACGTCCCCAGGAATGGCAATCACCTTCGTGGCTGCCTGTCCTCTGATCGCCTCGCAGGCTTCGTTCAACAGATCGGCACGCCTGCCGACGATGGCAACGTTGGCGCCTGACAGGGCAAAGCGCTCGGCAACAGCACGACCGATCCCAAGGCTTCCCCCGGTGACGATCGCACTGCGCCCGTTCAAACGAACGTCCATTAGTCCTCCCATACGTCCGGCGGCCAATCGGGGCTCGGCAGGCGATGATCATCCAATCCGGCGATGGCCTGTCGGCCCATGGCCATCAAGGCTTCTGCCGAAAGCCCGCCCATATGCGGCGTGCTAAAGAAATTCGGATGGTCGATCAATTCCTGCTTGTCGGTCGGTTCAGCCAGGAAAGCGTCAATGGCGGCAGACGCAATATGCCCCGACTGAAGCGCCTTCAACAGCGCGTCCTCGTCAATCAACCCACCGCGCGCCGTATTGACCAGAATGGACCCCGGCTGCATCTGGGCCAAACGTTCGGCTGAGAGGATGCCACGGGTCAGCGTGGTGTTCGGCAGATGGACACTGATTAGTTCGGATCGTTCCAGAAACTCGTCCAAGCTCACCGGCAGAACGCCTGTCTCGTCATAGAAATCCGGATGGTCCCGAATGTCGTGGGCAAGTACCGTGCAGCCCATGGCGCGAAGAAGGCGCGCCAGGTCCTGCCCGATAAATCCGCAACCCAGAATACCGATTGTGCGGTCCGAAAGCGTGCGTCCGGGCCGTCGTTTCCAAACACCCCGACGCATGTCCAAATTCGCCGTCGGATACTGGCGCACCAGCGACAGCATGTAACAAAGCGCCATTTCGGAGACCGTGCGCTTGTTTACGCCACCTTTCCAGCCAAGCTCGATGCCGTGATCAGCCATGGCCTTGACGTCCACGGAGTCCATGCCGACACCGAATTTCGAAACGACCTTCAAATCGGGCAACGCCTCGATCACTTCGCGGGTCAGCTTGTCGATGGACATGATGACCTTGTCATAGCCGCGCACGAAATCAATAAGCTCCTGCCCTTCCAGAATCGTGTCATCTTCTTTGAATGTCACGTCCGGATACTTGGCCAGAAGTTCGGCACGTAAAACCGGGTTGCGCCCGAAGAAAGCTTGCAAAACGACAATTTTTGTCACGCGGGTTCCCTCCCATTTCGCCGGGGCGGTCGTAATGGCGCGCCCTCGTTCATATTGTTAACAATATTGTTGATATTTTTCTACCAACAGTCTCGCCGCAGCGCAACGAATTCTAGCAACAACGCACAAAAAAACCGGCGCGGGGTCACCCCCGCACCGGCTTTCTCGTTTGCTATTGACTGAGGAGATCAGTCAGTCGCGGCCCCGTTCTTGGGCATGATGGCATAGTAGAAAACCGCACCCAGGATGGCGCCGATAACCCAGGCGTAACCGGACAAGAACGACAACGGCGGATACCAGACAGAGGAGATCGAGAAGATCGCGCCAAGACCGAAGGCAATCAGCGCCTTCTTGTTCCAGCCCTTGTCATAGAAGTACTTGCCGCTGGGATCGGACGAAAACAGCTGCTGGATATCCAACTGCTGTTTCTTCACCAGATAGTAGTCGGTGACCATGATCCCATAGACCGGAGCCAGGATCGCGCCCAGAGTGTTGACGAAACCGGCAATACCGATCGAGCTGATGACCGAAACCCACAACGCACCAACGAAGAAAGCGGCGACGGCGGTGATCAGTCCGCCGATGCGGAAGTCAATCTTGCTGGGCCACAGGTTGGCAAGGTCATACGCCGGCGGCACGAAGTTGGCCACCAGGTTGATGCCGACGGTCGCCGCGAAGAACGTTACCGCGGCAATGATGGTCAGCGGCAAGGCGTCGACACGTTCGATAATGTCGGCGGGGTTGGTCAGCTTTTCACCGAACAGCACGACGGTACCGGCGGTCACGAACAACGCGATGAACGAGAAGAAGGCAACGTTGAGCGGCAGGCCCACGAAATTGCCGAACTTCATATCTTTCTGTGTTTTCACGAAGCGCGAGAAGTCACCGTAGTTGATGACGACTGCAGCGAAGTAGGCGATCATCGTGCCGGTAATGCCCAAGAAGGCTGCAACCGGACCATGCTCGTACCCGTCGCCGCCACTGAAGATGGCGCCAACTTCCGAAAGAAGCCCGCCACCGGCCTTGTACCAGATGATCCCCATCAGAATGATCATCACGATGTAAACGAACGGACCGGCGAAGTTAAGGAATCTGCGGATCCATTCAATGCCACGCCAGAACATGTAGATTTGGAACAACCACACGACGACGTAAGAGAACCAGCCGACAGCCGTAAGCCCCAGGAATTCCGCGCCACCCGCAGTGCTGAACAATGCGTTGATCAGCAGGGCCAGGGCGGTTGAGGCGAAATAGGTTTGCACGCCGTACCAGAAAATGGCCACCACGGCCCGGACCATTGCCGGGAAGTTAGCACCCCGCACCCCCATGCTGACGCGCGCCATGACCGGGTATGGAATTCCGTATTTTACGCTGGGCTGCCCGGTAAGGTTAACCAGCACCATGATAATGAAACCGGCCAAAATAATGGCGGCCATAACCGCCCAACCGTTCAAGCCGTAGGTAATGAACAGCGAAGCCGCCAACGTGTATCCGAATAGACTTTGAATGTCATTGGACCACACGTTGAAGATTTCAAACCAGCCCCAACTACGCTTCTCATACGGAACAGGAGCCAGATCCGAGTTGTAAAGCGTCGGATCGATTTGTTGAATTTCCAGATTTTGATCTGACATAACTAAGTTCCCCCAAACTTTGCGCAACCCCAATGGGAAACCCGATCATGTTTCCCAAACGAAATTAGCCAAATAGTTCTTGCTGGGTATTTTTCTTAGCACCACAAAGCCGCCGTGGCAATCATTTATTTCCGAGTAACGGAAATAAATGATTGCCACGGCCACGGAGCCCTCGTTCAGTCAGTGTGATATCCTAACACCGACCGATACTTGAAGGGTGTCAAACGGGAGTTGACTCCCCATATGCAACTCGCGGCCCCAAACCAAGGAAGACGGGAGAAAACGTAACCAATGACAGAATCCATTCAGTGCGCGGTTATTGGCGCAGGAGCTATCGGTTTAGCCATCGCCCGCGAAATGGCAATGCGTGGCATTGAGGTCATCGTGCTCGAAGAATCCGATGCCATTGGCTCGGACACCAGCTCGCGTAACAGCGAGGTCGTTCATGCCGGGATCTACTATCCGACGGATACGTTGAAGGCCAAACTTTGCGTTGAGGGACGCGATCAACTTTATGAATATTTCGAATCCCACGGAGTCGGTTATGATCGCTGCGGCAAGCTGATCGTCGCCACTGACGATGCGCAGATCGGCCGCCTAGAAGCCATCAAGGCCAAGGCCGAAGCCAACGGCGTGAGCGATCTGCAATGGCTGGACGGCGCACAGGCCGTTGCCATGGAACCCAACCTAAAGGCTAAGGCAGCACTTTTTTCGCCCTCGTCCGGCATTATGGACAGTCACCGGCTGATGCTCGCCTATCAAGGCGATCTGGAGGATAACGGCGGAATGGTGGCATTTCTGTCGCCCGTGTGGGGCGGACGCCTGGAAAATGGAGCCAAGGTGATTTCGGTACACGGCGATGAACCCATGGATCTGGCGTGTGACATCATCATCAACAGCGCCGGACTGGGCGCGCAGGCATTGTCCACCTCGTTGGAATTTCTGCCGCAGGATACCATTCCGGCACGCTATCTAGCCAAGGGCACCTATTTTACGCTGACGGGCCGCGCGCCGTTTTCCAGACTGGTCTACCCCATCCCGGAAGACGGAGGCCTGGGCGTCCACCTTTCTCTCGATCTCGGCGGCCAGGCCCGCTTTGGCCCTGATGTCGAGTGGATCGACGAGATTGACTACGATGTCGATCCCGCCCGCGCCGACATTTTCTATTCGGCCATCCGCACCTATTGGGCCGATCTCGAAGACGGCGCTCTTCAACCGGGCTATACGGGCGTGCGGCCCAAGGTATCGCCACAGGGTGCGCCAGATGCCGATTTTGTAATTCAGGGACCCGAAACCCACGGCGTGGCCGGATTGGTCAATCTTTACGGTATGGAAAGCCCGGGCCTGACCGCTTCAATTGCCATTGCCCGCCATGTGGCGGATATGTTGAAGTAGCCGCTGGCAATAAGTTGGCAACAATTCCCGGATAAACTGGCTTTTGGGTCGCTTTTCTGGGAAAAGGGTCGCCATGATGCGTTGTATCCAGTTTGCCTCCTTGTTTTTGATCGTGCTGTTGCTCGGCTCAAGCCTGGCAGAGGCACAGCAGGGCGGCGTGCGCGCCCAGGGGCGCGAAATCTTACAGGATCAGGGGACCACGCCGACCACGGGGCAAGCTGGACGGGTCCTTGACTACCGCGAAGAATTGCGCCGGTTCGTGCAATCCATCGGAAAATTCGCGCGCGGTCACCGCCCGGATTTTATGGTCATTCCCGTCAACGGTTTGGAATTGCTGGTAAAGGTCGATCCTTCGGACGCCGACATTAGGAACCCTGCGCGCACTTACTTGCGTTCGATCAACGGGATTGTGCAAGAGGGGCTATTTTATGGCGTCCCCGAAATCGGCAAGCCGACAGATGAAAAACGCCGCGAACGATTGCTTCCGCTGGCTCGCATGGCGAAGAAAGTGGGCTTGAAGGTTTTGGTCATGGACTACGTGAAGTCGCCCAAGACCGTGGACACCGCGCGCCGCATGGCGGTTAAAGAAGACTTTGTCTTTTTTGGCTCCCCGTCGCGAGGGGCCGACATTTCCACCGTTCCGGTCTTTCCGCGCCGCCCCTACGACGAAAGCGCCCATAGCATTCTCTCGCTTAAATCCATCAATAATTTTCTGGTGTTGCGCGACTCCTCGAGCTTTGGCCGGGTCGACGAATTCGCCCTCAAGATGCACGAAAACAACTTCGACCTAATCGTGGTCGACGTTTTCCATTCGTTGGGCAAACCGTTGTCACGCCAAGCGGTCGAAACGCTGAAGTTCAAAAAGCTGGGGGCGAAACGGCTGGTTTTCGCCTATGTCGACATCGCGTCGGTCGCCAGTCACGCCTATTTCTGGAAAGATCACTGGCGCGAGGGCTCGCCCCATTGGATCAGTGCGCCTGTTCCCGGCAATCCCGACCGCTTTTTCGTACAGTATTGGAACCCCGAATGGCGCAAAATCATCTCTGGCGACGCTAACTCATACATATACGGGATCATTCGCCAGGGGTTTGACGGCGTCATTCTTGATGGGATGGAGAATTACCGCTTTTTCGAAGGCGGTCTGGAAGCCTTGGCGGAACAATAGCCGGCGTTCGACCGGTCAGGTTCTCGTTGGTTGCCCTCAATCAGACCTGCTGAATGGTAACGTGAAAGAGATAACGGCACCGCCCGCCGGGGCCTGTCCAACCTTCAACGTTCCCCCGTGTTCCTCGATGATCGTCTGGCAGATCAGCAGCCCGATCCCCATTCCGTCATCCTTGGTCGTGAAGAACGGTTCGAACAATCTTTCACGGACTTCTTCACTGATTCCCGATCCCGTATCCTCGACATCGACGGTAACGCCGCCCTCAATCTCCGCCGCACGGACGGTTACGCAGCGTGCGTCGCTGCCTGCCTTGTCCATCGCCTCCATGCCATTGCGCGCCAGATTGATAACGACCTGTTGAATTTGCACGGCGTCGGCAACCACCGCTGGCAAATTATCGGGCATCTCCAACGTAATTTCGGCTTCGTGTTTCAGAGCCTCGCCGTAGAGCAGACCGACCGAATCGCGAACGACCGCCGCAATATCGATATCGTTTTTTTCACCTTCTTCCTTACGGATGAATTTGCGAATTCGCATGATGATGTCGCCGGCGCGCGCCGCCTGCTGCGCGATTCGCTCGATGACGACGCGAATGTCGTTGATGTCGCCTTGTTCCGCATCCATCCGCCGGATCGAGCCTGCGGCGTAATTGCGAATGGCCGCGAGCGGCTGGTTCAGTTCGTGGGCGAACCCGGCCGCCATTTCACCCAATGTGCTAAGCCGCGAGACATGCGCGAAATCGGACTGCATTTCCTGCAGACGCCGCTCGGCGTCAACTCGCTCGGTAACGTTCAGACTTGTAAATCCTACTCCGGATAATTCTCCCTGGGTGTCAAAAACCGGAAATCGATTCGTCAGAAAATGCCTGGTTTCGCCATCCGGTCCGATTCTCGTCGCCTCATAGGTAAATGCGGTACGGTTTTCCTTAACATCACGATCACGTTTCGTCACCTCCTCCACAACCCTGGCCGGGCGGAAATCGGCGACCGTCTTCCCCCGGTAATCTTCACCTTCAACCCCAATAGATTCCCTGTACCTTCGATTTATTAATCGATAGCGGCCTTGCAGATCCTTTAGTCCGATGGAAAGCGGCGAGTTGTCGATGACGGTGCGGAAAAGGGCTTCGCTTTCCTTCAGCGCCTCCTCGGCCTTTTTCATATCGGTGGTTTCAAGGCTGGCCAAGCCAATACCCGTCAAAAAGCCGTTCCCGTCGAACACCGGAAACTTCGTTACCAGAAAATGGTGATCGGTCCCGTCGGAAAGTCGGTTCCACACTTCGTAGGTAAGCGGTTCACGCGTTTCTATGACCTCGCGATCGCGTGCAGCCGAATGTTCGGCGTCCTTGCGCGGACGGAAATCAAACCCGGTTTTCCCGTAGATATCTTCGGAATATTGGTAAGAGGTTTCTTTTGCTTGCTTATTTACCAGTTGATAGCGCCCCTCCAGATCCTTCAGGGCAAAGACAAGGGGGCAATTGTCAATGATTGCCCGCAACAGGCTTTCGCTTTCACGAAGTTCGCGCTCGATACGCGTTCGCTCCGTAACGTCGATCGAAATTGACCCGATTCCCAGAGGTTCCCCGCCTGGATCGAAAATGGGAAACCGGGTGACTTCCACCGTGTGATCGGTTCCGTCGGCAAAGGATACGTTCAGATCGCGTTTCCCCGCCGTGCCCGTGTCCGATACCTGCTGTACCTCAGCGGCGACTTCTTCCGAAGTTCGCGCCGGAAACAGTTCATCGACGGTTTTTCCGAGCACCGCATGAGAATTGAACCCGAAACGCCGCTCGAACTCTCCATTCACCATCACGAACCGACCCTGGGCGTCGGTCATGACGATCGAAGCCGGCGAAAAATCAATGACGGCCCGAAGGCGGGCCAATTCATTGTCAGCGCGGCCACCAATAATCCGCATAGACACGAAAATAAAGGCGCTGGTCACCGCAATGAAAAACCAGTCGCCGAAGTTTTGTATCCAAGCAGAAAGGCCGGAGCCAGAAGGTATCGACTCCGGTATTTGATCCAAAAACAGCAACCAGCCAACACCGACCCCCGCATATCCCAATGAAACCGCGCCTGGAAAGAGAATGCGGCGAACTAGTCTCGGTCGGTTCATTTTGGTTTTACCGATTGCTGTATACCTTCGAAGGCAATTCTTATTCTAACCGACTAATTGGTTATTCGGAACCGCGTTGAATTCCCGTGTCCTGATCGATCCTACCAGTTTTCGGCCAAAATCTCGAAATGGGCCTGGGGATGGGCGCAGGCTAGGCAAGTTTTGGGCGCTTCTTCGCCCTCGTGCACATAGCCGCAATTGCGGCACTGCCAGCGGGCCTTTTCGCCGCGCACGAACACGCGACCGGTAGCGATGTTATCCGCCAACGCGCTAAAGCGCTTGCCGTGTTGGCGTTCGGCCACGGCGATGGCCTCGAAGGTCTTTGCGATGCCTTCAAACCCTTCCGCGCGGGCGGTTTTGGCGAAATCGGGATACATCTCAAGTTCTTCGTGAGCCTCGCCTTCGGCCGAGGCCCGCAGGTTTTCTTCCGTCGTTCCGTTGCCGCCGGCGGGGAACGCCCCGGTCACCTCGACCTCGCCGCCTTGCAACAGCTTGAACAGGCGGCTGGCATGGGCCTTTTCGTGATCGGCGGTTTCCTCGAACACCTTGGCAATCTGTACATAGCCTTCCTTGCGTGCCTTGCCGGCAAAGAAGTTGTAGCGGTTGCGGGCCTGAGATTCGCCAGCGAAGGCGGTCAGGATGTTTTTTTCCGTTTGGGTACCCTTGATATCCATGATCACTTCCTCAATCAATCTTGTCCAGATCACCGTTGAATTCCATGGCGCAATAGGGGCCGCCCTGGAAATTTCCCTCGGCCGGGGGCTCTTTCCCCTGCACCGCCTTGATAGCCGAAACGACGGCCGCCTGATCGGCAACATCGGTGCCGCCGCTTTTGGATTGCGCTTGTTCATCTTCTAGCGCCTTGCGTTGGGCCTCTAGAATTTCTTCGGCGTATTCCTCGGAATTATCCTGCGGCCTGAAGCCGAGACGCTCAGCCGGGCTGTTGTCCCACCAACTGCGGTCATTGCCCGAAACACCCCACACGACCTCGAAATGGGTATCCAGAGGCGCGTCCAGGCAGACCTTTGTAAGCTGCACCATGTCACGATGGGACAGCCAGCAACTCAGCATACGTACATTAAGCGGGCGCGGCTGAAACGAGCCGATGCGTTGGCAAATCACGCTCATGCCGTGCTTGTCGGCGTACAGACGGGCCAGAGCCTCACCAAACACCTTGGTGGCTGCGTAACGGCAATCGGGGCGCGGCGGATCTTCCACGGTCAGTTTACGATCTCGCCGGTAGTAACCTATAAGGTGGTTGGTGCTGGCGAAGATAAAACGCTTTACGCCGTGTCTGCGCGCCGCTTCGAAGGTATTGAAGGCACCCATGATATTGCTTTTCAGCACCACGTCCCAGGTCCCCTCCTCGGCCTTTCCGCCCAGATGGATGACCGCATCGACCCCCTCCATGGCGGCGTCCACCTCGTCGTAATTATCGAGGTTGGCCAGAGCAATTTCCTCGCCCGGCTGTGGATCGCCAAATGGCCTGCGATGGGACAGACGCAGAACGGGATAGACCCCACGCAATTCCTTGCGCAGCACCTTTCCGATAACGCCGTCGGCGCCGGTCATCAGTACGCGGTTGTACATGGACTCCCCCAATAATGATTCGCCGTGTTTTTTTCGGCCCGATGATAGCATGGGCACCGATCAAAAATGAAGCAGCCGCCCGATCCGGGCGGCTGCTATTTCACTTCGTGAAAGCGTCGAAACAGCTATCTACGCAGAAGATGAACGCCGAATCCGGCGACTTCTTCTTTCAGATACAGAGCCTTAAGCGGCCCACCTTCCTTGGGGTTGGCCGAGTCCCAGTTGAATTCGACGCCCTGGCGGCTCATGTAAGCCACCGCACGCTCGATGCTGTTGGTATGAATGGCGAAGTGACCCTTGGTTCCCGGCCCCTTGCCTTTCATCACCTCGGCGATGGTTCCGGCGAAGTTCGAGCTGTTGCCCTTTTTGACCGGCAACGAGAACAATCCGCCCAAGGTTTCAGTGACCGAAAGAGATTCCGCGTCATCGGCGGTGTCGATGCCGATGTGGGCCAGATCGAAGTTCAGCATGGTCAGCACCGCTTCGCGGGTCAATGCTTCGATTTCGTCGAACTTCTCGGCGGCGATCATGTCGGACTTGACCATCCAGCTGCCGCCGCAGGCCACCACTTTTTCCCACGAAAGGTAGGTGTTGATGTTGCCCGAGTTGATGCCGCCGGTGGGAATGAACTTGACCATACCGTAAGGCCCGCTGATCGCCTTCATCGTCGAAAGACCACCCAGGTTTTCAGCCGGGAAGAATTTGACAACGTTGATCCCGAAATCCAGCGCCATGGCGATATCGCTGGGGCAGGCCACGCCGGGCGTAACCGGCACGTTGTTATCGACGCACCAGCCAACGACTTTAGGATCGATGCCGGGCGAAATGAGATAGTTGGCGCCTGCCGCAACCGCGCGTTCGGCCTGCTCGATGGTCAGCACCGTTCCGGCGCCCAGCATAACCTCGGGCACTTCCTTGGCGATGCGCTTGATCGATTCTTCGGCGGCGTCCGTGCGAAAAGTAATCTCGGCAATCGGCAAACCACCGGCGGCCAGCGCCTTGGCCAACGGAACGGCATGTTTGGCGTCGTTAATTGCAACGACCGGGATGCATCCCAATTCATGAAACTTCTGATAAATGTCGCTCATTGTATTTCCTTCCCAATTTCCGGCGGTTCGGCGGCAAAATAAACAATCCAACCCCCGGAGTAAAAGGTCCGATTGGCTATTCGCATCATTTTAATCGATCATTTCGCCTTCACTCATGCGGATCATCATTATGTTCTCGCCTTCCTGGACCACTTCTCCATGCTGGTTCCGAACCTGAAACCCAAGCGTCACTATTCCGCGTCCGGGCTTACTGGTAGGGCGCAGAGCCAGAATCGTAATTTCGGCCTGGATGCGGTCATCGATGTGAATGGGCGCAACGAATTTCCAGTTCCATCCCAGGGACGCGATGGCCTTGATGCGCACCTCGGAGCGGTTCTTCAATCCGTCTGTCATGGAAAGACCCAGCAGTCCATGGGCGATGCGGCCCTTGAAACCGATGCTTTGGGCGAATTCGTCATCGGTGTGAACTTCGAAGAAGTCCCCGGTTAGCCCGGCGAACCCGTTGATATGGGATTCGGTAACCATTATTCCCGGCGACATGTAGCTGCCGCCGACTTCAAGATCTTCGTACCAGTAAATTCCCGGCTCTAATTCGGCCATCCTAGAAGTGCCTCCATGCTAGACCACCGTCCACGTTCACCGCCTGCCCCACCGTAAAGGGCAAACCACCGGTCGCCATGGTGGCGACGGTTTTTCCCACATCCACAGGCTCGCCCCAGCGCCTGTCCGGCGACAGCCCGGCATCGATTTCACGGGTATATTTATCGGCGGCCACAGCGGTCATCGGCGTGCGGATGATGCCGGGCCGCACCTCGAATACGCCAATCCCCTCTTCGGCCAGACGGATGCCGAAAAGTTTGGTCATCATGGCCAGTCCAGCTTTGGATATGCAGTATTCGCCACGCGTAATCGCCATGATCTCGGCGTTCACCGAGGAAATGGTCACAACCGAACGGAACGGGTCGTTCGCCGCTGACGGATGGTCGATCATCCAGCGCGCCACGCACTGGGTCAGAAAAAAGGTACCGCGCAGATTGATGTTCATACAGCGATCAAAGCTCTCGACCGACATGTCCAGAATGTCGGCGCGATTGAGTACCGAAACCCCCGCGTTGTTGACCAGACAGTCCACCGTCCCGAAAGCCGCCAGCGCACCCTCCAGCAATCCCGGATGGCGGTCCACATCGGCAATGTCGGCTTCGACGAAGTCGCCGTCGCCGCCGCGTTCCTTGATGCCTTTCAGGGTTTCATCGGCATCGGCATCGTGTTCCACATCACCGATGACGATATCAAATCCAGCCTCGGCCAAAGCATAGGCGCAACCCCGCCCGATGCCGCGCCGCCCGCCGGTCACAAGGGCCACCGGTCGCCTACTTTTTTTGCCGCTCATGACCTCACCCTTTCAGCAGATTGCGCGCAATGATCATGCGCTGAATCTGATTGGTACCTTCGTAGATTTGCGTGATTTTGGCGTCTCGATAAAGGCGTTCGACCTCGAACCCGCGAATGTAACCACTGCCGCCAAAAATCTGCACCGCGTTGCAGGTGTTCTGAACGGCGGCGTCAGAGGCAAAGCACTTGGCCATGGAAGATTCAACCGTGGCGCTAATCCCCGCATCCATGCGCGTCGCCGCATTCTGGACCAGAAGGCGCGCGGCCGTAATATCCTTGGCCATGTCCGCCAGCATCCATTGAACGCCCTGAAACTCGCCGATGGCTTGGCCGAACTGCTTGCGCACCTTGGCGTATTCCAACGAGGCGTCGAGCGCGCCTTGCATAATTCCGGTGGCCAATGATCCGATGCCAACACGGCCCTTCTCCAGCACGCTCATCATGATGTGGAAGCCCCGGTTTTCCGGCCCCAGCATGGCGTCGGCGGGAAGGCGCACATCGTTGAATTCCAGTTCGCCGACCAACGAAGCGCGCTGGCCCATCTTGTGCTCCTTCGGCCCCGATTTAACACCTTCGTAAGCGCGTTCGACGATGAAGATGCTCATGCCCCGATGACCCGCTTCCTTGTCGGTGCGGGCCAATACAAGCGCGAAATCGCAGATCGGCGCGTTGTTGATCCAGATTTTGCTGCCGTTCAAAACCCAGCCGTCACCATCGCGTACTGCCGTGGTGCGCACATTGGCCAGATCGCTGCCAGCCTCGGGCTCGGTCAGACCATAGGCAGGCCGCAGCTTGGCCTTGAGCATGTCGGGCAGGTATTTTTGTTTCTGGTCGTCGGTTCCGTACTGAACCAGAAGCGTGCTGATCAATTCGACCAGACCGCATTGATCGGCGACCGCCGCATAGCCGCGCGATAGCTCCTCCATAACGATGGAATAGGAAAGCACGTCGCAGCCCGCCCCGCCGTATTCCTCGGGCACACTGATGCCGAACAGGCCCAATCGGCCCATCTGTTCATATATCTCAGCCGGGAAGCGTTCCGTTTCGTCCAGTTCATTGGCAACGGGCCTGATCTCGTTTTCCGCGAACTGATGTGTCATCTCGCGGATGGCTTCGTGTTGTTCGTTCAAAAACATTCTTATTTCCTCCTGCGCGCAGCCATCGGTTTGTTTGGTGACGGCGCGAGATCTTCTTCATTTTCAGCAATGATGGACGTGTCCATACGCCGGGCGTTTTCAAGATGCCGGGTCATGGCGGCCGCAGCCGTTTCCGGATCGCGGTTTTCGATCGCGCTGACGATCTCGTCGTGCTCGGCAACTACTTCGGCAATCCTGCCATCGCGATAGGTGTCGTACTGGATCGACAGCCGCATTATTTCGGGCTCGATCTGGCTGACGAATGAGCGGATCACCGCATTGCCCGAGGCGCCCGCGATGCGCAAATGAAGAAGCATATTTTCTTCAAGTGCGCGCTGTCCGCTTCCGGCGGCATCGACAATGCCCTCGTGGACTTGCCGTATTTCCTTGATCTGCCAATCGTTGGCGTTTTTGGCGGCCAGACGGGCCGCATGCGCCTCGATCACAAGCCTCGCCTCGGCAAGCGTCGCATATTCATTTCCCGGCATGTCGAGAATGTTGTCGACCAGAAAGACGAGGGTCGTAGCCCCCAGATTTTCGAGAACCGTACCGCTTTGCGGCAAAGTCCTCAGCACACCGTAGAATTCAAGTTTTCGAAGGGCCTCGCGCACGATGCCGCGACTGACCTCGAAACGTTCGGCCATGATGCGCTCGGACGGAAGCTTCTGTCCGGGATTCAGCACACCGTCGGCTATCAATTCTCGAATCTGTCCGACAATCAATTCGGAAGGTGATTTCACTTCCACTTTCCTTAGATGATCGGCAACGAGCCGTACGCTGCTGGCCATGACTGCACCCGAGCCAAAATGTAAACTAGCTAACTAGTTGACCAGTTACCTCCTCTCCTGTACGAGAGTCAACCGAAGAGTTGAACACAGGTCCACACTGGCGTTAGGATCGCGCGGACCCGCCTAGTGGATTAAATGAATGTCTCATACCCCACCGACCAAAACCTTTCCCGAAAAATCCATCTCGGTGGAGGAAGCGGCTGCGATGATCCGCGACGGCGACACGGTGGCGATTACAGCCGCCGGAGGCGGCTTGCTGGAACCCGAGGCCATATGTGCGGCCATCGAGAAGCGGTTTCTGGAGACCGGGCATCCGCGCGACCTGACGCTGGTCAACGGGTTGGGGTTTGGAAACGCCGCGCACACCAAGGGCATCAACCATTTCGCCCACAAGGGCCTGATCGCACGCGTCATCGTGGGACTTTGGAGCTGGTCTCCGAAGATGCAGCAAATGGTCGAGGCCGAGGAGATCGAGGCCTACTGCCTTCCCGGCGGCGTCATTTCGCTGCTGCTGCGTGAGATTGGCGCGGGCCGCCCGGGCCTGTTCACCCATGTCGGCCTGGGAACCTTCGCCGACCCGCGCATGAGCGGCGGGCGGTGCAACGCGCGCACCACCGAGGAAATCGTCGAGCTTATGATCATCGACGGGCGCGAGGTGCTTCGCTACAAGCCGTTTGAAGTGGACGTGGGCATCGTTCGCGGCAGTTTTGCCGACCCCAAGGGCAACATCAGCATGACCCGCGAACCGGCCGATCTGGACGCCCACGCCGTCGCCCTTGCCGCCCACAATACCGGCGGAACCGTCATCGCGCAGGTCGGTGAAAGCGTTGAATTGAATTCGTTGCCGCCACGCGATATCCGAATTCCCGGTGTGCTGGTCGATGCGCTTGTCGTCGATCCCGACCAGCGCCAAACCCACCGCGCGGTCTATGAGCCGGAACTTAGCGGGCAGGCCCGGACCGACAATC
>JABGRG010000037.1:7046-36564 GCA_018648445.1 Rhodospirillales bacterium | reverse complement strand
CGGTCGGCAACGGCGCCCGAAAGGCGCGCCTCAGCCTGATGCACATCGGTTCGCGTGACCTCGCCGACCTGGAAGCGATCCTGTACCGCTTCCAATTGACGACGCAGAACCTGCTCATTGTTGATATTGAGCTCGAGAACGGCCTGATCGGTAACGACGCTTACATACGCGTTTACCGCGCCCTGCAATACACCTTGCTGGATCGAAATAAGGCTCGCCCTTGCGGCTTGAACGTTATTGAACGCCTCTTTCGTCGCGGCGACGGTTCGTCCGCCACGATACAGCGGCTGAGCAACGGTAAGCCCGGAGGATCGCGGGTTTCGATGCTGGCCCTTGGCGGTCCCGGTCGCTTTGGGGTTGTTAATAGCCGATGCGCCAACACTTCCACTGACCGTCACCGTCGGCCGCCAATTGGAAAGTGCCTGGGGCACTTGTTCGTCGGTCGCGCGCAATGCAGCCCGTCCGGCCATCAGTTCCGGATTGTTGGCATAAGCCGCGGACAGCGCGTCTTCAAGGGATTGCGCCGAGGCCACACTCGAAAAAATTCCAAGCCCAATGGATAAGCCCAATAAAACGGGCAAGTGGTGCTTCATTTTGGTTTTTTCCCCAAATTAATTTCCCCCGTGTGGAGGCAGTCTAGACGTGTCGTCACCCGAAGGCAAAAGAATCAAACCTGAGAGCGGCTAAAATTCGAACGCCGCAGCGGGCTCGAATCCGGGCAGATACGGGATATCGGCGTTAAAGACATCGCGCTGGTTCAGCGCGCCGTTGCGCCGCGTCATCAAAACGCCTTTTCCGGCGCCGCCAGCCGCCTTGACGACTGCCACCAGCCGACCGTTTTCGGCAAGCTGTTCGGATATTTCGACCGGAATATCATCGACGGCGCCGTCGAAGAAAATCAGGTCGAAAGGCGCTTGCTTGGAATATCCCTTTTTAAGATCGCTTTCCATGACGGCAACGGTGTCGATTTCAAGGCCCGACAGGTTCTCGGTCGCTTTTTCGACCAACCCGCCATCGCTTTCAACCGCGACGACCGCCCCGGCCATATGTGAAAGAACCGCCGCCGAATAACCGGTAGCGCATCCGATGGCCAACACGATGTCATCGGCTTGAATTGCCGCTGCCTGCAACAGGCGCGCAAGAACCAGCGGTTCCATGACGAACCGCCCGCCGCCCAGCGGAAGGTCCCCGTCGCTGTACGCCACGCCATGCAGAACCCGCGGAACGAAGGCCTCGCGAGGTGTCACCAAAATTGCGTTCAGGGCAATTTCGTCGTCCACTTGATTGGGTCGCATCTGCGTGTCGACCATGGTCTTGCGTGCGATTGAGGTATCCATATCGTCGCTTTCACCGGCTTATTGAATAGTGCTAGCGCTATATAATCCGACTATCGGCACAACACAATGCCACGCCGCTTGACTAGACCGCTTGACCACGGGGCTCGCAGAGTCTAGTTTCCCGTGCCCCGACGGATGACGGTCATATGCAATGGACCCGACCGGAGGGTTCGCCACAAGGGATGGCGCGGTGGCAGAGTGGTGATGCAGCGGCCTGCAAAGCCGTGTACGCCGGTTCGATTCCGACCCGCGCCTCCACCCTGATCCGGCGTAGCTCAGTTGGTAGAGCAAGCGGCTGTTAACCGCTTTGTCGTAGGTTCGAGTCCTACCGCCGGAGCCAGTTTGAAACCCCGTGATCTTAGCTGGTCGCGGGGTTTTCCTTATGCCCGCCCGTGGCGTTTTGGCGTTGGTCATTGTCACCCTGCTAGGCAACCGCCGGGGCTTCCCCAAAGACGTCAAACCGCCCCACAATCCCGGAATGACGATGATCGGCGCGTCGATGCTGTGGGTCGGATGGCTTGGTTTCAACGCTGGAAGCGCGCTGGCGGCCGACGCCAGTGCGGCGATAGCCATGGCGGTCACCCAAATTTCGGCGGCCACGGCATCGTTAGTATGGATGGAGACCGAGTGGGTCAAATACGGCAAACCCAGCCTTGTCGGCCTGGTTACGAGAACCATTGCGGGTCTGGACACAGATTGTCGCTGTAGCCGTAACGGCGGCCTGCGCTGCGCTCGGCAGTTTCGTCATCTTGAAAATACTGGCAGCAACACAGTTGGATTGCGCGTCAATCAGGAGGATGAATTCGAAGGTCTGGACATCACCCCCCACGGTAAACGCGGATACGAGATATGGAACGTATTTTTTTGCAAAGCAGGGCTATTTCGGGCTGGCGAATCGGGAACGGAAGCGTTATAGAAGCGCCGCCGACGCAATTGTCGCCCTGATCCGGCGTAGCTCAGTTGGTAGAGCAAGCGGCTGTTAACCGCTTTGTCGTAGGTTCGAGTCCTACCGCCGGAGCCAATTCAAAGCCCCGTATGTCCTTTCTAAGGCTTGCGGGGCTTTTTCGTAATGCTGATGGGAAGCGTATCCATCCGGCCTTTGTCGGCGAAGCAAAATCCGTTCTTGCCAAGCCCCTTGACCTCGTACATGGCTTCGTCCGCCACGCAGATCAATTCTTCCGCCGAGCCGGCATCATCCGGGAAGAAAGCGATGCCCACGCTGGCTCCCACGGACACAACATTCTGCGCAAGGCGAATGGGGTCGCAAAGCAACTCGAGGGCCTCATTGGCCACGCGGGCAACGGATTCGGTGTCCGGCAAATCCGAGAGAACGATAACGAATTCATCACCGCCGACACGCGACACCGTGTCAATTTTGCGAATGCAGCCCGACAACCGCGCCCCGACTTCCACGAGAACCGCATCGCCCGCGTCGTGGCCCAACGTGTCATTTATTTCTTTAAATCCGTCCAGATCAATAAATAGAAGCGCTGTTCGCAGGCCGTTGCGGCGGGACCGCTCGATGCTTCTTTCCAGGCGTTCAAGAAGCAGTTTTCGGTTGGGAACGCCGGTCAAATCGTCGTGGGTGGCGAGGTGGCGGATGCGCTCTTCCGCCCTGTCGCGCTGACCGACCTGTTCGGCAAGGCGACGATGACCGAAGATGATGCCACCCAGACCCACAAGCCAAAGGAAGGCATGCCCGCCGCCTAACAAAAATAGGTGCCTCTCCGTCGCCACCCGCAACGGAGCCATCGGAACGCGCTGGCTAATGCCGCCACGAACCTCGCCCAACCGGTATCCCTGATAGGCGTGGCATGGCAGGCATTCTTTGGCCAACACGAGTGGGCGCATCATGCGAAGGTATTCGGTACCGTTTTCTATCGTGATCGCGCTGACCTCATCCGCCGTTTCCCAATCGAATGCGCGCAGCGCCTTTTCCTCCCAAGGATCGGGGGCATTCTTGGCATTCAGCGGGATCAGGCTGGCAAGGTGCCCACTCTCAACACCGAAAGTGGAACCCAGTTCACTCACCTGACGAGTCATTATCGACGGCGTCACCAGGGTCAGGAAGGTTCCGTCTTCGGTCGTTGCCTTGTCGGTGAACAGGCCATCCGGCAGAAAAATATCCGATGCGGAATTCGGTTCGCGCGCAACATAAACACCGCCGTAGTGGGAGTTCCAACTTCGGTAGATGATGTCTTTTTCAATGCTGGTACGGGCCGACGCCTTGGCCAGCGCGACCAATTCGTTTTCCTCCATCACCCTGTCCAGCAACAGCGAGCCGCCAACAACCAACGTCCAGACAACCGCCATCACCCAACCGAAAAAGGTCAGGTGGTTGGACAGATTTGATTTGATTTCGCTCGTTGGTTTTTTCGCCATTTCCTACCCGATAGGGCAATCTTTCGTCCATCGTTCCGCCATATGAGGCCGACGACGATCCCGACGACTCCAATTGCTGAATGATCGCACAGGTTTGTTTCGGGATAATGGCAACAGGCGGCATATTTGTTTCGCGTGCGTTACAAATAGCCCGCAAAGCCCCTATACGTCAGGCACCAGATCGTTCTGAATTTGCATAACCTCGGCGATGAATTTCTTCTGGGCCTCGCGGGGCAGGTCTAGGGATACGACGAAACCGGTATCCGTCGCACGGAATACCTTGCCGTTCACCGGGCTCATGTTCTCAACTTCAAGGACGACCTCCTGCCCGATTTCCAGTTTGGCATCGGTTCGCAGCGCTATCCCGCCAACGGAAACATCAGCGACCGCGCCACTAATGACTTCCCAGCCAACTTCTCCGGTCATTTCCTTGTCAATCTCAACCCTGGGAAAAACACGCCGTTCACTAGCTTGACCAATGTCGGCCATGGAATTTCCTTCCCATTTAATCCACCCTACGACCCTTCAACGATAGCATACTTTTTTTTCTTGGGTCTTGAGTATCCGGTCAAGCCAGCGAAAAATGGCGACGAGTGCTGGGGAGGAGGATGAAAATGCCGAGCGACATGTGCGTGGAAGTCGGCGAGACAAGCAGATTTTCCAAGACGGTTACTGATTCTGACATCGCGCTATTTGCCGCCGTCAGTGGCGATTTCGACCCTGTTCATATGGACGACGAGTACGCGAAATCGACACCTTTTGGGAAGCGCATTGCGCATGGAATTTTCGTTTTGGGGCTGCTGTCTGCGGCGGAATCGGAGATGTCACGGCGAATCGTCGCCCGCGGCAACGAATTGAAACCGGTTTCCCTCGGGTACGACAAGGTTCGCTTCATCAAGCCGGTATTCGTAGGCGATACCCTGAATTCGGTCTATACCATCTGCGAACTCGATTCCGAACGCAAACGATCCACCGGAAAATGCGAGGTCTTTAATCAGAACGATGAGCTTTGCCTCGTCGGCGAACACATTATGAAATGGGTTTAAAATAATGGCGCAGGAACTGATGCGAAATAGCGACAACCAAAACCAGCCGATCCTCAAGGGAGGCCACGGCGCCGCCCCGCGCATTTACTTCAATCTGTTAAGGCTAAACAGTGGCGAAACCTATTCCTTCGTCCTGCCCGGTTTTGAGACCGCGAATGTGGTGCTTTCGGGAAACGCAGATATCTCCGTGGACGGCGAATTGTTCGCTGATGTGGGGCGCCGCAAGGACATTTGGTCGGGCAAAGCCGATAGCGTGTACGCGGGCGTCGGTGCCGATGTCGTCATTCGGTCCAACGCGGATGGCACCGAAATCGCCGTCGCCGGGGGCGTGTTCGACACCAAACTGCCAGCGTTCCGGGTGACGCCTGACGAAGTCGATCCGGTTGATGTCGGTTCAAATGAAACCCACAGCCACCGCAAGATTTACCATATTCTTGGCCAGAACGCGGCCGGGCGCGCGGGCAATCTGCTGATCAGCGAACTATATTGCGATGATGGCAACTGGTCCGGTTATCCGCCGCACAAACATGATACGCAAAGTTCCGGCGAGAGCGCTCACGACGAGGTCTATTATTACCGCTTCCGCCCCGAAAACGGCTTCGGCGGCCAGTACTGGTTTACCGACGGCGGCGATTGCGTGGTTCATATGACGCGAAACGGCGATACCTTCGCCTTTAGCGACGGCTATCATCCGACGGTGACGTCACCCGGCCATGAAGAGTATATCTTCACCATCCTCGTCGGCCTGCATCAACGATCCCTGGTGCAGAATTTCAAGGAAGAATACCGTCCATTGATGGGCATGTTTCCGGGCGTCCAGGACATGGTCGATAAATTCAAATAAGCAAGCGATAGAAAGAATTACCTAATGAAATTCGATGACATAGACCTTCCGATCCACAGCCGGGACGAAAACCCCTTCCCAAATATTGTCGAGGTAGAGCAGCGCTTTTCGGGCCGGCGCGTCGAAAATGTGGAGGCGACGGTCCGCACGGAAATGTCCAAGCTGGCGAAAGCCGACGTTTCCGGAAAGAAGATCGCGGTGGCCGCGGGAAGCCGTGGGATCGCCGCCATCGACAAGGTCGTCAAGGCGACCGTGGCGGCGTTGAAGGAAATGGGCGCCGAACCCTTTATCGTTCCGGCCATGGCCAGCCACGGCGGCGCAACCGCCGAGGGTCAGATCGGCGTTCTGGCCGATTTGGGAATTACGGAAGACTTGATGGGTGCGCCGATCCGTTCGTCCATGGAGATCATCGAGATTGGAAAACACCCGGACGGGATGCCCGTTTTCTTCGACAAGATCGCCAGTCAGGCCGACGGCGTGGTTCTGTGTTGCCGGGTCAAGCCGCATACCGATTTCCGAGGTGAATGGGAAAGCGGACTGTACAAAATGCTGGCCATCGGCCTTGCCAAGCATCGCGGCGCGGTCGAGATCCATTCCCGTGGCTTTCAGAACTTCCACCACCTGATTCCAGCGGCGGGCCGCATTATTCTTGAAAAAATGCCGATCCTTTTCGGCGTCGCCATTGTCGAGAATGCCTATCACGAGCCGATGCTGATCGAGGGCGTGCCTGCGGTCGATTTCGAGGAACGCGACAAGGCCCTGCAGGCTATTTCAAAACAAAGCATTGCCCGAATCCTGGTCCCGAAAATCGACGTGCTGGTCATTGATGAACTGGGCAAGGACATCAGCGGTTCGGGCATGGACCCCAACGTCATGGGCCGATGCGGAACGCCGGGCATTGACTTCGGCATGGAGCACATCCATCGGGTCGTAGTGTGCGATTTGACCGAAGCAACTCACGGCAACGCCTGCGGAATCGGCCTTGCCGATATCACCACACGCCGCTGCGCCGAAAAAATCGACTTCGGAAAAACCTACACCAACCTGATTACAGCCACTGTTTTGGGCGGCGCCATGTTGCCCATGGTTCTGAAGCACGACCGCGAAGCAATCATGATCGCGATCATGACCTGCAACAACGTCACGCCGCAAACCATTCGCCTGGTCCGCATCAAGAACACCAACGAATTAACTCGCATCCACGTATCCGAAGCGGTGTTGAAGGATATAGAAGGCCGCGACGACCTGACGGTGCTGGGCTCTCCGGGGCCGATCCCGTTTAATGCGGAAAACAACCTGATCTAAAGGAAACAGGAAATGTCCCAGCAGCTATTCGATCTATCAGGAAAAGTCGCCTTGATTACGGGTTCGGGCCGGGGAATCGGACTGGTACTCGCCCGCGGACTGGCCATGGCCGGCGCGTCGGTCGTGTTGGACGACCTGACCGAGGAAATCCTGACACCCGCTGTTGAAAGCCTTCGCGCCGACGGATTGCCCGCTGACGGCGAAGTCTTTGACGTCTCCAAACCCGACGCTGTCACCACGGGTGTTTCCGAGATCATCAAACGCCACGGAAAAATCGATATCCTGATCAACAACGCAGGTATTCAGCGGCGTTTTCCGCTTGAGGAATTTCCCGATTCCGATTGGCAGGATGTGCTCGATGTCAACGTGACCGGCCCGTTTCTCGTTGCAAGGACCGTGGTCAAGGGCATGATCGAACGCAACGAGGGGAAAATCGTCAATATCTGTTCCCTGCAAAGCAGTGTCACAAGGGCGGGCATTGGCGCCTACACGGCGGCCAAAGGTGGCCTTTCATTGCTGACGCGATCCATGGCCGTGGAATGGGGTCCCCACAACATTCAGACCAACGGCATCGGTCCCGGATACCTGAAGACGAAAATGACCGAACGCCTGTGGAAAGACCCCGAATGGCATAAGTGGCTGGAGGAAAGGGCTCCGGCAGGCCGCTGGGGCACTCCGGAGGATTTGATCGGCGCAGCCATCTTCCTGTCTTCCGCGGCATCAAGCTACGTCAACGGTCAGGTCGTTTACGTCGACGGCGGACTTCTTTGCGGTATGTAACTAACGGGGCCGTCGGGCGCGTGTCAGAGCGATGGATTCGCCCCCGCGTTTCAGCATCAGTCGGGCGCCGTTAAGGGTTAACGTCATGCGGTTTTTGCGGATGCCCGCACCGACGATGTATAGCTGGTCCCCTTGCGCCCGGACCAATCCCGCTTCCGCCATCTTCCGGTTCTTGAAGAGTTGAGCACGTTCTCCTCGCAGTTGGAACGTCACGCCCTTTGCGCGGTTTTCCCATACCCCCTGAAGCAAGCGCAGGGACCGATTCAATTGGCGCGGCGGTGGGGGTGGTCTGGAAGCCATACGCTGCGGTAGTGGTGGTGGCATTCTGTATGCTTCGTCGGCGGGGGCCTCCAGCTTTAAGCGCGCCAGATCGGCGAAATCCCCGTTCGGATATTTCCGCAGGTACGCTTCATAGGCCTTGGCATCGTCAGCTTGTTCGACGGATTTCCAGAAGGCCAGTTCGTGATCCACCGATTGAGCCGATTTCACCATCGCTGTTCGCGTCGACGAAACGGCTTCGCTGCCGGGCAGAACGAATACAAAATCGCCCCGGTCGAAACGCACATCGTGCAACTTACCATAGCGGGGCGTCTGCGCCGCCGCCGTCAGACTGGCGACACGCTGGGAAAGGAATAACCCCAGTTCGTCGCCGGTCACGTAGCCGTCGTCATTGACGTCGGCCGTCTCCTCGCCACGGATTGCGCGGATAAACAAATCGCGGAACGCACCGTCGTCGCGCACGCTTTGCCCGGCATCGCCCGACGTCAGGAACTGGCGAACGGGCTCCGCCGTTTTTTGCGTGATTGCCGCAGGGGCCGCGCCGGAGCGCGACGCGAACACTGTACCGGAAAAACACGAATCGAAAACGGAAAGAACGTGTTTTGAATCGGCCAGCCGCACCAGCGTCCCGAAATCGCGCATGGGAAGCGCCTTGACCTTGAAACGGGGATCGGTGGCGGTCGGCGCGTCGGCGGGAACGATAAAGCCTTCGCCGCCCACGGTGTATCCGTGCCCGGCGAACCACAGCAAAAGCCGGGTCTCGGGATCGGTCCCTTGAAGGGCGAAAAATTCCTTGAGAGTTTGCTGAAGTTCCAGTCCGGTCAGGTCCGTCCGCAGGGAAACCTCGAATCCCCGTCGCTTCAGTTCATGGGCAACGAGGCGCGCGTCGGCGACGACATTTTGCAGGCGCGGCCATCCTTGTGTGTAATTGTCGATACCGATGACAAGCGCCCGGCTGGCGCTGTAAAGCGTGATCTTCCCTGTCGGCGTTTCATCGGTACGCAAGGTCACACTGACCCCGCGCCCGGCAGAAGATGCCGCGCACGCCGAAACAAGAACGGCAAGCGCCGCAACCAAAATTGCCCTTAAACCGGAAATGCCCGCCATTTAACCGCCTATCGTTCTTGGTTCGCTATTCTTCCTATGCAAGTTTTGCACCGGGAATTTCGACGAGCACCTTGCCATTGGTGCCGCCCGCGACCGCTTCGTGGGCGGCCGCAATGTCGTCCAGCCCAAACCGCCCGCCGATCCGGCTTTGTAACTTTCGTTCGCCCAGCCATTGGCTGATATCTTCCACGCCTTGCTGTTTCAGCCTGTCGGGAACCAGAAAAACGAGGACGTGACGCACGGTCAGGTTCGCGTAAACCAGACGATAGAAGGGAACGCTGGGTTCCATGGCGGCGTCGGACGCGTAGGCCGCGATGACGGCGTTGGTTTTGACGATCTGCAGGCTGGTCTCCAGATTGCCGCCGAATTCAACCTCGACGATGCGCCCCACACCCTTGCCCCGGGTGATGTCCGCCACACGCGCAGCGACATCTTCGGTCTTGTAATTGATGACATGCCGCGCACCCAGAGCGCCAGCCACGCCTTTCTTTTCCTCACTGCCCACGGTGGCGATGACGCGCGCGCCGGCAAGCGCGGCAAACTGCACAGCGTAAGCGCCGACACCACCGGTTCCACCCGTCACCAGAACGGTCTGGCCATCAACCGGTCCGTCAGCAAAAACGCAAGCGTGCGCCGTCAACGCCGGAATTCCGAGGCATGCGCCGTCGTCGAAACCGGCAGCGTCGGGAAGCGGGATCGCGCGATCAGAGGGAACACAGACATATTGCGCCGCCGTCCCCATGACGCGCTGCCAGTTGGCCTCAAAAATCCACACCCTTTCACCAATGCGACCGGCCCCGACGCCCGACCCCACCTTGTCGATGGTTCCGGCCCCGTCGAAATGCGGAACAACCTGCGGTGCGGGCATGTCGCCCCTGCCGCCAAGCCGCCGTTTTACGTCCACCGGATTGACCCCGGACACGAACACGCGGACCCGAACCTCGCCTTCGCCGGGTTCCGGATCGTCCATTTCGCCGACCCGAAGAACCTCGTCGGCGGGTCCGAAATTTGAATACCAAGCGGCACGCATGTCCGATCTCCTTCGATTTTCTGGGTATTGAATGGTAACATACTGAAAATCCAGAGCTTGACGGATTCTTCCCGGATAGCGAGGATAGCATCAAGAATTGATTGCAAATCGTGGTGGACCAGCGATGGCCGAGGCGGAACAGACCGACGAACTTCTTGAGGTGCAGACGGAAATCCGTCATCTCACGGGGACGGTCCAGGCCCTTCGTGACGAATTGGAAAGGCTGGAATTAGAGCGCGAACGGGACGTTCAGGACGCGGTTTCGCGCTCAAACGACGAAATCACCCAGCTTCGGAAAACGGCGCAGGCCTTGCGCGACGAGCTGGAAGTCATACGTTTCGACATGGAAGAAAGCGTGCAAAAGGCCGTCTCGGCCGGGAACGACGAAATTTCGCAGTTAAAAGCCACGGCACAGGCCATTCGGGACGAGTTGGAGGAAGTGCGCTTCGACAAGGAGCAAAGCGTTCAGGAGGCGATTTCGGCCGGAAACGACGAGATCGTGCAGCTAAAAGCCACAATTGCAGCCTTGCGCGAAGAGATGGAACAGAACAAATTCGAATACGAGGAAGAAAAACAATCGCTTGAAAGAGCGGCCCGGGACGAAAACATGCAACTTCGGGAAACCGTAGCGGCGTTGCGCGACCAACTCGATACGAAGAAGTAGTATCGACGAGTTCAATTTGGGGGAATTGGAAGCCGTAATGGCGAATACGATTCAGGCCAAGGGCGGTGCAAGCAATGGCGGTCGGGGAAAACCCCGCGCCACCAAGAGCGCACCCAAACCGCGCCGGAAAAGAGTTCGGTTGAACGAAGGCGAACGACTGCGCCAGGCGGAGATGCTGCTCGACCTTTCCAAAAAGGTCGCGGCCATCGAATCGCTGGACGAAATTCTGGAAATCCTCGTGCAAATGACAACGGCGGAAATCGGCGCCGAACGCGGAACCCTTTTCCTCAACGATCCGCAGTCCGAAGAACTTTATTCGCGGGTTGCCCAAGGCACCTTCAAACGCGAAATCCGGATTTTAAACTCCAGCGGCGTCGCCGGGCATGTGTTTACCTCGGGCGAAGGCCTGATCATTGACGATGCCTACGCCGACAAGCGGTTCAACCGAACCGTCGACGAACAAACCGGATTTAAGACCGAAAACATCATCTGCGCACCGATCAAGACGGTCATGGGCGAGGTCATAGGGGTTAGTCAGGCGCTGAACAAAAAGGAAGGTTCGTTCTCGGACGAAGACCTGGCCTTGCTGGAGGCCATGACCACCCAGGCGGCGGTCGCCCTGCAGAGCCGTCAGTTCGTCGAGCGCATGAAAAAGTCCCGCGCCCAGGAAATGGAATTTCTCGACATCGTCTCGGACGTTACGTCCGAGTTGGAACTGGGAACTCTTCTTCAGCGGGTCATGGGCGAAGCAACCCGGATGTTATCGTCCGAACGGTCCACGCTTTTCCTGAACGATGCAAAAACCAACGAATTGTTCTCGCGCGTTGCCCAGGGGGATTCCATGGGCGAAATCCGCCTGCCCAATCACTTGGGCATTGCCGGAGCCGTGTTCACCAGCGGTCAAACCATTAACATCCCCTATGCCTATGCCGATCTGCGCTTTAACCCGGCATTTGACAAGAAAACCGGCTTTTTCACCCGCTCGATCCTGTGCGTCCCGGTGGTCAACAAAGACGGCAAGATGATCGGCGTCACCCAGGTGCTGAACAAGCGCGGCGGGCCGTTCACAGGCGAGGATGAATCGCGCCTCAAGGCCTTCACCGCGCAGGTCGCCATCGCGCTGGAGAACGCCAAGCTGTTCGAAGACGTCCAAAACATGAAGAATTATGCCGACAGCATGCTGGAAAGTATGTCGAGCGGCGTGATCACCCTGGACGAAGACGGTAACATCATCACCTGCAACGCCGCCGGCCAGCGCATTATGAAGGTCGCAAACGCGGACGTTATCGACCGCCCTGCCGCCGAGTATTTTTCCGGTAAAAACGAATGGGTTATGGAGAAAATCCATAAAGTTGGTGAAACGCAAAGCACCGATCTTGTCATGGACGCCGAAATGGAATTCGACGGCGAAAAGCTATCCATCAACCTGACGGTCATGCCCTTGGTCAGCGGCGAGGGCAAAAAGCTGGGCTCGCTGGTAATGATGGAAGACATCAGCTCGGAAAAACGCATGAAGTCGACCATGTCGCGCTACATGGACCCGGGCGTGGCGGATCAGCTTTTGGAAGGCGGCGGCGGCGAAGATATTCTGGGCGGCAAGAGCACGGTGGCGACCATCCTTTTTTCGGACATTCGCGGCTTTACGCCGTTGACCGAGGAATTGGGCGCACAGGGAACCGTCGCTTTATTGAACGAGTATTTCACCATTATGGTGGAATGCATCCAAAATCAGGGCGGAATGCTGGACAAGTTCATCGGCGACGCCATCATGGCCGCCTTCGGCATTCCGCTGAGCCACGACGACGACGAAGACCGCGCGGTACGCGCCGCCATTGCCATGATTACCGATTTGCGGACGTGGAACGACGAACGCGAGAAGGCCGGAAAGATGCTTGTCGATATGGGCATCGGCCTGAATACCGATACGGTGGTAACTGGCAACATCGGCTCTCCCAAGCGCATGGATTACACCATCATCGGCGACGGCGTGAACTTGGCGGCCCGCCTGGAAAGTGCCTGCAAGCAATACGCGGCGCGCATTCTGATCAGCGAAAATACGGTCAAGAAACTCAAGGGAACCTACCGTATTCGCGACATCGACGATGTTGTGGTCAAGGGCAAGACCGAGCCCGCCGTTGTCTTCGAGGTGCTGGACTATCACACCGACGAAACCTTCCCCAACCTGATGGACGTGGTGAACTATTTCAAGGAAGGGCGAACCCACTACAAGGCCGGAAACTGGGACAAAGCGATCGGATCGTTCAGCGACGCGCTGGTGGCAAACGCCAGCGACAAGCTGTCGCAGATTTATATTGAAAGATGCGAACACCTGAAGGCCAATCCGCCTAAGGATTGGAAAGGTGTCTGGGTCATGACTTCCAAGTAATTATATTTTTCCACATGGTGGGATTGTCTCATAATGTGGAAGGATTAAATTGCGCCTGAGCGGCCAAAGCAGTATTAGTCTCCCAGAATTTTATCCGTTCTAATTTGAAAAATTGATGGCCCAATAGCCGCATTCAGACGTGATCCCCTTCGCCCGGGGTCTGGCGGCGGCAATGAATAAAAAAGGCGGGAAATGTCCACACTGAATCTCGACAAACTGTTCAAACCGACCTCCATCGCCGTCATCGGCGCGTCCAACCGCCCCGGCGCCGTCGGCGCTCTGGTCATGCAGAATTTGCTCCAGGGCGGCTTCGACGGACCGATCATGCCGGTGAATCCGCGTCGACAGTCCGTTTCAGGGGTCCTGACCTATCCGAGCATCGGAGAGCTGCCGATTACACCTGACGCGGCGATTATCTGCACCCCGCCGCACACTGTTCCCGGCTTGATCAAGGAACTCGGCGAGCGCGGCACCAAGGCTGCAATCGTTCTGACTGCCGGATTGTCGCGCGAGCTGGGCGAGGACGGAACCAACTTACAAGATGCCATGGCGGCCAACGCCAAAGCCGACGATCTGCGCATTCTTGGCCCCAATTGCCTTGGCCTTCTGGTTCCGGGCATCGGTCTCAACGCCAGTTTTTCGCACCTTCCCGCCCTGCCCGGAAAAATCGCGTTTATTTCGCAATCGGGTGCGCTCTGCACGGCCGTTCTGGACTGGGCCAGAACCAACGACATCGGGTTTTCGCACTTTATTTCCATGGGTGATACGGTTGACGTCGATTTCGGCGCCGTCATCGACTATCTGGGCAGCGATCCCTACACCCGCGCCATCCTGCTTTACATCGAATCCATCAAGGAACGGCGCAACTTCATGTCGGCGGCCCGTGCCGCCGCGCGCAACAAACCCGTCCTGGTTATCAAGTCGGGCCGTGTAGCCGAAGGGGCGCAGGCAGCGGCATCGCATACCGGCGCGCTGGCCGGTTCCGATGATGTCTACGACGCCGCCATCAACCGCGCCGGTATGTTGCGCGTGGATTCCATCGACGAATTGTTCGCCGCCAGCGAAACCCTTTCGCGTTCGCGCCCGCTTAGCGGCGAACGTCTGGCGATTATGACCAACGGCGGCGGGGTCGGCGTGCTGGCCGTCGATACCCTGATAAAGGGCGGCGGAACACTGGCCACGCTGGAACCCGAAACGATCAACAAACTCGGTGCCAATCTGCCCGATACTTGGTCGAAGTCCAATCCCGTCGATATTATCGGTGACGCGCCGGGCGAGCGTTATGCGCACGCGCTGGAAGTTCTTTGCCAAGCCAAAGAGGTGGATGCCATTCTGGCCATGCATTGCCCGACGGCGACCGCATCAAGCAGCGAAGCGGCGCAGGCGATCATCGACACAACGGCGAAAAACAAGGCCAACGTTCTGACCGCTTGGGTCGGCGGCGAAGTCGTAGCCGAGTCCCGGCGCATGTTCCACGCCGCCGGGATCGCCACTTTTGCGACGCCCGAGGCCGCCGTGCAGGCCTTCATGCACATGGTCCAATACCGCCGCAACCAGGATTTGCTGACCCAGGCACCGCCCTCGGCCCCAACCGAGTTCACGCCGGATACGGATTACGTCAAAAAGATGTTGGCCAGCGTTCTCGCCGATGGTCGCGACATGATGAGCGAGGCCGAGGCGAAGTCGGTATTGGCCGCCTACGGCATTCCGACGGTCAGGACCGAGATCGTTACAACCCCGGACGAGGCCGCAATGAAGGCCGATGAAATCGGCTATCCGGTGGCCCTGAAAATTCTTTCGCGCGACATCTCGCACAAGTCCGATGCCGGTGGCGTCAGGCTTTTCCTGGAATCGGCCGAAGCCGTCAAAGCCGAAGCCGAAGCCATGCTAAATAAAATCGGCGCCGCCTTCCCCGACGCTAACCTCGAAGGCTTCACCGTGCAGCAGATGGCGGTTATGCCCAATGCCCATGAACTGATTATCGGTTCATCAGACGACAATATTTTCGGCCCGACCATGCTGTTCGGCCATGGCGGAACAGCCGTTGAAGTGATCAACGATACTGCCATTGCCCTGCCGCCACTGAACATGGGGCTGGCCGCGGAGCTGATTTCGCGCACCCGCATCTCGAAATTGCTGAAAGGCTATCGCGACCGTCCGGCGGTCAATATGGATGCGGTCAAAATGACGCTGATGCAGGTTTCCCAGTTGATCGTTGATTTCCCGGCCATTGCCGAGTTGGACATCAATCCGCTGTTCGCCGACGAAAACGGCGTGCTGGCGGTGGATGCGCGCATCCGCGTGAAGGAACGTCCCGCCAACGAGGAAACACGGCTCGCCATCCGGCCTTATCCGAAGCAGCTGGAGGAGGACTTCAACCTTGGTGACGGCCGCCCGACGCTTTTGCGACCGATCCGGCCCGAAGACGAACCCGAGCACTACGAGTTCATCTCGAAACTGACGCCCGAAGACATCCGGTTCCGTTTTTTCGGCACGGTCCGCCAATTACCGCACTCGGAAATGGCGCGCCTGACGCAGATCAACTACGAACGCGAAATGGCCTTCATCGCAAGCGCGCTTAAAGAAGACGGAAGCCGTGAAACCCTTGGCGTCGTGCGCACCAACACCGACCCCAACAACGAACGGGCTGAATTCGCCATCGTCGTGCGTTCGGACCTTCACGAACTGGGATTGGGGTCCAAGCTGCTGGATAAAATGATCGACTATTGCAAGGACCGCAAAACCAACTGGATGGTGGGTCAGGTTCTGGAAGACAACCGGTTGATGCTGCAACTGGCCGAATCCAAGGGATTCAGCCGCAAGCGCGTCATGAACGAAGGCGTATTCGAGGTTACGCTGAAACTGTAGGGATTTCAGGCGTTTCGGTCGTCAAGCCGGGTTAAACCGGCCTGACGCGCATATTCCAGCGCCGCCGCCATTTCCTCGTTTGTCGGCCGCCGGTTCAATTCCGCGTGCTCGCCGGCACGATAGCAAGGCCTGTATTGGGCCATGATATTGACGTAGGTATTCGGCGAAATCTCATCGGCCAGAAAACGCAACACCGTGCGGCTGCCGGCCAGGCCATTTGGCAAAACCAGGTGGCGAACCAGCAGGCCCCGTGTGGCGATGCCGTCCTCGTCGGTTTTCAAATCACCAACCTGCCGATGCATCTCCCTTAGCGCCGCCCGGTTGACCGGCGCATAGCCCCGGACTTTTGAGAACCGCCTCGCAACATCGGAGTCGCCGTATTTCACATCCGGCATGTAGATATCGACGATCCCGTCAAGAAGCGCCAATGCCTCCGGACTGTCATAACCACCGGTGTTGTAAACGATCGGTAATTCGAGGCCCTCTTCGGCGGCAACGGCTACGGCCTCGATAACCTGCGCCACCACATGGCTGGGGCTGACGAAGTTGATGTTGTGGCATCCCTGCCCCTGCAAATGCAGCATCAGCCTGGCAATATCATGGGCTTCCATTTCGTTGCCGGCCCCCTCCCAGCTGATGTCCGAATTCTGGCAAAAAATGCAACGCAGATTGCACCAGGAGAAAAAGATGGTTCCCGATCCGTTGCGTCCCACCAGGGGGGATTCTTCACCGAAGTGCGGCCCGAACGAGGAGATCACCGCGTTCCGGCCGGTGCGGCACGCAACCCCTTTCAGGGTTTGCGTCCGGTCAACACGGCAATAGCGCGAACACAGGTCGCACGATTTTAGATGTGATTTTGCCGCGCGGGCGCGCTCAGCCAGCTCGCCGTTTCGCAACAGGCGAAGATAGGCGGGCTTACTTCGAGGTTGCGACGAAAACGCCATCCCAGTCGGCGCCGGGCGAATTGGCGGCGTAATCCACGATGCGTTCGTCGTAGATGTCGTAGAATTCGCCTAGTTTGAAGTTGCCGGTGATTTCGCGGCAACCGATGATCTTGTCTTTCGCCTCGTCCCAGCGCTGGCCGCGGTAGGCGTCGAGCATTTCAGAGTGCAAGGTGTTGATGGCGGCAAACTCTTCGGTTTCGCGCACGTTCTGGTCGCCCAGAAGGTTATAAATGCGCACGGCTTCGGTCTTGCCCTTCACCTTGATCAGATCGAGCTCGATGGCCGCCATGTCGGGGGCGCGCAGATACGTGTTCTCACCTATGACGATATCCACCACATAGGTTTTGCACTGGCCTTCCAGACGTGACGCCAGATTGACCTGATCGCCGAGGATCGAATAGTCGAAGCGCTGTTCGGACCCCATGTTGCCGACCACGACTTCGCCCGAATTCAGTCCGGTGCCGATCTTCAACGGAATGTGCTTGCGCCCGGCCTCGATAGCCTCGGCTTCAAGGCGATCATTCAACGGAACCATTTCATCGTTCATCAGCAAGGCAGCGATGCAGGCGTTCTGGGCGTGCATTTCGTCGTCCAGCGGCGCGTTCCAGAACGCCATGATGCAGTCGCCCATGTATTTGTCGACGGTGCCGTTGCGCTCCATGATGATGCCGGTCAGAGGTGTCAGCAGCTTGTTGATCAGGGTGGTCAGACCTTCGGCGTCGAATTGCTCGGATATGGTCGTGAACCCGCGCACGTCGCAAAACAGCATGGTCATGTCGCGGGTTTCGCCGCCCAGGGTCAGCTGCGTGGGATCTTCGGCCAGCTTTTCAACCATGGCCGGGGCCAGATAGAAGCCGAAGGCATCGCGCACCTGCCGCCGTTGCGCTTCCTCGCGGGCGTAACCGGTGTAGGTCAACTGCGTATAGATCAGCAATATGGCGACGACCACGAAGCCCGCGTCCATCAGCACCAGTTCATTGGTAAACAGATACCACGACGAATAGGCGGTGCCGCCAGCCACGGCGGCGAACAGCCCCAACGTCCATTTGGCTCCGATCCACGGAACCAGAATGATCATGATCAATCCGGTGGCGAAAAGAAGAATGATCTCGGCGCCTTTGATGTAGGCGGGGCGTTGCAAGAGATTGTTAGCGAGAACCGTTTCCACGAACTGGGCGTGAACCTCGACCCCCGGAATAAAGGATTCGACCGGAGTGGACCGAATATCCAAAAGCCCGGTCGCCGACGTGCCGACGATGATCATCTTGCCCTTGACCCTGGATTTTTCGAACGTTCCGTTCAGAACGTCCACGGCGGGCAGGTATTTGCTGTAATCGCGCTTCGAGAAATACGGCCAGACTCGCCCCTTTGGATCGGTCGTTATCCGATGAATGCCCTTGGGCAACTTTCGAATGCGGACTTCCCGAACACCGTCGATATCGGTTGCAACAGCCGCCGTACCCGCATATTCCGACGCCCGCAACATTTCGATCCCTAGCGAAGGATAGAAATTCTCACCGTTCATGAAGAACGTGGGAACCCGGCGCACAATGCCGTCGGGTTCGGGCAACAACGAGAACAATCCGCGCGACAGCGCCGGATCTTCCAGTTCCGGAATATTACGAACCATCTGGATGAAGTTCGGTAGTGCGGCCGTCGGCTTCACTGCCCCTTTGCGCAAACCGATCCAGGCGACGGCGTCGGCGGGCGGCGGATTTCGCTCGGCGTTTTCATTTTGCACTTCACGGAATTCAACGGCCTGCCCCAAAATGACGAGGCCGATTTCCTCAACCTTTCCCCGTAATTTCTTTTGAATGCGCGCCTGTTTGATGATGTCGCCGAAAATCGCGTCGTGGCTTTTCAGCTTTTTCATTTTGGCACGGGTAGCGTCATCCAGCCCGTAAGCCGTCTTGGCAACGATGGGCGGACTGGTCCTGTCCCCCTCGGCAAAGACAATATCGAAGGCCACCGACCGGGCGCCGCCCTGAATAAGATTGATGACGATTTTCGCGATATCCACCCGCGACCACGGCCACTGCCCGATTTCCTTGAGGCTTCGCTCGTCAATATCGACGATGGTCACCGGCTGCTTTTCCAGGGGCGGAATTTCGCGCGGGTTAAAGCGCTGATACATATCGAACGTTTTGACCCTGGCAAACTGAACCGGATAGGGGTCGGCGATATAGAGCGCGATAAACCCGGCGAGAAGAGCCAGGCCGATCAAACGCTCGACGCTGAAAGCCTTTTTCAGGCTGAATTTTCTGCCACTGAAAAGCCGTCGGAAAATCCGTCCGATCATATCGATTTACGGAAAAAAACAGGGTAACCATTCGGCGCCCCGTGCTTCCGCCCCTTCGGATTGCGTTTCGCCATGAGGGAACAGCAGACCAGCCCAAAAACGCAAGGTCAACAAATTTTAGTAACCGCGGTGCGTTTAGAAGGATACAAAATTGGATTTATCGAGTTACCATTTTCTGATAAAATATTGTAATGATTGAATTTTTTTTGACACGATGACCTTTGTAAACCATGTTTGTTTAGAAGAACTAGGTTTTAGTACGAAAATGTTTCGTTAATTGTTTTCAATGAGAATGTTTCGGTAATGAGCGGGAACTCAAATCGAAGCTGGCTTCGTTCTTTCTTGAAGCCGATAAAGCCGGTCTTTCGCGAGGTCTTGGCGATGTCTTTCTTCGTCAATATTCTGGCGTTGGCGGTTCCCGTCTTCACGCTCCAAGTTTACGACAGGGTCGTATTCCATGCTGGCATCAGCACCTTGCAAGGGCCGGTTCTGGGCATGATGATTGTGCTCGCCTTCGACTACGTTCTCCGCCAGTCCCGCTCTCGGATTATGCAACGGGTCGCCCTGCGGGTCGACGTCGAGGTCGGACAACGGGTTTTCGAGAAATTCACCTCGCTGCCGCTGAAAACCCTGGAAACACAAACCGGCGCCCATTGGCAGTCGCTCTTTCGCGATGTCGACATCGTTCGCAACACGCTTTCCGGCGCGTCGGCGATTCTGATGGCCGACCTTCCTTTCGCCATTCTGTTTCTTGGCGTCATCTTCGTTGTCGCCCCGGCCATCGCCTGGGTTTTGCTGGTTCTGCTGCCGCTGTTCGTCTTCATCGCGTGGCGGTCGGCCGCAGTCATGTCCGGGGCCAACGCCGAGGAACGCGAAACCTCGCAAAGCCGCGACAGCCTGATCGCCGAAATGATCGCCGGACGCACCACCATCAAAGCCCTGGCCCTGGACCAGGCCATGCGCCCCCAATGGGAGGAAAAACACGCCGAGAATATCGAGCGCGCCGTCACGCGCGGCGGAAAGGCCGACACCTTTTCCAATCTCGGCGCGACGCTGACGACGCTAACAACCATATGCATGACCAGCATCGGGGCCATCGCCATCATCGACCAGCGCCTGACCATGGGCGGATTGATAGCAACCAACATGCTGTCGGGCCGCTTGATCGGACCGCTCAATCAACTGGTCAGCCAATGGCGAACCTACTCCAGCTTCAAGCAGGCGGTGGAAAGGCTGGGTAATTTCTTTGATGAAACCAGCGAACGTCAGGAATCGGATGTGAAGCTGGAGAAGCCGCGCGGCGAAATCGCCGTCGAGGCGGCAAGTTTTTCGTATACCGAGGAAGGCGCTTCGGTCGTCGATCATGTCTCCGTTAAAATCGAGCAAGGCGGCGTCACTGCATTGGTTGGACGTAATGGCAGCGGCAAAACGACGTTGTTGAAACTTCTGATGGGTCTTTATCTTCCGTCGGACGGACGGGTCCTTCTGGACGGCGCCGACATCAGCCAGTTCTCGCGCCCGGAACTGGCCGCGTGGATGGGCTACGTGCCCCAGCATAGCGTGCTGTTCGCCGGCACTATCCGCGACAACATCTCCCACCGGGTTCCCGACGCCACGGACGACGAAATCGTAATGGCGGCGAAAGCGGCGGGTATTCACGAATTCGTTATCGACCAGCCCGACGGTTACGCCAGCGACATCGGCGAGGCCGGTCAGCGCTTGTCGGGCGGCCAGCGCCAGCGCATTTCCATCGCCCGCGCGTTGGTCGGCGATCCCCCGGTCCTGCTTCTGGACGAACCATCCAGCAGCCTGGACAGGCAAGCGGAAATCGAACTTCGCAAGACGCTTGAGGAATTGTCGCAACGCCATACGGTGATCGTCGTCACCCACAGCCCGATACTGTTGGCGGTGTGCCGCGACCTGATTGCACTGGATCGGGGCAAGGTCGCTCTTGCCGGTCCGGCCAGCGAAATCCTGCCGCGCCTGTTTGGCGCAAGCGCCAAGTCGATGATGAAGCCAACCGAAACGCCTGAGAAGAAGCCGGATGACAAGGCACCGGCGACGAAGACCGAAGTTCCGGAATCGGCAAAGAAATCGACCGAGGAAGACACAAAGGCGGTGAGCGAGAAACCCACGGCCCCGACGGCCGCGCCGAAAGCTCCGGAAACACCCGAAGCGACGCCACCCGCCGCGAAAAAGGCCGTCGAGCCTAGCCCCTTGCTGCAAGCGATCAGCCCACAGCAACCCCCGGCGAAGACGGCGGCGGAAGGGGATGCGAAGGCTTCCCGCTCGCCTCGCAAAAAGGATACGCCCCCGAAAGCCGCCACTCCGAAGGCCGCGCAAAAAGCCACGGAACCCGCCCGACCTACCGCCAAGAAGAGCGTTGAACCGAGCCCCTTGTTGCAGGCGATTGAAGCTCAGAAGACCCCGGCGAAACCAGCGGCGAAGGCTCCGGCAAAACCGGCGGTGAAGACCGCGGCAAAACCGGCGGCGAAGGCTCCGGCGAAAACGGCAGCGAAGGCTCCGGCGAAACCGGCGGCAAAGGCTCCGGCGAAACCAGCGGCGAAGGCTCCGGCAAAACCGGCGGCGAAGGCCACGGCGAAAACGGCGGCGAAGACCACGCGCAAGAAACCCGCAACGACCGCGGCAAAACCGTCCGCCACGAAAAAGCGCGCCGGTACCCGCCCCTTGCTGAAAGCCGTCCAAGCGCAGAAGTCCCAGGCGAAGGAGGCGGCTCGCGGAAGTCAGCAGAGCAAAAAGCGCAGGATCGAGAGCGACCGCAAGGCCTCCAAAGATAAGACCCCGCGCAAAATCGGCGAGGCGCCCCCTCTGCCGAAACCCGGATCCAAACCGGTATTGCAGGTATTTCCGGCATCGCGCCGATCCCCATCGGCGGATGGTGAGAACGGCGCTGAAAGTCGCCCGACGCCCCACCGCCCGATTTTATCGGTCACGCAGGGTGGAAAGAAAAGAACTGGCACCACGGGATTGGAGTTACCACCTGCTAATGACGAGATGGATGACGACGAATGAGCCGGCTCGGAAATTTAGTAGATACCCATCCCATGCCGTCATGGCGGGTTTTCGCATGGCCGGTCATGATATTTCTTGGCGTCCTTGTATCCTGGGCGAACTACGTAGAATTGGACGAAGTGTCGAACGCCATGGGGGAAGTGGTTCCTCGTGGAAGCATCAAGGTCATTCAACACCTCGAAGGCGGCATCATCGAAGCCATTCACATTGAGGATGGCGACGTGGTGAAGCCCGAACAGGTTCTCATGGAACTTGATCTGGGGAACACCGGCGTCAACCGCGATGAACTTATCGTTCGCCTGGACAACGAAATTCTCGTCCGCGCCCGTCTGGAATCAGAAACCCGTGGTATCGCCTTTACCCTGCCCAAGGAGATCGCGGAACGCCGACCTGCCCAGGCCATCGCCGAGGAACGCTCGTATGAAGCGCGTAAGGCGCAGCTCGCCGCCAAGCTGAATGTCCAAAAAGAGTTGATCCGCCAGCGTGAATTGGAAGTCGACGAACTGAAAGCGCGAATGCGCGCATTCAAGGATCGCAAGCGCGAAATAAACTCGCCTGCGGGGTCCCTTCGCCAACAAACGCGACAGAAGGAACTGGAAATCAAGGAACTGCAGGCCCAGCGCACAACGGTTAATAACAATCTGAAACTGATCCGCGAGCGCCTTGACATGTCGGCGCAGCTTTTGGCCGACGGCCTCGTACCGAAGATGGAACACCTTCAGCTGGAAGGCGAGGTCAAAAGCGTTGAAGGCGAACTCGCCGGACTAAACCAATCGATCCCCCGCGCCCGTGCCGCCGTTGCCGAGGTTAGCGGTATTCTCAAGGAGGAAACCGAGGCTATTGATTCGGAAATTCGCTCGCTTGAACCTTCGCTCCCGCGGTCCGAAGCCGCCGTTGACGAAGCGAAGCAACGCGCGCGCGAAGAGGAAATTCGCTTCCGCCGCGAGGCCCAGGACGAACTGGTCAAAACCGAACAAAACATCAGCCGTGTTCGCGAACTTCTGAGTGAAGCCACGGAGCAGAAAGTTCGCGCCGACATCCGCAGCCCCATTGCCGGGATTGTCAAAAACCTTCGTTACCACACCATCGGCGGCGTCGTGCAACCCGGTGACGCCATTATGGAAATCGTCCCCATCGGTGAAAATCTGATCATTGAAGCCAAGCTTAGCCCAACCGATCGCGGCTACGTAAACGTCGGCCAGCCAACCGTCGTGAAGATATCGACCTATGACTTCGCCAGATATGGCGGCCTCGATGGCATCGTCTCGATGGTGGCGCCGGACACCAGCACCGACGAGGACGGGACGCCGTTCTTCCGGGTTCTGGTTGAAACTGAAAAAACCTATCTGGGGGAGTCCGCGGGCGAATTGCCGATTATTCCCGGGATGGAAGCCACCATCGATATTCACACGGGAACACGAACGGTTATCGAATACCTTATCAAACCCGTGCTAAAACTTCGCCACGAGGCATTCCGTGAACGCTGAGGCGCTTTTTGGTTCGTCCGGCAAGAGCAGATTTCGCAACAAATTCCCCTATGGTTCTGAAAAGTCTGAACATTCAGAGACAATTGTGATAATTGTTTGTCATGCGGTTTCGTACGCAGCGCGTTTTTTCGCAATGTGTGTGCCGCATGGGGGAATTTTTCGGTGTCACCAGCGCATCGTCGCCGGGTGGCGGGAAATTAATTTCGGGGTTGAGGCATGTCCCTAACCACAATTATCGCATTCATCGTCGCGCTTGGCATTTTTCTCGGCGCCATTTTCACGGCAACCGACAATTATCTCGCGTTTATCAGCTTTTCCAGCTTCCTGATTGTCGTCGGCGGCACCATGGCGGCGTCTTTTGTTTCCTACGAGGCGCGCTACGTCGGTCTTTCCCTGAAACTTTGTTACCGCGTATTCGGCGGCGCGACGATCAAGCGCGATATCCTGAAATCCGAGGTCGGACGCGTTATTCGCTGGGCCTACACCGTGCAGAAAAATGGCCTGCCTGCCCTTGAGGCTGAATCGAAAAAAGCGGTCCGCGGCGACCGGTTCATGAAATTCGGCATTGATATGGTCGTCAGCGGATATACCGGCGACGAAGTTCGCGAAATTCTTCACAACACCATCGAAACGACCTATGGCCGAAACACGGTGCAGGTGAATATCCTCAAGGACATGGCTGGTATTTCGCCCGCATTCGGCATGATCGGCACGCTCGTCGGCCTGATCATCATGCTGGGCAAAATGGGCGAGGACCCGACCCAGTTGGGCCCCGGTCTTGCGGTGGCGTTGCTGACCACACTTTACGGCGTGTTGTTCGCGCGCATGCTTCTTAGCCCGGTATCGTCCAAGGTATTACAACGCGAGCAGATCATGCGGTTCCGCAATTACCTGGTCGCTGAAGGACTGGCGTTGCTGGCCGACCGCAAGAGCCCGCGTTTTATCCAAGATAAGATGAACAGCTATCTCGATCCGGCGATCCACTTCAATATCGACAAAATGAAACGATAGCGATTATGGCCGCCCCTCCCCCAAAAGCCCCCCCGGAAGAAGACCAAGCCTGGCTGTTAACGTACGCCGATACCGTCACCCTTCTGATGGCGTTTTTCGTCATGCTGGTGTCGTTCTCGAAAATTGATATTCCCCTTTACGAAAAAGTGGCGGCGGGCATCAAGAACGAACTGGGCAAGGGAACGAAGGATTTTGAAAGCCTGACGACCCGCCTGAAGGTGGACATGGAAAATATTGTGTTCTCCATGCAAGCCGACGAGGCCGTGGAAGTCGCCGAAGACGACATGGGGATCGTTATCGAGCTTGATTCGTCTGCCTTTTTCTTTCCCGGAACGGCCCAGCTTCGCGACGAGGCGTACCCGGTGTTGCAAAACATGGCGACGACCGCGATGGCCCCCAAATATGAGCCGTTTTTCGTCGAGATCGAAGGGCACACCGACGACGATCCCATAAGCACGGTGCAGTTTCCGTCCAACTGGGAGCTTTCGGCGGGACGGGCGTCGACCGTGGTCAGGTATTTTTCCGAACAGGGGATAGCGCCTTACAAGATGAAGGCGGTCGGATACGCCGAAACGCAGCCCAAATATCCCAACAGGGATTTAAACGGGGTGCCCATTCCCGAAAATCAGGAAGCCAACCGCCGTGTGGCGATTCATGTCCGACCGATGGATCCGGACGAAAAAGAAGTCTACTACTATCGGCGTTCGGAAGAATCCATGGAGGCGGGTGATTTCAGCGGGGGACGGGAGAAAAAAGACGACCAGTCCAAAGAAGAAGAGGCTCCCGCCAACTAGCGCTGTTTCCTAAGCCCCAATCAGACTTCGAGAAGTGAGCCTTCACGCGCCGCAATGCAGCCCGACCACTCGGCCTGGGCCTCGGCCTCCAGCTTTTCCATAAACGCGTCGTCATGATCGGGTTCGTGGTGAAACAGCACCAACTGTTTGACGTTTGCTTCCTTGCAAAGCTTAACGCCCTCGTTCCACGTCGAATGTCCCCAGCCGACCTTGGCCGGGTACTCATCCTCGGTGTAGGTCGCGTCGTAGATCATAATCTCCGCGCCCTCGACCAGCGTCAGGATGTTCTCGTCCAGCTCGCCCGGCACATGCTCGGTATCGGTCACGTAGCAGATTGCCTTGCCGCCGTATTCGATTCGGTAAGCCGTGGCGTTGTTCGGGTGATTTAACGCGGCGGTGCGAATCTGAACCTCGTTGAATAAACTGAAGGAACCACCGGCGTCGAAATCCTCCATGATCATTTCCGCCTGCATGGCCTCCAGCGGAACCGGAAACATAGGGTTGTCCATTTGGTTCGACAAAACTTCGCGAATGGTGGACGAACCGCGAAGATGACCGGCCCGGATATGAAGTTTGTTATTCGGGATATAGGCCGGTGTAAAAAACGGAAACCCGTTGATGTGATCCCAATGGGTATGGGTCAGCAGCAAATTAATTTCTTTAACGCCTTCGCGAAAAATCTCGGCCCCCAGGCCACGAATACCGGTTCCGGCATCCAGAACAAACCGGTGATCACCGGCGAGCACCTGAACGCAGCTCGTATTCCCCCCGAATTTAATATGCTGCGGGGATGGGACCGCTATACTTCCGCGGACACCCCAAAACTTGACGCCAAACCCCATTTAACCCTCGTTTTCTACATCCATCTGCTGTTGAGCCCCCCAGCACAGCGCTTAATTCTCCTACCATAAATAGGAAACAAAAAACATAAAGTTAATAGATACAACCTAATAACGCGTTTGTCCGTGAGGCATGTCACACAATGCGAATTTCAATTTTTACACCAATGTGCATGCCGGGAAGCTCATCGGCGCGCCCGCAGTTTACGGCGATCTCCAGTAATCCGTTTGAATTTTCATACCAGAACGCCGCTCCCCGACCAACGTCGGAGAACGTGCGCGCCTTCCGGAGTCGAATGTCACCCAACATGACGATGGCTTGATCATCAACCGTGGAAGCCCGGATACCAGTCGTCGCATTGCCAAATCGGTCGATATAGATGATTTTCGCCAGATCATCTGGCCAGTCGGGGTGCAAAATACCTTCAACCGGCTTCTCGACATACGGTGGCAGCTTTCCCGTCGCCACCCCTGCGGCGGCGGGCGCGAAAACGTCTCGGCCATGAAATGTGGCTGAAATGGTATCCGGAAGTTCGGACAATTCCATCCACGGACCGGCGGTCGCCGTTCGCCGCGCGATGATCGAAAATATCCCGTTGTCCGGACCAACGAACCACTTTCCGTCGGCCTGCAGAATTCCGGCGGCCCGTTTGCTGCCGACACCGGGGTCGACGACACACAGAAAAACCGTGCCTTGCGGGAATTCGTCAATATATGCGGCAAGAAGATAGGCGGAGGCCCTGGGATCGCGAGCGGGCGCGTCGGCAAACAGGTCAACGACATCCACCCCCGGCGCCAACCGATGTAAAACCGCCTTCATCTGGCCCATATAAGGGCCTGAGACGCCGAAGTCGGTAAAAAGCACGATCATGGCAGGAGTGTACGCCCCCCTGCCCTGCGCGCAAGCCTGATGAGCGCAGCGCGCCTATCAGGATTTGGGCTTCTCGGCCTCAATCAGGTCTGCCATCGTCTTCAACAACGGGCGGAGCTTGTAATCGGGTATCTGATAGGCCCACCCGGCGACCCGGGAATTGATTTTTTCAGCTTCAGCCTTCCCCGCTTCGTTGCTGCTTGACGCCGATATCCTGGCCCAGATCCCGTTCTCGGAATCACGCATGGCCAGATCGATTACCAGACCGTCGAAGGTGACGATCTCGGCCCAGGCCAGCTTATCGGACGGAAAGTCCGCTTCCAAAAACGGCCCTACGTCCGTGAGCTTGACCCCGGAAAGCGCCGCGCCGAATCCCTCCAGCGCGTCCTTTTTCAGCTTTTCAGCCTCAGGAACGTCCTGAACGGCCAGCTTGCCCTTTTCGGCATCGTCTCTGGATATTATGAGAATGTCGCCCGCCGGCGACGTCGTGGTGATGCGCTTGATACGCTTTTCGGCGATATCAAGAACGTCCTTGTCCAACCAACCGGTAACGGCCTTGCGCAAGTCCAACTCGCCCCGCGCCAGCCAGGCCTGCGTCTCGCCCTCTTTGCGAAGGTAAACGCCCTTCCCGGAGCCGCCCGCCATGTTGCTTTTATTTTTGCCGACAATCAGCTTGGCGACGGCGCCGTTGGCATCGTTAAGCGAAAGCAGCGCCGACTTGGCGTCTTCGGCATTGACTTCCTCTACCTGGATACGTCCGTATCGCTCGGCCATTTTGGTTTTGGGCTCGACCAACGCCAGTTGCGAAAGCTGCAGCAAAAGCCGATGAACGTACGCGCGTTCCGCCGGGTAGCCTCCTTTTGCCGCAACGACCCAGCCCTGGTCGCCCTGCGCCACGGAAAACGTCCCCTTGGCCGTTTGCACGGACAAGCCCAACACCGAATTGACCTTGTCTTCGAAGCCCGCCAGAACCGGCTGTTCGACACGCGACTGATCGGTGGCCCCGAATTGACCGGCCACGCTCGCCACGGCGGCCGCAACGACGACGACGGTAATGCCGAGAAGTCCCGTAAATGCTTTAGGTGTCATTGTCGTCCCCACTAACCGTTCAACGCCCGTTGGCGGTATTTGCGCCGCCGAACCCAGGCCATCACCACGGCGATCACGCTGATAATTGCGGGAACCGCCCATATGTTGAGAATCTTGAGCCAGGTGTCCAGGGCTTCGATATCTTTTTGCAGGCTGTGCTGCACTTCGCGAAGTTTTCGGCGAATGTCGACCAGATCGGTCTTGAAGTTTTTCAGCGCCGTCTTTTGGTCCTCGCTGAGGATGGCCTGGGACTCTCCGCCCGAAACATCCAGCTTTCCGATTTTTTCCTTGGTCACTTTCATTTTCTCGCGCAGATCCTGCTCGGTCTTGCGGAATCGGCGCTCGGCCTCGTCCTTCAAGGCTTTAACCCGGTGGAACGGGCGCGCGGCAACGCCTCGCGAACGCAAGTTGATAAGCGCGTCGCTGCCCAAAAGATTATCAAGCGCGTTGATCACGAACGTCGCGTTGTCGGCCGTGGGAACCGGCACCTGACGGCCAAAAAAGCTCTGGAACCGAATCCACGATCGATCAGAAAGCAGATCGGTGTCGGCGATGATAATCAAGTTCGCCGTTTCAACCGATTGCGCGAGATGCCCGCCCTTGGGCGCGGGCACCTTGGCGTCATCCTTGCCTTTCGGCGGACCGTCCGGAAACGCCGTTTTGAATTTTCCCGAAATTCGCGCGGCGATGGCGTAGGGCGTCAATTCAGAACGGAATTCCTTCAACAACCCGACCGGATCGGGCCGCATACGAATTTTGCTGGCGTCGATTCGCATGGAGTGTTCGCCCGTTGAGATCAGCGGCGTGAAGGTGATATCCGCCCCTTCCTTCTTGGCAATGCTGCCCGCGCCGGTCATGAAGATGCGGTTCAACTCGCTTGTGCTGACATCGTCGGAATTGAAATTGTCCGGCCCCAGACCAATCCAGGAAACGTAATCGGTCACCACCGAACGCCCGCCACCGGGAACTTCCACGCGGGTCGCAGCAGCCCGGTCGCCAACGAATTTATCGGCATCGTATTCAACGCCCCAGGCGTCGAACAGCTTGGGAAGGTCCGAGTTCGCGATAGACGGCGGTTGGCGCATGGCCGCCGCCATTTCGGTCTGAACGTCGGACTGGGGAT
>JABGRG010000037.1:0-7036 GCA_018648445.1 Rhodospirillales bacterium | reverse complement strand
GATCATGGCGCGGCCGCCACGAAGAACGAACTGTTCGATGGCATAGAGCGTCGGATCACCGACTCCGCTGGGATGAACGATCATCAGCAGGTCGATATCGTCGGGAATGTAGGTGACGCTTCGGCCAATGGCGCGGGTCTCGAAGAACTGCTCCATCTGCTCGACGACGACCCACGGCTTGTATTGCTTGAGCGGATCGGTATCGATAGGCAGGAAGGTCATCAGGCCGATCTTCTTCTTCTCGGGATTGGCCAGATTGAACACCAGCTTGGTCAGATCGTATTCGAGGTAGCGTTCGCGCTGGGTGTCGAAAAACGGGATGACCTGCGTATCGTCGGTGCTGTTCGTGGCGGCCAGGCCGAAGTAAACCAGCTCACCGCCCTGATCCAACTGCACGCCCTGCAGCCCGTAGGCGACGGCCTCGTCTTCCTCGACCGAATAGGATTCGGGATTAAAACTGCGAATCTGAACCATGCCGCCCGACAGATCGGAATAATGATCCAGAATTTCGCGCACACGCCGGATGAAGTCGCCATAGGCGGGTGCCGCCTCGGCCAGCGAACGCGACGCATACAGGCGCAAAACGACGGGCTCCTTGATGCCTTTCAGAACCTCGCGCGTACCATTCGAGAGCGTAAACATACTGTTCTCGGTCAGATCGAGCCGGATTGATTTGAACTGCGCACCTGAAAACACGTTCAGCGCAACAAATAGAACGACAGCCAGAATACCGGCGGCAACGCCCAGTTTTTTCTGATCAACGGGTTTGGAACCATTCATGACCGACACCTCAAGCTCCCTTTCGCCCGTCAACGAGAAGTACGTTGATGAAAAGACAAACGCCCATAAGCGACCCGAAGAAAACAATGTCGCGCAGGTCAATAACCCCTGCGGTGATTGAAGCGAAATGGGTCAGAAAGCTCATATCAGACACGATTTCGACAACAATGTGGGGAGCCCACACGCGGAAAAACGCGAGCACGAGTTCGAGGCCGCTGGTCAGGAAAAGGAAACACGTCATGGCCGCCAGAATGAAGGCCACCACCTGATTGCGGGTCAGGGCCGAAAAACACGTTCCAATGGCCAGATACGAGCCGGCCATGATCATGCTGGCGAGATACCCGGCGAGGATCACCCCGTTGTCGGGATCGCCCAGATAGTTGACGGTAAGCCAAATCGGAAAGGTCAGCGCCAAAGCGATGCCAATGAAAGCCCATGCCGCCAGAAATTTGCCCAAAACGGCATGAAACGTCGAAACCGGCAGGGTCATCAGAAGTTCGATGGTTCCCGTTTTTCTTTCCTCGGCCCACAGGCGCATGGAAACGGCCGGAACGAAAACCAGATAAAGCCACGGATGGAAATTGAAGAATGCCTGCAGATCAGCCTGCCCGCGATCGAAGAAATAGCCCATGAAGAAGGTGAAGGCTCCGCTCAGGGCAAGAAAGATCACGATGAAGACATAGGCGAGCGGTGTCGAAAAATAGGCACCGAATTCGCGTCGGAAAATGTTGATTACGTTGTTCATTGCCTGCCCCCTCACACGCCGGTCGTCAGTTGGCGGAACACCTCGGAAAGATCGCCGCGCTCGGCGTGGACCTCTTCAATGGTGACGCCGCTGGCCTGAATGCATTCACTCAGATCGTGAACGATGGGCCGGCCGTCTTTTGAAAGCGCAATCAGCGCGGCCAAACCGTCGATGGTCGGGCCGCGATCCACGCGAAGAACGCGGGCATGCGCCGCCAGTTCCTTTTCCAGCTTGGCCGACGACTCGACATCCAGCCTGATCTCGACGCAATTATGCTTTTCCGAACGGCGCTGAAGTTCGCGCGGGGTTCCGTCGAACACGATCCGTCCGTCGGAAATTACCACCGAGCGCGTGCAAACCGCTTCGACCTCTTCGAGGATATGAGTGGAAATGATAACGGCTTTTTCCTCGGCCATACCCCGGATCAACGAGCGGACCTGATGTTTCTGGTTGGGGTCCAGACCATCGGTCGGTTCGTCCAGAATCAAAACATCGGGATCGTGCAGAACGGCCTGCGCGAATCCGACCCGCCTCTTGAAGCCCTTGGACAGGGTATCGATGGGTCGGTGCAGGACATCGCGCAATTGCAACGTTTCGACCACCCAATCGACCCGGCGAAGCGCTTCGGTTCCGGAAAACCCGCGCATCCGGGCGACGAATTCGAGAAATGCGGCCGGGGTCATGTCGCCATAAAGCGGCGCGCCTTCGGGCAAGTATCCGATTTTCTCGCGAACAGCGATGGGGTCTTTGGCGACGTCGAACCCAGCGACCACAGCGGTTCCGCCGGTCGCCGGCAGGAAACCGGTCACCATGCGCATGGTGGTGGTCTTTCCGGCACCGTTCGGTCCCAAAAACCCGAGAACCTCGCCCTGCCGAATATCCAGCGAAATGCCGTCGACCGCCAGGATTGGCCCGAATTTCTTAGTTAGCCGGTCAAGCGTTATCATCGTCTTCCCGTTCCTCCCCTAAGATCACGGAAAATTGAGAACCCGAAAGCCGCCCCCCGCAAGATGCAGAGGACGACCAACGCAGATGTTTTATTACCGGGAACGCCCTTGATCAAGGACTGAAAAGATCAGCCTGCTTCGGCGGCGGCGCAAACGGCGGCCTGCACTTTCTGATACGCGCGGGCTTCAAGCTGGCGAATCCGTTCGCGGCTGACCCCGTAATGCTTGCCAAGGGTCTCCAGCGTGACCGGATCTTCCTTCAATCGACGTTCGATAAAGATGTGCCGATCACGTTCATTCAGAACATCCAGCGCCTCGGTCAAAAGCCCATGCCGATAGGCCATTTCGTCGTTTGCCATGGCAAGGGATTCGGGCGAAGGCGAATCGTCGACCAATGTGTCCTGAAATTCCATCCCCTCGTCTTCGCCGACCGGCGTGTTCAGGGACGAATCGCGCGAAGAAATACGGCGGTTCATGCGGATGATTTCGTCTTCCGCAACATCCAGCCGTTCAGCCAGCGCTTTAGCTTGCGCGCCGTCAAGATCACCGTTGTCCAGAATTTCCAGTTTGCTTTTGAGACGCCGAAGATTGAAGAACAGCTTCTTCTGCGTGGCCATGGTCCCCATGCGTACCAGCGACCAGGACCGCAGGACGTATTCGGTCATGGACGCCTTGATCCACCAGATGGCGTAGGTGGCGAGGCGAAAACCGCGTTCGGGCTCAAATTTCTTTACGGCCTTCATAAGCCCGATATTTCCTTCGGACAAAAGGTCGGCGACCGGAAGCCCATATCCACGGTACTTCATGGCCATTTTCGCGACGAGCCGCAAATGGCTGGTTACCAGCTTGTGGGCGGCGTCCACGTCACCGTGTTCGCGCCAGCGCTGGGCCAGCATGAATTCTTCCTCGGGTTCCAGAATTGGAAAACGCCAAATGTCGCGGAAATAACGGGCAAGACCGCTATCGGACGGAACCGCAGGTAAAGCAAAACCGGACATCTATTTTATCTCCCTAACTTGGCCAACGGTGCGAGGCGTGCAACGTCGGACTCAGTATCTTATCGCAGGATTTGGCGGCGTTTGTGGGCGTCCGCACCACATGCGAACGCAAACCAACGCGCATACGCCCAAGCCTTTACCTTTTTGAAAAACAAACGGGAGAAACATTCAGATTGCACATGGCTTATATCCTCCTTCAGAAGCAATACGCCTATTCGGCCCACCATCTTGGTCGGACCTTCAACAACCGGCCCCATCAGGGCACCGATCCGTCATAATTATCCCCATAATACCCAACGAATGTCAATGGGTACTGGGCATGCCCCTTGGGATTAAACAATTATTTCTTTCCCGAAGGGCGAGTCGCAATAAATTAGCCCGGTTCTTGGGCCATTGGCAGCTTCCCGAAAAAATATGAGATTGAAAACCGGCTATTCCTCGACGGCGGAAACCTGATCTTCCTCGTTTTTGGGTTTTTCTGCCGGGCTTGATGCGGAGCCCGCGTCGATTTTTTCGGGGTTCGATTCGTCCAGATCAAAGCCCAAATCCGGGATCGGCGGCAGTTCGACGGCCTCGCCATTTCCGATTTCGGCCATGCGCTTTTGGCGATACATGCTGCGAATCGCCGCGTAATAATCGACCGAGGTTTTTTTGATCTGTTCAAGCTCGTCCATCACGCCGCCGTATTCGTCAACGCCACCAACCACAGTACGCGCGAGAGATGCCTCGTCCTGGTTCGTGTTCGACAAATACTGCCCCAGCGGATCGAAATATCCGTCCACCAGAAGTTTGCCAATGGCGTCACGCGGATTGGATGGTCCATAGAGCGGCAGAACAACGTAGAACCCCTCGCCCATGCCCCAAACCGCCAGGGTCTGGCCGAAATCCTCGTCATGCTCGGAAATGCCCATGTCTTCGGCAACGTCCATCATGCCGCCAATTCCGAGGGTCGAATTAATCAAAAACCGTTGCGTCGTGCGAAACGCCCGTTCGCCTTCGCCCTGAAGGATATCGTTGGCGAGAATGACCGGCGTACTCAGATTGTCGATCATATTGCCGATGGCGTTACGCAATTGCGGCGGAAGAAAAATCTGATAAATCGATGTCGCCGGGTACAGGACGGCCTTGTGGAAAAACTCGTTGAAGTCAAAAATCAGCCGATTCAACGGCTCCAAAGGGTCGTTGACGTCATCGCCCTCGTCCATCGCAGCAACCTGGGAAGCCTTGGATGCGGCCGCGACCTCATCGGGCTCGCCGACAAAAACAGCCGCTGCCATCTGCTCGGAATCCGCTCTCGCCGGTTGCGGCGAAACAACTGGCACGACCATCACAATAGCGGCGGACAGCGCCAGCAAATGCACGGAAAACGATTTTCGAAAATCAATCATCAAATAAACCGTTTACTTCCCCTTTTGAGGACGATTGGACGACAACCCCGAGCCACGATGTTTGTAATTTAACTTGCGCGAGGTCGCAACCGTCAAAACGCTCCTGATCCGAGTTTAGATGTTATCCCTCAAAACAGTTACAATTGAGTAAATCGTTGTCATCGCTATCCCGCCGCCGTAATTTCAGCAAAACTCGATTATCGCCATTGGCTCGGCGAAAACACCCGGAGGGAGCTTATGCGTTTCAGGTTAGCAGCTCGTAACATTTTGATAACTTTATGTTTTTTGGCCTCCACCTCACCCGCATTGGCGCAGCAAGAGGCCTCCAGTCGGGTTGTCGAAACATTTCAGCAACACCTTCTCGCGGTCATGAAAGAGGCGAAATTACTTAGCGTCAAGCAACGGTACGATCGGCTTCGCCCGCCGATTGAAGCTGCTTTTTTTGTTCCTATGATGCTTGGAATTACGACGGGGCCGTACTGGAAAACAACTTCACCAGAACAAAAGTCGCGACTCGCAGACGCCTTCAATCGCAAGAATATCAGTACGGTAGCAACGCTGTTTGACGGTTATTCGGGTCAGAAATTCGAGATTCTCGCCGACAAGGCCGCGCCGCAAAACACGCGCCTTGTGGAAACTCGAATCGTCAATCCCGATGGATCAGACGTAAGCCTCGACTACCGGGTCCTTCGGATTCGCGGCCAATGGCGAATCATCGACGTTATCGTTGACGACGGCATCAGCGAAATGTCGGTGCGCCGCTCTGAGTTTCGCGAGATCCTCAAAACACAAGGCATAGAGGGGCTGATTTCGACGCTCAGCAACAAAGCCGATGAACTTCTGGCCGAATAAGGAGTGGCGGACTTTGAGGGGTCGCAGCATGCGCAGTCGGGCCGTCGTATCGTTTTTCCTTGCCATTGTTTTCATTGTTGGCGGCACTCAGCAGCTTCGCGCAGCGTCCGCCTCGGCTGTCGTTGGAGAATTTCACGATCACCTCCTGGGAGTCATGAAAGAAGCCAGTGGGCTTTCGGTCAATGACCGTTTTGAGCGCCTTTCGGGACCCATCGATACGGCTTTCGACCTTAGGCGCATGATCCGCGTCGCCGCGAGCCCACAATGGAAAACCGCGGCACAAGCCGAGCAACAAAGGCTTTTCGACACCTTCCGGCGGCTTAGCATCGCAACCTACGCCGCCCAGTTCGACGGCTATTCCGGACAAGCATTCAAAACCGTGGGCGAGCGTCCCGGCCCGCAGCAAACCATCCTGGTGGCCACCAAAATCGTCGAATCGGGTGGCGATGCCGTCGGCCTGACTTACGTCATGAAAAAAACCGATGAGAATTGGTTGATCGCCGACGTCCTGCTGGACGACAGCATCAGCCAGTTGGCGGTTCGGCGGTCCGAATACCGGCGTATTTTGAAAAAGTCGGGAATCGAGGGCCTCGTGGGCACGCTTTCGGCCAAAACCGACGACCTATTGATCGACTGAACTGCGCATCGAGTACATGGCGCCCAGCAAGCTCCCCCAGGCCAGCCAGGTCAATTCCCTGACGCGTCGCACCAGGGCCACGGCGACACCAAGTACCGGAACCCCGGTCACCGCCGAGCAAACAAGCAAGAACACGCCCTCCTGCGCGCCGATTCCGGCCGGAATGAAGAACGCCCCCGTGCGAACCAATTGCGCGGCCGCCTCGATTATCCAGGCTTCTGCCCACGTGATCGGATGACCCAGGAACATCATAGCGTAGTAGACCTCGGCAACCCCCAGCATCCAGTTGATCCAGGCGAAGGCGGTGGCCAGCACGAGCCGCCCGACATGGCGTGTATAGAAATCAGCCAGCCGTCCGTCCATGTCCTCGACATGGTGGAGTATCTTTTCAATACCGCGCGCAAACGGCCAGCGGCTGACGAAATTCCCTGTCACCGATGAAATCTTGTAGCGTTGAATGACAAAGAAAAGCGCGATGGCGAGGCCAAAAGCCAACAGCCCCGCCCCGCCGACCACCTGATACCAGACAGGCAGAACGTCGGTGGACATCATTAGTGCGAAACCGCCCGCGAGGAATATCACCAGGGCGATCATATTGATGGTTTTGGCGAGGATCAGCGAGGCCGTGCCTTCGCGGTAGCCAATGGCGTAATATTTCTTCAGAAGCACCGCCTTCACGGGCTCGCCGC
>JABGRG010000166.1 GCA_018648445.1 Rhodospirillales bacterium | reverse complement strand
CGGCAAAAACGAAATATGGCGGGGATCCGTTAAAGCCCCAGCGCCCTTCGCATGGCTGTTGAAAGGTGATGCTCCATGGCGGCGGTTGCGGCTGCGGGATCGTGGTTGCGAAAAGTTTGGATCACGGCCAGATGTTCCTTCATGGTGTGCGGGAATGCGGCCGGAGTCAGCAATGTCCGTTTTCCGTGAGAAAGGCGGATCAGTTTTATGCGCTCGTTGTTGAGGGTGTGAATATTGCGGATGATGTCATTGTCCAGGGCATTGACGATGGTGTCATGCAGGCCCCAGTCTACGGCCTGACCATCCTCAAAAAGGGCATCGCTCAACCCTTCTTTCTCGGCCCGTGCGACGATTTCAACGTGCGCCTTTTCCAGCGCGTCGATTTCACTGTCGCTGGCGGCTTCGGCAAATTTGGCGGCGGCCTCCTTTTCGATGACCATGCGAAGCTGGTAGGTGTCTCTGATCAGACGCAGGCTGGCCTCGATAACCTGAATGCCGCGCTGTGGAACGATCTGGACCAACCCCTCGATTTCCAGACGTTGCAATGCCTCGCGGACAGGGCCTAGCGGAATTCCCAGCAATTTGGCCAGTTCGCGCTGCGAAATAAACTGACCGGGGCGAATCCTTCCGTCGAACAGATGGTCCTTGAAACTCAGATGGGCGGCTTCGCTCAGTTTCATGCCGTGTCCCTAAACGTGGTTTCCGTCCATTGCCTTTTCGAATGCGGTCATCAGCGCCGTCTCGGATTGTGGATCGAGTGGCGATAGGGGTGGGCGAATTCTGCGCCAAGTGGGATCGTCGCGCAAGTTTGCCGCCAACGCCCGGATGGCCGGTATACCCGGATATTGAACGACTGCACCCACCAGTTCGGTGATGGCCGTCATCAACGGATGTTTCGGATCTGCGGGGCGCGTGTCGTACAGGCGGCGCAAGGTTGGTGCAATCACGTTGGCCAGCCCCGAAATGTTTCCCGACCCGCCAGCGGCGAGCAGCTTGGGCAGATACATTTCCCATCCGCTGAATACGGCCAGGCCCGGGATGGTCAGAAGGGCATTGACGTAATCCCAGTCGCCCGAGCTGTCCTTAACACCGGCGATGGCGTCGGGGAATTCGCCGATCAGGCGTTCGACGACACCGGGGTGTATCCACACCCCGGTAACGGCAGGGAAATTGTAAATATAGACCCGCAGGTTTGCGTCGTTCACGCCGTCGATGACGCTTTTGTAGTGCTGAAACACGCCTTCGTCCGATGGCTCCTTGAAGAAAAATGGTGGCATCAACAGGATGTTCGTGCACCCCAGACCAATAGCGTGGCGGGTCAGGCGGATGGTGTCGGGCAGGGCGACACACCCGGTTCCCGGAAGGATTCTTGTGGGCTCGATTCCCGCTGCGATGACCGCCTCAAGGGCGGCCATGCGTTCTTCGGCGGTGAAGCCCGGCCCCTCGCCGGTGGTTCCAAAAAGACTGACGCCGTGACAACCCTCGTCCAGCAAGGTTTGGCAATGAGCGGCAAGATGATTGGCGTCAACCGTCAGGTCTTCGCGCAATGGCGTCATCACCGCCGCGAACACGCCCCTGAGGGGTTCTTGCATGATCTAATATTCCACTTTTCTCGATCTGATCGCATCTCTGATATATCACTGATCGTACAGTGATGTGTTTGGCGTTGCAAGCGCGTTTGGCGGGTGGCATCATAGGCGGGAGGCAACTTTCGACATGTGGAACGGACCCGTGAAGGAGACAACGCAATGACCGGCAGGATCGCTGTTTTTTGGCCAGGCGATTATCGCGACAAACCGAACGCGCAGGCTTTGCCGCATATCGAAGGGGCGACGGTTCAGCTTGAAAAAGCGCTGGCCAAACTGGGGCGGCAGCCGTACCGCGTCGAGGGTTATCTGACCAAGCCAAACGAATCCATCGAAAAACTGGGCCCCATCGACGACCCGATGATCGGCGTCTACGTCCATTGGGTTTACGGCCCGCACACCACCGACGGTGTCGTCGGCAAGGACAATCCGCTGCTGCTGGCCAGCAATTTCTCGGGAACGTGGCCGGGGCTGGTCGGCTTGCTCAATACGGGGGCTTGCCTCGAATCCGTCGGGCGCAAGTTCAGCCGGGCGTGGACCGAAGCCGATGACTGGACGCAAGACGAAGGCTTCATGGCCCGTCTCGACGAATGGTGTTCGTCGGGCGCCATCGGTTATGATGAAGACGAAATCACTTTTCAGGCAGACGTTCCGCCAGAGGCCGCGGCCATCGCGCAAGGCGTGGCCGAGGAAATTGGCCGTCGCCGGGTTCTGGCCATGATGCTGGGCGACACCTCCATGGGCATGATCAACGGTTATTTCGGATCACGCCTTTTGAACAAGGTCGGTTTTACCGAACACAAGGTCGATCAGGCCTGGATCATCGAACGCGGCCGCGCCATCAGTCAGGCGCGCATCGACGACGCCTACGCCTTTGTTTGCGATAAGGGTGTTGAATTTCATTACGGCGGCGACTTTGACGCCGATGCCACCAAAGAACAGCTTCGCGATTACCTGACGGTTCTGGATTTGATGGATGAATTCAAGGCCGATTGTGTCGGCTGGCAGTATCAGTTGGGTTTGATCGGGCTGCGTCCACCGTCGGATTTCGCCGAAGGTCTCTTGAACACCGCGTGCCGCCCCGAATCCAACGGCGACACCATTGTCGATTCCACCGAGGCCGATCAGGGCAATCTGGTTCCCATGGAAATGATGAAGCGGCTTCTAAAGGCCAAGGGCCTTCACCAAGCCGTTTTCTTCCACGACATCCGCTGGGGCGGCGAGCATGACGGGCGGTTTGTTTGGGTTTTACTGAATTCCGGTTCCAGCGGGGCTTACGCCTTCAATCACGACCCGGATTCTCTGCAAGGTGCGCATTCATACCGCCAGCCCGCGGGCTACTTCCCGGTTCCGGGCGGTACGCTCACCGGTCTTAGCCTTCCCGGCGCGATCACATGGTCGCGGGCTTACCTTAAGGACGATGAATTGTGGATGGACATAGGGCGTGGCGAAGTAGTTGATCTGCCTGCCGAAAAGCGCGACGCCTGGTGGAACGGAACCACCCGCGAATGGCCGTTCATGGGGGCCGATTTGGGCATCTCGCGCGATACCCTGATGGCGCACTACTTCAGCAATCATATCGCCGTGGCCTACGGCGACGTGTTCGCCGAGATGGTGGCCCTTAGCCGCGAACTGGGCTTCAAGGTCCGCATCCTTCAGGAGGCTTGATATGGCCGCCTATATCGGGATCGACGTCGGCACCGGCAGCGCGCGCGCCGGGGTCTTCGATGGTGCGGGCAAAATGCTGGGTCAGGCGAGCCGCGACATCACCATCTGGCGGCCGCAGCCCGATTTTGTCGAGCAATCCTCCGAGGATATCTGGAAAGCCTGTTGCGAGAGCGTGGCCGAAGCCATGCGCGAAGCGGCGATTGCACCCGGCGAGATCAAGGGCATCGGCTTTGACGCCACCTGTTCGCTTGTGGCGCTCGACGCGGACGACAACCCTGTAACCATCAGCCCCACCGGCAGTGATGAACAAAACGTCATTGTCTGGATGGATCACCGCGCCATTGCCCAGGCCGAACGTATCAATTCCGGCGGCTACAAGGTGTTGGACTACGTTGGCGGCGTCATTTCGCCCGAGATGGAAACGCCCAAACTGCTGTGGCTGCGCGAAAACAGCCCCGATACCTGGAAACGCGCGGCGCGCTTTTTCGATTTGCCTGATTTCCTGACCTACCGGGCGACGGGCGTTAATGTACGTTCGCTGTGCTCCACCGTTTGCAAATGGACCTACCTTGGCCATGAGGACCGTTGGGACGCCGACTATTTTGCGGCCATCGGCCTTGGCGATCTGGCCGACGAAGGGTTTGCGCGCATCGGCAAAGATGTGCGGCCCATGGGCGAGGTCATCGGCAACGGGCTATCGCCGAGCGCCGCGCGCGAGTTGGGCCTTGTCCCCGGAACGCCGGTCGGCGTTTCCATAATTGATGCTCACGCGGGTGGGCTGGGGCTTTTGGGTGCGGCGCTGGATGGCGTTGCGCCGGACACGGCGGCCATGGAAAAACGTCTGGCCCTGATCGGCGGTACGTCAAGCTGCCACATGGCCGTCTCGCGCGAAGCCACATTCGTTCCCGGCGTTTGGGGGCCTTACTATTCGGCGATGGTTCCGGGCTTGTGGCTGTCTGAAGGCGGCCAATCGGCGACCGGCGCACTGATCGATCACGTTATCTTCAGCCACGCGCGGGCTGGCGAATTGAAAGACGAAGCTGAAAAGTCTGCCCGCACGGTGTACGAGGTTCTTAACGATCGCCTCGATGGCCTGTCGAAATCGGCTCGATTCGCCGCCGAACTTACCCGCGATCTCCATGTTCTTCCATATTTCCACGGCAACCGCTCGCCCAGGGCCGATCCGACCCTGCGTGGCGTGGTGAGTGGATTGAAGCTGTCCGATTCCTTGGACGATCTTGCTTTGCTTTATCTCGCCACCATCCAGGCGGTGGCTCACGGGACCCGCCACATCATCCAATCCATGAACGACGCGGGATATGCCATAGACACAGTTTTTGCCTGCGGCGGCGGCACCAAAAACCCGGTTTTCCTGCGCGAACACGCTGACATTACGGGCTGTAAGATCGTTCTCCCTGAGGAACCCGAGGCCGTGCTGCTGGGGTCTGCCATTCTGGGGGCGGTGGTTTCCGGTGATTTTGCCGATGTGCTTTCGGCCATGGGGGCCATGAACCATGCAGGCGCGGTCATTGAACCGTCGGGCGGCGAGATCGCGCGTTACCACGCGGCCAAGCACCGGGTGTTCGCGCGCATGTATGACGACTTCATGGCCTGCCGCGAAATAATGGCTCAATGATCTGCCATATTTTCGGTGCGAAATATTGAACCGGCCGATATATTCCCGTCAGACTGATTCCGATCACATAGAATGATCACGAAAAAAAACGTCAAGGAGCATAGAGAGGAAACATGCGAATTCTCATCCCCGATCTCGGGTATCCGGATGCCGATCTCGAACGCGAGGTCGCCGGTTCGGACGTGACCGTCGATTTTTATAAGTGGGAACCCGGTATCGTGGCCCAGATCACCGAAGAATCCTGGCGCGAATGCAACGGGCTGGTTCTTTACGAAAAAATCCCGGTTACGCCGGAGATCATGACCAAGCTCGACAACATCAAGGTCGTCGTGCGTGCCGGTGTCGGCTTCGACAACGTCGACATCAAAGGCTTCGGCGCAATGGGAATTCCCGTTTGCAACGTGCCTGATTACGGCACCATGGACGTCGCCGAACACGCCATTGGCCTGATGCTGGGCCTGACCCGTGGCATCACCGAGCATGACGCGCGGCTGATGACCGATCCAGTCGGCGAATGGATGTTCCACACGCCGCCCATCAAACGCCGCATTCTGGG
>JABGRG010000165.1 GCA_018648445.1 Rhodospirillales bacterium | reverse complement strand
CAAGAATGCCGCCCTGTTCGGGATGATCTTCGTCATCAACCGTACAATCCAGGCGAAACTGGCGCTGTTCCTGCAACGGCTATTCGTCATGTACCTTAATCGGTCCTTCCGCTTTCATCTTCAGCGCAACAGCGCCGAGATCATCCGCAATCTGAGCACCAGCGCCAACCGAGCCTTCGAAAGCATTCGCCTCATGCTGATGATTTCGCTGGAAAGCATGCTGGCGTTGGTCGCATTCGCGCTGCTACTTTTTTTCGAGCCTATGGTCACCGTTGCCGCAGCGGCAGGCTTGGTCAGTTTCGGATTTCTTTTCCACCGCCTTTCCGGACCGCACTTGCTGCGCTGGGGGAAAACCTCGCAGGATATAGATGGCCGGATGATCAAGTCCATCACCGAGGCCCTGGGCTCCATCCGCGACGTCAAGCTGCTCAACGTGCATGAATATCTAGGCTCCGAGTTTGCCCACCACACGAAGGGGCGCGCACGTATTCTCAGCAAGCTGACGACGTTTCAACACCTTCCTCGCCTTTCCGTTGAAACGTTGGTCATCATGGGCTTTGCTGCCGTCGTCCTTAGCCTAATGTTCACAAAGCATTCGACTGATGAGGTCATCTCTGCGCTGGGGCTGCTCGGCATTGCGGCGTTGCGGCTGATGCCGTCGACAAGCAGGATTCTGACCGGCGCCAACGACCTGAAAAATCGCCTCGCTAACGTCGATGTGCTCTACCAGGATCTTATGGACGCCGAAGCCGAAGCCACGCAGCCTGATGGCAACGGCCCGCACAAAGATTTTTCCTTGTCTGACGAAATCCGCTTTACCGACGTCTCGTTCTCCTACCCTGGCGGGGTAGATGCCGCCGTCAAAGCTTTGAACATTGCCATCAAAACCGGAGAATCGGTTGGTATTGTTGGCACATCCGGCGCCGGAAAATCGACCTTTATCGACCTCCTCCTCGGGCTGCTGCCCCCCGACACAGGGAGTATCAGCGTTGATGGCCGGGACATCGCGTTGAACACCCGCGGTTGGCAGGAGATATTGGGCTACGTGCCGCAAAGCATCTACCTGGTGGACGACACGATTCGACGTAACATCGCTTTCGGCCTGAACGATGAGGCTATCGACCCGGCGCGTATCAATTTCTCCCTGCGCATGGCCAATCTAGAATCGGTGATTGAAGGCCTTCCCAACGGGCTCGAAACCCGCCTTCACGAAGGGGGGTCGCGGTTGTCCGGCGGCCAGCGCCAGCGGGTGGCCATCGCGCGGGCGCTTTATCGCGACCCCGAGGTTCTAATTTTCGACGAGGCAACATCCGACCTCGACAACGAGACCGAAAAGGAAGTCACCGCCGCCATTGATCGCCTGAAGGGTGAAAAGACGGTCATCACCATTTCTCACAAACTTTCTACCGTCAGAAATTGCGACAAGATCATTTACATGATTGACGGAGAAATTAACGACATTGGAAGCTTTGACGCCCTCTGCGCAAACAACAGCCGTTTCCGGCAATTCGCCGATTCCGAACCCAAGAATGAAAACTTCACATCGCTTCCTTTAGGCCCCACATGAACAAGACAACTTCCTACCCCTCAACAGGATCTCCATGATGGAAAAGTTCGTCTGCAAGCACCCGTGGTCGCATTTCGAGGTCAACAACCCGAACGGCGACGTCACCATGTGTTGCAACAACAACACTGTGCTCGGCAATGTCAACGACGCCCCGGTTCTCGATATTTGGAACGGCGAGGGATTTCTGAGCAGCCGTGAACGGATGCGCGACGAAGGGGCGTATGCCATGTGCCCTCATACCTGCCCGGTACTGCAGGGTGGCAAGAAATACGAGAACCTGGATTGGTTCAAGGATCTGAGTGAAGACGGCGAACCGCGTCAAAACGCAGAACTGAACGAGAAGGAATTCTCGGAAGGAAAAACCATACTCGGCTCCCAACCTCGCTGGCTTCGCTTTACCTATTCATACGCCTGTAACCTTGATTGTTATCACTGCTATCAACGTGAAGACGCCAAGATGCGGATCAAACTGCCCGATGGATTCATGGCCGAACTCCCGGAACTGGCCCTGAAAAGCCAGGTCGTTTTTCCTTTCGGTGGGGAGCCCTTCTACTTTAACCCGGTTCTGAAATTTCTCAGTGAGCACAATACAAATCTGGAAACCCGTTTTTTCATCATCACCAACGCCACCCTGTTGACCGACAAGGTTATGAAAACGGTCGGTCGCCTTCCCATCACCTGCGTAGCGACGTCCCTGGACGCGGCGACGAATGAAAGTTTCCAGGCGCTACGCGTGCGCGGGCGCAACGCGTCCTGGGATTTGGTTATGGAGAACATGGCTAAGCTGCAAAAACTGAAACGCGAAAAGGAATTCACTTTCACCGTTTCCCTGACGCTCAACAGCATCAACGCCTCGGAAATAGAAACTTTCGTCGACCTGGGTCTCTCCTTTGACGCCGAGCCATTAATCTCCCTGGTTTCAAATCCTTATCAGACCTACGAGTTCCAAAAGGAATATCTGGTCTTTTCCGATTCGCAGTTCGAAGACATGTTTGCGGCGATCGAGCGCGCCCTTCCCAAGGTCCGCAATCGGGGCTTCGAGGATTCGGAAACATACCTTTTGCAGCTTCGCAACATCCTCAAGCAGCACCGCGATACCGACAATAACCCGACCCGCTTGAAAGCGAAGAATTTGGCCCGCAAGGCATTCCGGATTCTTCCCGAACAATTACAATTACCGATCCGCCGAACCGTCCAAAAAGCCCGTATCAAGCGGCTTGAAAAATATGCCTCAGAAAAATCGTGACATATCGCCCGAAACACTCATACCACCAGCCCGTTAGGATAAAAAAATACCCATGATCCATAAAATTCTTGTAACCCTCGGCCCTTCATCCATGACCGAGGATGTCGTCAGGCGATGTACGGATATGGGCGTGTATGTGTTCCGCATCAACCTGTCGCACACGCCCCTGGAAGCCGTGGCCCCAGCCATTGAAAAAATTCGCAGTTGGACCAATGTTCCCATTTGTCTCGATAGCGAAGGCGCGCAACTTAGAAACCAGAAAATGGCCAGCGAAGCTGTTACCTTCATAGAAGGCGAAACCGTCGCCATTCACTTCGAACCGGTCGTTGGTGACGCCAACAACATTTCCTTCGCACCCAAAAATATCGCCCGCCAGTTCATTGTCGGAGATGAAATAAACATCGATTTTGACCACGTCCGGCTTCGTGTCACCGGAACCAATGACGATGAGGCTACCGCTATCGTCACTTCGGGGGGCGCAGTGGGCAGCAATAAAGCCGCTGACATTCAGCGCGACCTGGATTTTGAGCCCCTGACGGATAAGGACACCAAGGCCATCAAAGTTGGCCTCGACTTAGGAATTAAAAATTTTGCCCTGTCCTTCGCCAACACGCCGGAAGATGTCGACAAAATGCGCGCGGTGTGCGGACCAGACGCAACCATTATCTGCAAAATCGAAAGTCCGTCGGGCTTGATCAACCTTGAAGGTATAGTGGAGCGGGCCGATGAAATCCTTATCGACCGGGGCGACCTATCCAGAAAGATTCCGATCGCCAAAGTTCCATTCCTGCAGCGTCGGATCATTTCCTTCGCCCGGTCGCGCAAGACGCCGGTTTTTGTCGCCACCAACCTTCTCGAATCCATGGTCACTCGTAAATCACCGACACGGGCCGAGGTCAACGACGTCGCCAGCACCCTGTTAATGGGTGCCGACGGTTTGGTGCTGGCAGCAGAAACCGCCATTGGCAACTATCCGGTAGAAGCCGTTACGATGATTCGCGACCTAATTAGTGAAAGTGAAATGTGGACGCCAGATACTTCCCTTACAGAAATTTTAGGGGCCTGAACTGTGGCCTCTATGAATAAAGGGTTCGTCCTTTGGCTAATGGGGCCGACGTCCAGTGGCAAAACAACCATCGCAGAACAATTGCTTGTACGTCTTCGGTCTGATGGGCACCGGGCCCTGCATTTCGACGGTGACGAGGTGCGCAATTTTTTCGGCGACGATTTCGGGTTTCAGGCATCAGACCGCCATCGTGTTGTCGGCACGCTGGTGCACCTGGCCAATAAAACTTCGGAGGGCGGTATCCATGCCATCGTTTCCGCGCTGACCGCCAACAAGGATGCGAGGAAACTTGTTAACGACTCCATCGATGAACTGAGCATTGTTTACATAAAATGTTCCATTGAAACCTGCGCTGAACGCGACCCAAAAGGGTTGTACGCAAAAGCCCATAGCGGCGAGATCGACACCCTGGTCGGCGTCAATTCTGAATATCTGGCTCCGGAAAATCCTGATATCGTCATCGACACGGAAACCCTTACCCCTGTCGAGGCCGTTGACGCCATTCTTGGCTATCTAGGACAAGCATGACCTTTAAGGCGATTGCCTTTGATTTCGACGGCGTCATTCTGGAGTCCGTTTCCATCAAGACCGAGGCCATGGCGACTTTGTTCGCTGAGCACAAAGAGCACCTTGATGCGATCATCGCCATTCACGAAACCCACGCCGGGTTTTCGCGCTATATCAAGTTCGACATGATCTATCGCGATGTCCTGAAGATATCGCTGGCGCCGGAAGTCCGTGCCGAGCTAGGCCGCACACTCTCTGATCTCGTCCTGGAAAAAGTTCTGGCCTGTCCCTTCGTTGCAGGCGCTTTGGAGTTTCTAAAGGCGCACCACGAAGCCACGCCGCTGTTTGTTATTTCCGGCACGCCGGACGAGGAACTGTTGACGATCACTTCGGAAAGAGAACTCGCTCCTTATTTCTCCGGAGTCTACGGTTCCAATCGGGGCAAGCCGGAGATTCTCGCCGCCATCATGGCCGAGCGGGACTGGGAACCCCGCGACCTGGTTTTTATCGGCGATGGCCTGACCGATTTTGACGCAGCGAAGGAAACCGGAAATCCCTTCATCGGCAGGGTTCCCGAACCCCACGCCAGCCCCTTTCCCAACGCCACCCTGACCATTTCGGACTTGACCGGCTTGGATCAGGCATTGAAGACCCTGTGTGCATGAAACTGCTCTGTCATGGACAGGGAATCGTGATAGAGCCATACTTTCAATGACTAAAAAGGTCGCTCGAAAATGAAGTGTGTAATTTTAGCCGGTGGCCTGGGAAGCCGTCTCAGCGAAGAAACGGAACTTCGGCCAAAACCCATGGTCGAAATTGGCGGCAAGCCGATTCTTTGGCACATCATGAAAACCTACAGCCATCACGGAATAAACGATTTCGTCGTGTGCCTTGGCTACAAGGGCTACGTCATCAAGGAGTATTTCGCCAATTACTTCCTGCACCAGGCTGATGTGACCTTCGATTTAGGCAGCAACAGTATTGAAATTCACCAAAGCGCCTCCGAGGACTGGAAGGTGACCTTGGTCGATACCGGCGTAGAAACAATGACCGGTGGCCGGTTGAAACGGGTGGCCCCCTATATTGGAGA
>JABGRG010000036.1 GCA_018648445.1 Rhodospirillales bacterium | reverse complement strand
TCTGCTGCAGACGGTCTATGCCGATTTCGGCTTTACCGACGTGGTGGTCAAGTACTCTGACCGACCTGAAGTGCGCGCCGGCGACGATGCCGTGTGGGACAAGGCCGAGGGCGCGCTCCAAGCCGCCGTCGAGGAAGCCGGTCTCGATTATACGCTCAACCCGGGCGAAGGAGCGTTTTACGGTCCCAAACTCGAATTCGTATTGCGCGATGCGATTGGCCGCGACTGGCAGTGCGGCACGTTGCAGGTCGACATGAACATGCCGCGCCGGCTGGAAGCGACCTACGTGGACACCAACGGTGACAAGCAGTATCCGGTCATGCTGCACCGGGCGCTGTTTGGATCGCTGGAACGTTTTGCCGGCATCATGATTGAGCATTACGCGGGCCGCCTGCCGCTGTGGCTGGCCCCGCAAAAAGCCGTTGTCGCGACCATTACCAGCGAGGCCGAAGACTACGGCCGCGAGGTGGCTGCGGCATTCAACGCGGCGGGAATCGCTTGCGAAACGGATTTCCGCAACGAGAAGATCAATTACAAGGTCCGCGAGCACAGCGTTGCTAAAGTCCCCGTAATTGCCGTTCTTGGCGCCCGCGAGGCCGAAAACCGGACCGTCGCGTTGCGCAGGCTGGGCGGAAAAGAGCAAGAAATTCTTGCGCTTGATGATGCAGTCGCTAGACTTGTGGAGGAGGCCGCCGGTCCGCTCTCGACGCGGTAGGCGGCAAGGGAAGTAAATGTTTCGGCTTTTGCCGAACGGGGAATTTTGACCAACAACCTAGGAGACGGTAAATAGCTCGACCGCCTTTCAACCAACCGCCGAACCGCAAGGGACCGCGCGTTAACGATAATATTGTAGCACCATCCATCCGGGTTATTGACGCCGACGGGGAAATGATCGGCGTCCTTAGCGTTGCCGAAGGAATGGAGATGGCCGCCGAGGCCGGTCTCGATCTGGTCGAGATCGCGCCCAATTCGGATCCGCCCGTCTGCAAGGTTCTTGACTACGGGAAGTTCAAGTACCTGGAGCAGAAGAAGCAGAACGAGGCCCGGAAGAAGCAAAAGGTCATTGAAGTCAAAGAAATCAAGATGCGTCCGGGCATCGACGAGCACGACTACCAGACCAAGATGCGCAACATGAACAAGTTCTTGGGCAACGGTGACAAGGTAAAGGTCACCATTCGCTTCCGGGGACGCGAGATGGCGCATCAGAATCTCGGGGTCAAGGTGCTTCAGAGGGTGCAGGCGGACGTGGAGGAAATTGCCAAGGTTGAGCAGTTCCCCCGCACCGAGGGTCGCCTGATGACCATGGTGATTGTACCTAAATAAGCCTTAGACGTGAAAATCGGGGCCGTCCTCCCAAGCGGGATGGGCGGCCTATTCGTTCGGCCAGACGGTGGCGTTCAGGACCGCCTGACGATCAGGCTGGTGATGTCGTCATGGGTGGGCGCGCCGTCGGTGAAGCCCGAGACGGCTGAATTGACGGCGCCCGCAAAGTCTGCCGCGCTGCGCCCGGCGCAGTCAGCCAGACATCGGCATAAACGCTCCATACCAAACTGGTTGCGCTTATTATCGAACGCCTCCCAGACACCATCCGTGCACATATAAATGAGTTCGCCCGACGCCAGGGTAAGAGCGTCGCTTTCGTAGTCCAACTCAACGGTCACGCCCAAAACCGTTCCCTCGCCGCCCTCCACCGCAACGATACTGCCGTCGGCGGCACGTAAGATTGGCGGCGGGTGGCCGCCGTTGGCGTAACGTATTTCGCCGGTGCGGGGGTTCAGGATCGCATAAAAAACCGACACGAACATGCCCGGGATTTCGTGGCGGCATAGCATGCCATTGACGGCCGCCAGACAATCGGCGGGATCGTCGAAATGGGGTCCGTTGGCCCGCATCAGGGTGCGCGCGACAGCCATGTAAAAGGCCGCGGGAACGCTTTTTCCCGAAACGTCGGCGATGACAAGCCCGACGCGCTCGTGGGGCAGGGAGAAGACGTCGTAAAAATCGCCTCCCATGTCTTTGGCCGGAAAAACCTCTGCATGGATGTCGAGGCCGTCCCAGTCGGGAAATTTCTTCGGCAGGATGCGTTGCTGGATGTCCGCCGCAATGGAGATTTCCCGGCGAATGGACGACAGCTCGGCTTCCTGCTCCCACGCCCGGCGGCGTCTTTCGACCTGCCGGAAGACCCGTTCCATGGTCGCTGCGATGTCTTCGAAGGTAAAGGGTCTGACCAGGAAGTCCGCAGCGCCGTCATTCATCGCCTTGCGCACCACGGCGATGTCACGGTTATCTGTCAGGGCGATGCGGGGGACGCGGAACTTCTTGTTGGGGATTTTCTTGAACAGCTCGAGACCGTTGATTTGGGGGGAGTCGATAGAAACGAACGCAATGTCGAAACTTTCGTCGCGCTCGATGATGCGCAATGCGGCTTCGTCGCAATCGGCAAATACGAAGTCTTTTTCGATGTTCGCCCCGATCATCTCGAACCCGCGCCGAAGGAGCCATTCGGTCTGTGGATTGTCATCAATGACGAGGCTGCGGAGCAAGGGGCGTCTCCCGATATCCCGTTTATTAACGCCCAAAATACCGGTCTGGCCGGTGACTGACAATCGCCAACACCGAAACCGCCGGTTTGCGCCTTGCAATTGGTCGTGGGTGGCTTTATAACGCCGCGTTCTTCAAAGAACAGTTTCGAGCGGTACGGCGGGGCATGCCCAGACGCTCACGAACGCTCCATCGAAAGGAATGCGAAATGCCCAAGATGAAGACCAAATCCAGCGCGAAAAAACGGTTCCGCCTTACGGCGTCGGGCAAAGTCCGTGGGAACTTCGCTTGCAAAAGCCATTTCCTGCGTCGTCGCCCGCAAAAAATGAAGCGGAAGGCGCGTGGCACCATGATCCTGTCGGCTCCGGATGCCCGCATCGTTAAATCTTACCTTCCCTACGCCTGAGGAGATGTGAACCATGGCACGAGTTAAAAGGGGCACAACCACCCACGCCCGTCACAAAAAGATTCTAGGGTTAGCCAAGGGCTTTCGCGGGCGCAGCAGCACCAACTATCGAATCGCAATTGAGCGGGTCGAGCGGTCACTGCAGTATGCGTATCGCGATCGGCGCAATCGCAAGCGGCAGTTCCGCCGTCTGTGGATTCAGCGCATCAACGCGGGTGCGCGCGAATGCGGACTGACCTATTCCCAGTTCATGAACGGTTTGTCGCGCGCAGGCATCGAGGTTGACCGCAAGGTTCTGGCCGATCTGGCGGTTCGCGAGCCCGACTCGTTTAAGGCGTTGGTCGAACAGGCCCGCTCGGCGCTTCCCGAAACCGCGTAAACTTACGTAAGCTATCGTCTCAGTTCGAGGTTTTTTCCGGGGGCCGCTGGTAGGGCGGCCCGCCGGTTTGCCGTGGCTATATATAAGGTGCGTGAATACCATGGATGATCTTGCTTCCCTGCGTTCGGAACTGATCGGTGCGGCCGAAGCCGCCGCCGACATGAACGCCATTGAAGATCTGCGGATTACGGCGCTGGGCAAAAAAGGGCGCATCACCCAGATGATGAAGGGTCTCGGCGCTATGGAACCGGCCCAGCGCAAGGACGCGGGCGCGGCCCTGAACAAATTAAAGACCGAGGTCGCTGCGGTACTGGAAGCGCGAAAATCGGTCCTTGCCGAGGCCGCCATCGACGCCAAGCTGATGGAGGAAAAGGTTGATGTGACCTTGCCCGTCCGTCCCGAACGCGAAGGGCGCATCCATCCCATCAGCCAGACCATCGACGAAGTTGTCGCCATCTTCGGCGAAATGGGTTTCACGGTGGCCGAAGGCCCCGACATCGAGGACGACTGGCATAATTTCACTGCCCTGAACATTCCGCCCGAGCATCCAGCCCGTCAGGAACACGACACGTTCTATATGCCCGGAGCCAGCGATGATGAGGGCGACGGGCAGCGCATGGTTTTGCGCACCCATACTTCGCCGGTGCAAATTCGCACCATGCAAAAGACGCAGCCACCGATCCGCATTATTTGTCCGGGGCGCACCTACCGCTGTGATTCGGACGCCACCCATTCGCCGATGTTCCATCAGGTTGAAGGGCTGGTCATCGACAAGACCACCCACATGGGTCACCTGAAGGGTTGCCTGATCGATTTCTGCCGCGCCTATTTCGGCGTTGACGATTTGCCGGTTCGTTTCCGGCCCAGCTATTTCCCGTTCACCGAACCGTCCGCCGAAGTGGACATTGGATGCACACGCGAGGGTGGCCAATTCCGCATCGGTCACGGCGATGACTGGCTGGAAATTCTTGGTTCCGGGATGGTCAACCCGGCCGTTCTTGAAAACTGCGGTATCGATTCGACGATTTATCAGGGTTTTGCCTTCGGTGTCGGGCTGGAGCGCATCGCCATGCTTAAATACGGCATTCCCGACCTGCGTACGTTCTTCGACTCCGACCTGCGCTGGCTTCGCCATTACGGCTTCAAGGCGCTGGACGTACCCAGCATGGTGGGAGGGCTGAACCGATGAAGTTCACACTAAGCTGGCTCAAGGAACATCTGGATACCGAAGCAACCATCGACGAAATCGCCGACAGCCTGACCATGCTGGGCATCGAAATCGAAGAGGTCGTGGACCGCTCCGAGGGTCTTGAGAAATTCGTGGTCGCCGAGGTGCTGGAAGCGACACAGCATCCCAACGCCGATCGCCTGCGCCTGTGCAAGGTTAATTTCGGTGAAGGAGAAACCGAAGTCGTTTGCGGCGCGCCCAATGCGGTGGCCGGAATGCGGGCGGTATTTGCGCAGGCCGGAATGTATATTCCCGGCATCGACGTGACCCTGAAAAAAGCCAGCATCCGCGGCGTCGAAAGCAACGGAATGCTTCTGTCCGAGGATGAAATGGGCATCGGCTCGGATCACTCGGGAATTATCGAGTTGCCCGTGGATACGCCCGTGGGCGTGCGCGCCATTGACGTCATGGGTCTCTCCGACCCGGTTTTCGATGTCGGCATTACGCCAAACCGGGGAGACTGCCTGGGTGTGCGCGGGATCGCGCGCGATCTGGCAGCCGCTGGTCTGGGCACGCTGAAACCGTTGGATACGTCACCTGTTCCTGGCGGCTTCAAAAGCCCCATCGACGTGATTCTTGATTTCCCCAAAGGCATGGAAGACGCCTGCCCGTATTTCGTCGGACGCTATATCCGCGGCGTCAAAAACGGCGAAAGCCCGCAATGGGTCAAGGACCGACTGGTCGCCATCGGATTGCGGCCAATTTCGGCTCTGGTCGACGTGACCAACCTCTTGACCGTCGGGCTGTGCCGCCCCTTGCATGTGTTCGATGCCGACAAGGTGCGTGGCAATATTCGTCCGCGTCTGGCCCGCAAGGGTGAGACCATTGACGCCCTTGACGGCAAGACCTACGAGCCCAACGAGGAAATGACGGTCATTGCCGACGATGAAGATCCCGAGGCCTTGGGCGGCGTTATCGGTGCCGAGCGTACCGGTTGCGGCGAGGACACCGTCAATGTCTTTATCGAATCCGCCTATTTCGATCCCATTCGCACGGCGACGACGGGGCGCAAACTGAATTTGCAGACCGATGCGCGCTTCCGTTTTGAACGTGGCATCGATCCATCGTTCCTGATTGATGCGGTCGAGATCGCCACCCGTCTGATTCAGGACTGGTGCGGCGGCGAGGCTTCCGAACTGGTTGTTGCCGGAAGCGAGCCCGACTGGCGGCGCGAGATCACGTTGCGTCCGGAAAGGGTCGCGGGTCTGGGTGGTGTCGACGTGCCGCGCGCCGAAATCGAAAGTATTCTCACCGCGCTGGGCTGCGGCGTCGAGGCCGACGGCGATAACCTGAAGGTCGCGGTCGCGCCGTGGCGCAACGATATCGTCGGCGAACCCTGTCTGGTCGAGGAAGTGATCCGCGTTTACGGCTACGACAACATTCCCGTCGTGCCCATGGAGACGGAAACGACATTGCCTCATCCGGCCCTTAGTGCCGAACAGCGCCGCCGGGCGGATGTGCGGCGAATTCTGGCAAGCCGTGGAATGGTAGAGGCCGTAACCCTGTCATTCATGCCTTCGGGGCAGGCGGATTTGTTCGGGGTGGTTCCCGATTCGATCCGGCTGGTAAATCCGATCAGCAGCGATCTGGACGTCATGCGCCCGTCAATTCTTCCCAACCTGATCGCGGCGGCCGGGCGTAACGCAGACCGTGGCGTTTTGCAGGCCGCGCTTTTCGAACTGGGGCCGCAATACGCGGGCGACAAGCCGGATGACCAGATGATGGTCGCTGCGGGCCTGCGTTCGGGGCGTTCGGGGCCGCGTGATTGGGCCCAACCGCCGCGTGCCGTCGAAGTCTTTGACGCCAAGGCCGACGCTATTGCCGCTTTAGCGGGGGCGGGTGCGCCGGTGGACAAATTGCAGGTCACCGATAATGCGCCCGGCTGGTATCATCCGGGGCGTTCGGGATGCCTGTGCCTGGGGCCGAAGGTGGTGCTGGCGTGGTTCGGCGAAATTCATCCGCGCGTGCTGAAGGCCCTGGACGTGAAAGGGCCGATGGTTGGTTTCGAGGTGTTTCTCGAGCAGGTTCCCAAGGCCAAACGTCGCAAAAGCGCAACCAAGGTGTTCCTCGAGCTTTCGCCCTTCCAGCCGGTCGAGCGCGATTTCGCTTTCGTCGTGGATGCGGGTGTGCCAGCCGCCGATGTTCTGCGGGCCGCCAGAAGCGCAGATACGAAACTGATCTCGGATGTTCGGGTGTTCGACGTGTTTGAAGGCGGGTCCCTTGATGCGGGCAAGAAATCGCTGGCCATCAACGTCGTGCTTCAGCCGACGCAAAAGACGCTGACCGACAGCGAGATCGAGGCTGTCGCGACTCAAATCGTCATTCGCGTCAACAAGGCTACCGGCGGAACGTTGCGCGCCTGAAAATCATAGGCGCTCGGGCCTGTCAGTCGTCGAACCGCACCAACGATCCGGTGATTACTCGTAATTGCTCGCCGTTGCGGATGCGTGAAAAGCGCAGGTCCAGGCCCTTTTCCCTCAGGGTGCGCTCGTATATTTGCAGCTCGTAACCACCGTCTTCAATGATATGAAGCGCGTGAACGGTCAGGGTTTTACCCTGAATTCTGGCCCATACGTAGGGCTCGCCCTTCAGCGGGTCCAGCGGGACCGCATTGCCGAATTTGTCGCGCTGCATCGCCGAGGCGTAAATGTTCTCGCGCTTCGTCGGTTTGAAGGTGATGGAATAGCTTTTGCGTTTCCGCCGTCCGTCGGCCTTGCGGGTAAAAGTTATCCAGTCGAGGGAAAAAGCGCCCGCACCGGCGTCATCGATGTGAACGCTCAGATCTCGCTTGGAGAGTCCCTCATCCGACGTTGAAATCGCACTTCCGGAATAACGACCGAAAAATGCATCGATGGCTGCATCCGAGGCCTGCGCCGGGGCGCTGAAAACACTCGCGCCAAACGCCATAACAACCAGAATCGCGCGAATTCCAATCATCTCATCATCCCTCGAAAGGTCCAAAGCAAGCCGATGCTCGAATCGATACTAAGTATGATAGATAATCATTGTCCAACGCAAAACAATCGGTGTCCGCGACCGACATTCAGAAGCAACGGAATTCAAACCGAGACCCAACATTATAATTTATCGGGTATTGAAATACTGTTGTTTTGTCCGGTTTCCCGGTAATCTTTCGGAAGGATGAGGAATAGGGAGAGGCCCGCAGGGTGAAACTGTGGGTTGGATGACTTTAAATGAGTGACGCTAACGCCAGTTACGAAGTCTGCATTTTGGTCGGCGAACGATGGGAGATTCATGCTCGCCATCCGGTTACCGGCGCCAACGCGGCGATCGAGGAAGCAAAGCAGCTTTCGCAAAGCTCCAAGGCGATGGTGAAGGTGGTTCGCGAGGTTTATGACGACGAGACAGGCCTGTACAAACAGGTCGTCGTTTTCAAAAGCGCCGGATTGGCTGCAGCCACCAAAGCGGAACAATCCTCACCGTCGGGCGGCGGATCGGGTTCCGGCCGTTTTGAAAGTCAATCCGGTGGTCGCGGAGGCGACAACTTATACAGTTCATGGGCCGACGACGACGACGATGACGACGACGACGACCTTTACGACGGCGCGGCGGGGCGCCGCGGCCGTGCGCGCCGGGGGAAGGGAAAGGCTCCGACCGTTGTTACCGTTCCCGGCCTCTTTTTCCGGGTGTTCATATACATCCTCGTGGCGTTGGGATTGGCCGCGCTTGTGACCGGGTTGTTGCCGGTTTTCGCACCGAAACTAGCGGCACGGAATATCGCGGTCATGGGCGCCGGTGAAGCAAATGCGCTGTTCGTCGTCTTCATTACGACGTTTCTTCTCAGTTTCGGGGTGCTTGCCCTGATTTTCCTGAACGGAATTCAGATCGTGGCCTCGCCGCGACGGCCCCGTGCCCCGGCGCGCGCGGCGGCCCCGGCGCGCCCAACCAAGATTCGCCGCAAATTGGCGCAGCCCAAAGAGGACATCCTCAAGGCCTTGCAAGAATCCGATAAGGAGCCTCCACCGCCGCCAGACGTTTCGGAAGAGGCTCCGGAGGAAGAAGAGGCGCCCGAGGTGGAGAACATTCTCGAGGCCGAGCCAGAGCCCGAACAGGAGGCGAAAGAGCCCCTAACCGCCGCCGGCGAGGCTCAGAAGTCGAAGATGACGACGTTCGTCGGTGCCGCCGCCGAGGAAATCCGGGCATCGGGTCCGGTCGACGCGTTTTCGCGATTCGGCATCAATCTTTATGTTGCCGGCGCGGTAGACTCGCTGGCCACCACCCAAGGTCTGGAAGCAAGCGATTCCCATACCATTTTGTCGGAGTCCGTTCAAAGCCTTGGCACGCCAGCTTCGATGGCGGGTAAATTCGCCGATGGCGCGGCCGATTATTTGATGCAGCCGAAGTACGTCGAAATGTACGAAGCGGGGCGGCAGTCGATGATGGCGTTCCTGGAGGGCGACACCGAAGGTTCCCACCAGCTTACATCGGCCCTTGAGAATTGGCGCAACCCGGCCAAAGCCGAAGAACATTCCGGTCCGCTCGCCGTGTTGTTCACCGATATCGTCGGATCGACGAGCATGACCGTCAGCGTCGGAGATGACGCGGCCCAGTATGTGGTGCGAACCCATAACCGGATCGTGCGATCCGCGCTTACCAATTTCTCGGGGCGCGAGGTGAAACACACGGGCGACGGCATCATGGCGTCCTTCGCGACGGTTTCCAACGCGGTGGAGGCGGCCATCGAAATGCAGGAACGGGTTATCGCCAACAACGCCGCCGAAGGCGATATTCCGCTTCACCTTTGCATCGGGATCAACGCCGGTGAACCGGTGGTGGAAGACGACGATCTGTTCGGTGTTACCGTGCAGCTTTCGGCGCGCCTGTGTGCGGTGGCGGAATCCGACGAGATCATCGTTTCCGAAGTGGTCAAGGGCCTTTGCACGGGCCGCCCGATCAAATTCGAATCCCGCGGCACGCGGGAAATGAAAGGCTTCGCGGACCCGGTTCCGGTCTACGAAGTGATTTGGCAAGAAGGTAAATAACGCCTTGTCGGGTGCTATCTTCGGCCTTGGGCCGTTGGTGGCCGGAAACGTCCGAGATAGGTCGGAAGAATGGTTTCCGCCGATGTCGCCCCGACGCCCAGATCCTTCAGGCCCAAGGCATCCTCCGCAACCAGATTATCGGATTGCAGCAGCTTGACCTGATCGCGCGTCAAAAGCGGATTGGGCAGCTTTTCAATGAACCAGGCCTCAAATGCCGCAATGGCGAAGGGCACGGGAACCAGCAGCCGCGAACGCTTGGTTTCGGCCATGACAAGTTCCATGATTTCCTTGAAGCTGTAGACCTCCGGCCCGCCGAGTTCATAGGTTTTTCCCGCCGTATTTTCATCGTCGAGGATGCCCGTGATGGCGGCTGCGACGTCGGCCACGTAGACCGGCTGGAAACGCGTGCCGCCGTCGCCAAAGAAATCGATCGTCGGCCCACCTTCTGAGGCGGAAACAAAGCGTGGCAGCCCAGGGCAGCCGAATACGGGCAAAATCGGCGTTATCTGGGAGATGGCGGCAAACGTGTTAAAGAACTTGTCCTCGGGTCCGAAAACCACACTGGGGCGCACGATGGTCGCGCCGGAAAAGGCCGCTCGTGCCGCTTCCTCGCCCGCCGCCTTGGTTCTTGCGTAGGCCGACGGGGATTCCACATCTGCGCCAATGGCGGAAATCTGGACCAGTCTTTTGACCCCGGCTTCGGCGGCTGCCTTCGCCACATTGGCAGCGCCTTCGACGTGGATTTTCTCAAACGTGCGTTTGCCCCATTCCGACAGGATGCCCACGAGATTGACAACGGCGTCGGCGTCCTGAACCGCAGCCGCAACGGAATCGGCATGACAGATGTTTGCCTGAAGCGGGACGACCTGACCGACGCCGCCCGCAGTTTTGAGGAACAACGCCGTTTCAATGTCGCACACCGCGACACGGACGATATAACCTTCCGTCGCCAAACGTTTGACGAGATGCCGCCCAAGAAATCCCGACCCGCCAAATACGGTTACCACACGACGGCCCATTGCTTTCTCCTCGTCAAGAAATTGTCGTTTGCGCCCAAACCCGACCACGCCCACGGTGGGGGACAGATTACCACTTTTGGCCCGAATGTGACGGCTTTTTGTGGTTCATCAACCGTCGTTGCCACAAAGCCGGTTGACATCGTCATCCTATGGCATTAACGAACCCCCTGCCAGCCGGTTTCGGCAGGTTTTTGTTTTGTGCCCAGGTGGCGGAATTGGTAGACGCGCAGGTTTCAGGTACCTGTGGCCGCAAGGTCGTGGAAGTTCGAGTCTTCTCCTGGGCACCAAATTTTCAAATTTTTTCCCCGCAAAGGGGCATCGCGTGACGAACGATCTCAAATCAGCGCAAGTCCATATCGGAGATCTTCCGCCAGGACTGAACTTTGGGACCTCGGTTGCGGTGGATACCGAAACCATGGGTCTTAATCCGCATCGCGATCGGCTTTGCGTGGTCCAGCTTTCGGCGGGCGACGGCGTTTGTCATTTGGTTCATTTTCCCGAACCGCATTACGATGCGCCTAATTTGAAAGCGCTATTGACCGACGCAAGCGTGACCAAACTGTTCCACTTTGCGCGTTTTGACGTGGCCGCGATCCACAAATATCTGGGGGTGATCTGCGCCCCGGTCTATTGCACCAAGATCGCATCCAAAATGACGCGCACCAACACCGACAAGCACGGCCTGAAAGATTTGTGCAGGGAATTGCTCGGCGTTGAGGTTTCCAAGGAACAGCAGTCGTCGGACTGGGGGGCCGCCCAATTGACTCCCGAACAGGTGAAATACGCGGCGGGCGATGTTCTTTATCTGCATCGGCTGCGCGAGATACTTGACGCGTGGCTGGCCAGGGAAGGGCGCACCGAGCTGGCGCAAGCCTGTTTTGACTTCCTGCCGGCTCGTGGCGAACTGGATCTGTTGGGCTGGGACGATCCTGACATTTTCCATCACTGAGCGCTTCACAAATAAGCCGTAACCGCGCTGTTTTATTGACGATTCAAGGCCTTGGGCGCATACTCCGCCGGTTGGTGCGGGACGGTATTCATTCATCCGTGACGAAGCTGATCAGATGGGGCTGCGTGATGCCGTAGCCAAACCGATAGGCGCAAATGGACGGAAAACGTAAATGACCTCTTCTGGCGCGCCCGGGCAAATTGGCGACAAGAATGCCGATTTGGGCCTGGAATCGGCACGTCGCGTCTTGCGAATCGAGGCCGAAGGGCTGGAGGCGCTGGCACGTTCCATCGGCGCGCAATTTAGCGCGGCGCTGGACCTGATCGACGGCTTGCGCGGGCGGGTGATCGTTTCCGGCATGGGAAAAGCCGGGCATGTTGGCCGCAAAATCGCTTCGACCTTGGCTTCCACCGGAATGCCCGCGTTTTTCGTTCATCCCGGTGAGGCCAGTCACGGCGATTTGGGCATGATTGTCGAGGGCGATGCCTTGTTGGCATTGTCTAATTCCGGGGAAACGTCCGAGCTTGTCGACCTTATTGAATACGCCAAACGGTTCAATGTTCCGATCATTTGCATGACGAGTTCGGTCGACGGGGCGTTGGCCAAAGCGTCCGAGGTTGCGCTCCTGCTTCCGGGTCGGATCGAAGCCTGCCCGATGGGGTTGGCGCCGACCACCTCGACGACCATGATGATGGCGCTGGGCGACGCGCTTTCCGTGGCATTGCTGGAACGCAAAGGTTTTTCCGCGGAAGACTTTCATGTGTTTCATCCCGGCGGTAATCTTGGCCGCCGGTTGCTAAAGGTTTCGGACCTGATGCACGAGGGCGACGACCTGCCGCTGGCCAGCGCCGACGCGACCATGGCGGATGCGTTGATTGTAATGACCGCCAAGAGCTTTGGCTGCATCGGCATTATCGATGACGCGGGTGTGCTTCTGGGGATTGTTACCGACGGCGACCTTCGCCGACACATGAGCCCCGATCTTCTGGGTCGGCGTGTCGCCGACGTGATGACGGCGAACCCCACGACAATACGGCCCGACGCCCTGGCCAGCGAAGCCGTGCAGATCATGAATTCGCGGTCGATCACTAATCTCTTTGTTGTGCGCGATACGGCGCCGGTCGGTGTTCTGCACATCCACGATTGCCTGCGCGCGGGCGTGGCGTAGAAGGTGGCCATGAACGCACCGCACACCGATACCCAAACATGGCCAAGCGAGCCGCAGGCGGGTGTCAAGGCGCGAACCAAGTCGCGAACTCAGGCGCCCTTTGCGCCCCGGGTGGCGAAGAAATTCGGAACCGGTTACAGCCGCTTTGTCGGAATGATGAAAGTTCTGTTGCCGGTTGGGGCTGCAGTGCTGATTGTTCTGGTCGCGGCGTGGCCATATTTGCAGCCTTCCGACGGGCGTTTTCTGATCGGGTTTTCAACCATGATTGCGACTGAGACCGAAAACTCGAACATCGTCAATCCTCGGCTCGTCGGGACGGATGCTGACAACAACCCGTTTTCCATCACCGCTGACCTTGCCAAGAATTTCCGCATTCGCAAAGATTTCTGGGAGTCTGGAGAGCCGGTGGCACTGGAAATGCCCAAGGCTGACATGACCTTGGACGACGGGTCGTGGCTGGTATTGACCGCTAATACCGGGCTTCTTTCCCCGACTGAGAAAACACTCGAGTTGACCGGCGCGGTGAATCTGTTCCACGATTCTGGTTATGAACTTCGCACCGAAATGGCGACAATCGATCTGCAAGCAGGAGCCGCCCGTAGTAATGTGCCGGTCGAGGGGCAGGGGCCGTTTGGAAATCTGAATTCCGAGGGGATGAAATTGAGTGATAAGGGCAGAACCATAACCTTCACCGGAAAGGCGAAATTGGTTATCTACCCCAGTGTCGGGAAGGAAACGCCATGAGAACCGGGAAGGGACGTTTCCTTGGTTTTCTGGCGGTCTGGTTTACGGCGGCGATGATATTGCCGGGATCAGGGGCTGCCCAGAACCTGGATTTTTCAAGCTCGGATTCTGATTTGCCAATCGAGGTTCAGGCCGACGATGGCATCGAATGGCAACAGGACGGACAGGTTTTCCTGGCCCGTGGGAATGCCAGGGCGACACGAGGTGAACTTTCGATCAATGCGGATTTGCTGCGCGCCTACTATCGAAAGGGCGCAAAGGGTGGAACCGAGATTTCGCGTATCGATGCCGTGGGACGTGTGAAAATTGATTCCGGCGGAGAAAATGCCTTTGGTGAGACGGCGGTTTACGACGTCGACAAATCGATTATGGTGCTCAGCGGAAAGAAGGTTCGGCTGGTTACGGCGCAGGACGAAATCACGGCCGACCGACAGCTCGAATATTACGAATTGAAGCGTATGGCCGTGGCTCGGGGCAACGCCGTGGCGCGGCGCGCCGACCGGACACTGAAAACCGAAGTTCTCGTCGCCTATTTCAAGAACGACAAAGCTGGGAAGAGCCGCGTCCATCGGGTCGATGCATTTGATGACATTTACATTAAGACCGTACAGGAAGAGGTTTGGGCCGAACGTGGTGTTTATAACGTGGATAGTGGTATTGTCACGTTGAGCGGCGACGTGCGCATTGCGCGCGATGACAACAAGCTGGCAGGATGCGATGCCGTGGTGGATTTGAATACGGGCATCAGCAAACTGAAAAGCTGTAAAGGCAGCGGAAAGCGTGTTCGCGGCCTGTTGCAACCGAGCGAACGTGATCGCGTAAAGAAAAATTAATGACTTTTCGGTAGAACCGGCAGGGAAATGGAAAACAACAACCCGCACCATCGTGACGGCGATCCGGTTTCGGAAGCTCAGGACGGAAGGCCCCGTCTTGTCTCGCTGAACCGCGGGCTTGCGGTGAGCAACATTGGCAAGAGCTTTAAGAAGCGGCCCGTGGTGCGTGGCGTTAACCTCCAGATTCAGCGCGGCGAGGTGGTCGGACTTCTGGGGCCGAACGGCGCTGGAAAAACGACCTGTTTTTATATCATTACCGGGCTGATCTCCGCCGATTACGGAAAAGTTCTTCTCGATGGCCAGGATATGACCGACCTTCCCATGTACCGCCGGGCGCGGCTGGGGATCGGGTACTTGCCGCAGGAAGCCTCCATTTTCAGGGGGTTGAGCGTCGAAAACAATATCCGCGCCGTGCTTGAAGTGGTCGAGAAATCGCGGGATCGCCGCGAGGCCATCCTTGAAGCACTGCTGGCTGAATTCTCGATTACCCATCTGCGGCGTACGCCGTCGCTGGCCCTTTCCGGCGGCGAGCGCCGCCGCGTCGAAATCGCACGGACGCTGGCCTCCAATCCGCACTTCGTCCTTTTGGACGAGCCGTTCGCTGGCATCGATCCCATTGCCGTCGGTGATCTCCGGGAACTGGTATTTCACTTGAAAGATCGGGGTATCGGCGTCCTGATTACCGATCACAACGTTCGTGAAACGCTGGATGTTATCGATCGCGCCTGCATTATTCACGACGGCATGGTTCTGATGGAAGGGTCGCCGGCTGAAATCGTTGGAAACGACGATGTAAGGCGGGTTTATCTTGGCGACCGATTCAGCCTTTGATCCGGACACTCATCGGCGTTTCTGGAATGCGGGAACGCAAGACGGAAATCGCGTGATGATTCCGGTCTTCCGCAGCGGCGACACGGTGTCGCGCGGGGGTCTGTCATGGCATTGACCCCGCGCCTGGAAATGCGCCAAAGCCAATCGCTGGTGATGACGCCGCAGTTGCAGCAGGCGATCAAACTGCTGCAATTCTCCAACGTCGAACTTACCGCCTACGTGGAAGACGAACTGGCGCGCAATCCTTTGCTGGAAAGCGAAGACGGCGCGTCAGATGGTTCTTCCGATGGAGACGAACAGGCCGGTGAAACCACCGCCGATGGCGAGGCCGAAACCGAGGGGCTTCAATCCATTGATTTCGAGGGGGCACAGGATATCCCATCCTCCGAAACCATGGATATGGATGTCGACTACGACAATCTGTGGAACAACGATAGCCCGTCGGATGCCGGGCAATCGGATGACGCGCAATCAAACACCGGGTCATCGGATGCCGGTCACGAGGGGCTTTCCGACACAGCGTTTTCCGAATGGGGCGCGCGGGGTGGCGGGGGGTTCGATCCCTATGAAACGAGCCTCGAGCAAAGGATGGCGGGCGAGGAAACGCTTCGCGATCATCTGATCGGCCAGTTAAACGTCGAACTGGCCGATCAGGCAGACCGGGTGATCGGCTTGCACCTGGTCGACCGTCTCGACGAGGCGGGATATTTATCCGGCGATCTCGCGTCGGTCGCCGAGTTGTTGGGTTGTTCCGTCGAGCGGGTTGAAAAGACGCTCATGGTGCTCCAGCATTTGGACCCGCCCGGCGTTTTCGCCCGCAGTCTGGCTGAATGTCTGGCCCTTCAGTTGCGCGAACTTGACCGCCTCGACCCGGCCATGCAGGCTTTGCTTGATAACCTTGAATTGTTGGGCAAGCACGATATCAACGGTCTGATGCGGGTTTGTGGCGTCGATCACGAGGATCTGGTCGAAATGGTGGCCGAGGTCCGGGCGCTTGATCCGAAGCCTGCGATGGCGTTCGACAGCGCCGTGGCGCAACCGATCACGCCCGACGTGATCATGCGCCCGCTTCCCGGCGGTGGCTGGAGCATCGATTTGAATACCGAGGCTCTTCCGCGCCTGATCGTTAACAACCGCTACCATGCGAGAGTTAGCGAATCTGCGCGCAAAAAAGAAGACCGCCATTACATCGACGAGTGTTTCCAGTCGGCCAACTGGCTGGTTAAATCGCTTCATCAAAGGGCGACCACGATTTTGAAGGTTTCGACGGAAATCGTGCGCCAGCAGGATGGTTTTTTCGCCCACGGGGTTCAGGCCCTCCGGCCTTTGGTTTTGAAGGATATCGCCGACGCCATCGAGATGCACGAAAGCACGGTCAGCCGCGTAACGTCGAACAAGTACATCGCAAGTCCGCGCGGAATTTTCGAACTGAAGTACTTTTTCACCCCAGCTATCGCCAGCTCGAAGGGTGGCGAGGCATATTCGGCGGAATCCGTTCGACACCGCATTCGGGCGCTGATTGAAGCAGAACCCCCGAAAGGGGTGCTGTCGGATGACAAAATCGTTGATATTCTGACCGCCGAGGGTATGGACATCGCCCGGCGCACGGTTGCAAAATACAGGGAGTCCATGGGCATCCCGTCGTCGGTTCAACGCCGCCGACAAAAGTCCAGCGGGCTTTGAGAACCAATGGAAAGGGGAAGCCCGTTGTTGGTATTGACTCTGTGGCCGAGTGTCACTAGGTTCCGGGCCTTCTGCGAAAACCACGGCGACCGATGTGTGGCCATTGCGACAGACCGAAAAACGACCTATCTGAAATAGTGAGCCATATTGAACGGTCGCAAGACCGTCGGACCTGACACGGCAGGATACATTTTTTCATGGAAATTACAGTCAAAGGCAAAAACCTTAACGTCGGCGACTCCCTTCGCACCCACGTTGAGGAAAACCTTGATTCCGACGTGAAGAAGTACTTCGATCGCGCTCTTCACGCGACGGTTCTTTTCTCGCGCGAGGCCCATCTTTTCCGGGCCGATGTAACGGTTCACGCCGGGCGCGGGATGACCATGCAGGGCAAATGCTCGGCCGACGAAATCCATGCGGCTTTCGATGGTGCGCTGGATCGCATCACCAAACAGCTTCGCAGATACAAACGGCGCCTTCGCGACCATCATAAAGCCCGCGGAGCCGAAGAGACGCTTTCGGCGCAGCAATACGTTATCGCGCCCGGTGCCGAAGACGAAGAAGTCTCGACCGACGCCCAGCCGACCATCGTCGCCGAAATGGAAGCCGAGATCGATACGATCACCGTCAGCGAGGCGGTGATGCATATGGATTTGGCCGACTCGCCGGTTGTCATGTTCCGCAATCGCGCGCACGGCGGACTGAACGTCGTTTACCGCAGGCCCGATGGAAACATCGGCTGGATCGACCCGCGGGGAATGCGAGAAGGGTAGGCCGGTCCCATGGAAATATCCGATCTGATGACGACCGAGGGTGTCGTCTCTGGCTTGCGCGCGACCAGCAAGAAACATGCGTTGCAGGAGCTGGCCAAGCGTGCGGCGGGAATTTCGGGAATGCACGAACGTGCGATTTTCGACGTGTTGCTGGAACGCGAGCGCCTGGGGACGACGGGCGTCGGAAACGGGATCGCCATTCCGCATGGCAAATTGCCCAATCTGGAAAGACTTTACGGCCTGTTTGCGCGCCTGGAAAAGCCGGTCGATTTTGATTCCATCGACGAACAGCCGGTTGATTTGATTTTCCTGCTTCTGGCCCCGGAATCGGCTGGGGCGGACCACTTGAAGGCGCTGGCGCGCGTTTCACGTCTGCTTCGCGACAAGGACGGCTGTGAAAAACTGCGTGGCGCCGATAGCGCCGAGGCGTTGTACGCGCTTCTAACCCAGTCTACGACGACGCGCGCGGCATAGCACCCGTCCCCCTCCTAGTGCACGCTAAGGGGATCGAGGTCGTTGTGGCGGACGGTGGCCATGGCGATATCCCGGTTGGGGGCCGTAGCCAATTTTTCGCCATCGGCGGCATGGATGGCGTAGGCAACCGTGCCGTTTAGGACCGTCGGCTTTACGTAAGCCAGTTCTTCCAATCCCAAAGAAGCAAGATCGCTGGCCGACAGGCTGCGAAGAATCCTCGCGGCCGGTGTGGCGCCGGAATTCCTGTTTTCCTTCATGACCATCCTCCTTTCTTGCGTTCGCGTATCCATTTTTCGAATATGAAAGTCCGAAACTACTTTTCGCGTTCCACATCGATGGTTTTCGGAACTTTGGATGGTTTTGACGCGGAACCGGGTTCGATTTTAATGGTTCGCGCCGTGGGCTCTGGCAGTTCGCGCACGAGTTCAACGTGCAGCAATCCGTTGTCCAGCGAAGCACCCTGGATTTCGATGCCTTCGGCGAGGACAAAGCTGCGTTGAAACTGGCGTGAGGCAATTCCGCGATGCAGGTAGACACGCCCGGTGTCGTCTTCGTTGTTGCGCCCGCGAACAATAAGCTGGTTGTCTTCGACCGTGACTTCCAGATCGTCCATGGCAAAGCCCGCGACCGCCAGCGTTATGCGCAGCGAATTTTCACCCGTTTGTTCGATATTGTAGGGCGGATAGCCCTCGTGCGAGGTTTTCGAGACGCGATCAAGAATGCGTTCGAAATGATCGAAACCTAACAGCAGGGGGCTGTCGAAAACCGATAGGCGGGCCATTCCAGCGTCCTCCTCTTGTGAGCGAGTCGTTGTTTCGGGCCCTCATTGAGGCGCCCAGCCGGGGACCAACGTGCATCACCGGCCTTTCACGCATTATTTCGGTTCAAATTCTTTCAAAGTCAATAGGTTGGACGTGGATCAAACCTGAAAGGATTCGCCGCAGCCGCAGCGCGCGATCTCATTCGGGTTGTTGAAAACAAAGCCGGACCGCAGCTTTTCCTCCACATAGTCCATTTCGCTGCCAATGATAAACAGCGTCGCCTTGCGGTCCACGTAGATGCGCATGTCCCCGACCACGACCACTTCATCGCTGGGATCGGGTTCAGATGTAAATTCGACCTGATACGAAAGGCCCGAACAGCCGACGGTCTTGATGCCCACGCGAATGGCGCGTCCGGCCTCACTATCTTTGTTCATCAGATGGCGGACCCGATCCTTGGCGGCGTCCGTCAATGAAAGCAATTGTGGCTTTTCGGCCATAGGTAACCCGTCCTTTTAAAACATTCCCAATTCAAGGGCCGCCGCTTCGGACAACATGTCCTTGTCCCACGGCGGGTCCCAAACAAGTTCGACGTGAACGTCATCAACCTCGGGCAGCGCGCCGCGAACGGCGTGCTCGACCTGCCCCGGCAAAATCCCGGCGACCGGACATCCGGGCGCGGTCAGGGTCATATCGATGTCGACTTTCTTTTGATCGGGCGAAATATCAATTTTGTAGATAAGGCCCATGTCATAGATGTTTACCGGAATCTCCGGGTCATACACCGTGCGAATGGCATCGACGACCTGACCTTCCAGGCCCGACCGGTCGCCCGAGACCGGTATATCCGCCACGGTCTTGGCTTCGGTTTTCTCGCCTTTGTCGAATACAAACTCATTCATCGCTTGAGACTTCCGTCTGATCGCCTTTTACGGCGGCTTCCATTGTGTGCCAGCAAAGGGTCGCGCATTTCACCCGCATGGGAAATTCGCGCACTCCTGAAAGTACGCTCAATCGTTCGAAGGCATCTTCATCGACCTCCTCGCCCGCGCCGTCTTCCGAACCTGTCATTAGGTCGTGAAAGTGGCGAAAAAGCGTGTGAGCTTCTTCGATCGGGCGGCCCTTGATGGTTTCGGTCATAAGCGATGTCGAGGCCATGGAGATGGCGCATCCGCTGCCCTCAAATCCAACATCACGAACAAGACCGTCGGCGACTTCCAGGTAAATCGTCACCTTGTCGCCGCACAGCGGGTTGTGACCGTGGGCGTGATGATTGGCCGCTTCGGGCTTGCCGAAGTTGCGCGGCTCGCGCCCGTGGTCGAGGATAACCTCCTGATAAAGTTCGCGAAGTTCCGAGCTCAATTGAAGATCTCCTTGACCTTTCCGATGGCGTGGATGAGCGCATCGACGTCATCCATCGTGTTGTAAAGCGCGAAGGATGCGCGCACCGTTCCGGGAATTGCATATCGGTCCATGACCGGCTGGGCGCAATGGTGCCCGGCGCGAACCGCCACGCCTTCATGATCGAAAATGGTGCCGACATCGTGCGGATGGGTGCCGTCGATCAGGAAAGACAGGATCGCCGCCTTGTGGCGGGCTTCGCCAAAGATGCGGATGCCCGGGATTTCCTTTACCCGCGCCGTGGCTTCGGCCAGCAACGCCGCCTCATGCGCTTCGATATTGTCGAGCCCGATTTTGGTTACGTAATCGATGGCGGCGGCCAGTCCGCTGGCCCCTGAAATGTGGGGGGTTCCGGCCTCAAATTTGTTGGGCAGCGGGGCAAAGGTGGTTCTCTCGAATGTGACGCTTTCGATCATGTCGCCGCCGCCCTGCCACGGTGGCATGGCTTCGAGAAGCGCCCTTTTTCCGTACAGCGCGCCCATGCCGCTGGGGCCATAGACCTTGTGGCCCGAGAAGACGTAAAAATCGCAGTCCATCGCCTGCACGTCGACGGCCAGATGGGCCGCGCCCTGCGCGCCGTCCACCAGAACATGCGCCCCTTGCGCGTGGGCCATGTCGATGATTTGTTTGATCGGCGGAATGGTGCCCAATGCGTTCGAGGCGTGGGTGACGGCGACCATCTTCGTGCGCGGGTTCAGGAGCTTCTCATACTCCTCCATGATCAGTTCGCCCCGATCATCAATCGGGATGACGCGGATCTTCGCCCCTACGCGTTCAGCCAGAAGCTGCCACGGAACGATGTTCGAGTGATGCTCCAGATAGGTGATGATGATCTCGTCGCCTTCGCCCACGAACTTGGCGCCATAGGACGAGGCCACCAGATTAACGCCCTCGGTACCGCCGCGAACGAAGATAATTTCGGACGCGTCGGGGGCATTGACGAAGCCGCGTACCGTTTCGCGGGCGGCCTCGAAATTGCGGGTCGCCAGTGCGCTCAATTCGTAAACGCCGCGATGAATGTTGGCGTATTCGGCTTCGTAACAGCGGCGCACCGCGTCGATCACCTGTACCGGCTTTTGGGCGCTGGCCGCACTGTCCAGGAAGGCGCGGCCATGAACCGGCGTCGCCAGGATCGGAAAATCCTTGCGGAAGGTATCGACGTCATAGGGCGGCGTGTAACTCCGTCCATGGTCGGTCGCGACGGGAGCGACGACGTTCATTGGATATCTCCTTCCCTTTCGAGCCAGTTTTCCACCAGCTTTTCCAGATAATTGCGCGTACCCGGCGTTTCGATTTCATCGACGATTTCGCCGATAAAGGCGCGTATCAGAAGATGGCGCGCCGTGTCTTCGGGAATGCCGCGGGCGCGCAAATAAAACATGGAATCATCGTCCAGTTCGCCGGTAGTCGCGCCGTGGCTGCACTTTACGTCGTCGGCGTAGATTTCGAGTTCCGGCTTGGCGTTCATTTCCGCACCGTCCGAAAGCAGGATTGCGCGGCTGAGTTGGTTTCCGTTGGTTTGCTGGGCGTCGGGTGCGACATGGATCTTGCCCTGGAAGATGCCGCGCGAATTGCCATCGAGCACGCCTTTATAGGTTTCGTCGCTGTCGCAACGGGGTTTGGCGTGGTCGATGGTGGTGGAGATGTCCGAATGCTGCGATCCTTGCAGCATATATACGCCGTTCAGGCGGCATTTGGCGTCCTCGCCGTCCAGCACGACGTCGATTTCACTGCGCGAAAGCGCAGCCCCGGTGGTCATGACAAAGCTGTCGTAACGTCCAGCGGTAGCGACGATGACCCGCGTATAGGCCAGATGCGTGGCCGCCAAGCTATCAGCCTGAACCTTGATGTGGCGAACCGTGGCAGCTTCGCCGACTTCAACCTCGGATACCGGGTTGGCCCAATAGGCTCCCGCGCCGACATGGCTTTCGATGATCTCGGCTTGGCTTTCTTTTTCGGCGACAATCAGGATGCGCGGATGGTGCGCCGCAACTTTGCCGTCCGAACCGGCGCTGGCAAAAACCAGATGAAGGGGCTTGTCCAGCTTCGCGCCCTCGGCCAGCCGCAGAACACAGCCATCATTCATAAACGCCGTGTTGGCGTTGACGACGGCGTGCCCGTTGGGCTTGGCAATGCGGCCCAAATTGTCGGCGAGCCATTTGTCATCGGTATCAAGGGCGTTGCCCAGCGTGCTAACGCCGGAGAGCGCCCCGTCCGACAAGTCGGCGCGATATTGTCCGCCCACGAAGACGAGACGATGCGTTCCCTCGATTTGTGGCAGGTCGGGAACGGATGCATCGGCGTCGGGCGCGCACAGCGGGCTTTCGGCCAGCGGCGCAAGATTGGTGTATTTCCAGGCTTCCACTTTACGCGACGGCAGGCCGTTCTCGGTCAGATGCCCGGCCGCGTTTTTGCGAAGGGCCGCCAGCCACGGCAAGCCGCCGCCCGGCAAACTGGCCTTGGCCGCACCGAAGGTTTCTGCATAGGGCAGGGCGATGTTTTTTGCACGTTTCATTAGGCTGCATCCGAAATAGAAGCATAACCGTCGCGTTCAAGCTCAAGCGCCAGTTCCTTGCCGCCGGAACGAACGATTTTTCCGTCTGAAAGAACATGCACAAAATCGGGCTGCACATAGTCCAGCAGGCGTTGGTAGTGGGTAATCACGATGCTGGCGCGTTCGGGGCCGCGCAAGGCGTTGATGCCCTCGGCGACGATTTTCAGCGCGTCGATATCAAGACCTGAATCCGTTTCGTCGAGGACCGCCAACATTGGGTCAAGAACCGCCATTTGCAGGATTTCGTTGCGCTTCTTTTCACCGCCCGAGAAGCCGACGTTGACCGGGCGGCGCATCATTTCTTCGCCCATGCCAAGTTCGTCGCGCTTTGCGCGCAGCAGTTTGAGGAACTGCATGGCGTCCAGCGGCGGCTCACCGCGATATTTTTGTATCGCGTTGTAAGCCGTCTTCAGAAACGTGGTGTTGTCCACGCCGGGAATTTCCACGGGGTACTGGAAGGCCAGGAAAATACCCTCACCGGCGCGTTCTTCGACGGCCAGATCCAGAAGGTCCTTGCCTTTGTAGATGACCTCGCCTTTGGTGACGTCGTAGCCGTCGCGCCCGGCCAGCACATAAGACAACGTGCTTTTTCCCGATCCGTTGGGTCCCATGATCGCGTGGACCTCGCCGGCGTTTACCTTCAGGTCGACGCCTTTGAGAATGTCGTTTCCGGCAACGGTCGCATGCAGGTTCTTGATTTCAAGCATCTTGGTCTTCTTCCTTCATCTAACGAATTTATTAGCCCACGCTGCCTTCAAGGCTGATGCCGACCAGCTTCTGGGCTTCGACGGCGAATTCCATCGGCAGTTCCTGAAGCACCTCGCGGCAAAAACCGTTGACGATCAGGGACACAGCTTCTTCCGCGCTCATGCCCCGCTGTGTGCAGTAAAAAAGCTGGTCGTCGCTGATACGCGACGTGGTCGCTTCGTGTTCGACCCTTGCCGTGCGGTTGCGCGCTTCGATGTAGGGGACCGTGTGGGCCCCGCACTTGTCGCCGATTAGCAAGGAATCGCATTGGGTATAGTTGCGCGCACCTTCGGCTCGTGGCTGCACCTTGACCAGCCCGCGATAGGTCTGGTCCGCGCGCCCTGCCGAGATGCCCTTGGAAATGATGGTGCTACTGGTGTTCTTGCCCAGATGGATCATCTTGGTGCCGGTATCGGCCTGCTGCATGTTGTTGGTGATGGCGATGGAATAGAATTCGCCCACCGAATTATCACCCTGCAGGATGCAGCTTGGGTATTTCCAGGTGATGGCTGAGCCGGTCTCGACCTGGGTCCACGAGATTTTCGAGTTGTCGCCCCGGCACGCACCGCGCTTGGTGACGAAATTGTAGATGCCGCCTTTACCTTCCTCGTCGCCCGGATACCAGTTCTGAACCGTCGAATACTTGATTTCGGCGTCGGCGTGGGCGACCAGTTCGACGACCGCCGCGTGAAGCTGGTTTTCGTCGCGCATGGGCGCCGTGCAGCCCTCAAGGTAACTGACGTAGCTGCCTTCCTCGGCGATGATCAGGGTGCGTTCAAACTGCCCGGTCTGGGCGGCGTTGATACGGAAATAGGTGCTCAGCTCCATGGGGCAACGTACCCCCTTGGGCACGAACACGAAGGAGCCGTCGGTAAACACAGCGGCATTCAGGGTGGCGAAATAATTGTCCGAATAGGGAACCACGCTGCCCAGATACTTCTTCACCAGCTCCGGGTGTTCCTGCACCGCTTCCGAGATGGGGCAGAAAATGATGCCGACCTCTTCCAGCTTGCCCTTGAACGTGGTGGCCACCGAAACGCTGTCGAAAACCGCATCGACGGCGATACCGGCCAGCATTTCCTGTTCGTGCAGCGGAATGCCCAATTTTTCGTACGTTTCCAGCAGCTTGGGGTCGATTTCGTCCAGGCTTTTGGGTTTTCCGTCGTCGCCCTTGGGCGCCGAATAGTAATAGGCGTCCTGATAGTCGATCCTGGGATAGTTGACCTTCGACCAGTCGGGCTCTTCCAGCGTCTGCCACAGGCGAAACGCCTTAAGACGCGCTTCCAGTAACCATTCGGGCTCGTTCTTTTTGGCCGAAATGAAGCGCACGGTGTCTTCGTTCAGACCCTTGGGTATGGTGTCTGTCTCGATGTCGGTGACAAATCCGTATTTGTACTTTTCGTCGTTTAACGAACGGATCTGTTCGACGGTATCGGATGCGGCGGGCATCGGGTTTTCTCCTCGCCTCTTCGTTCAGGCCGTTAAGGCGTTGTTGTCGGGGGCCGGTTCGTCCATGAAAAAATCGTAGGGCGAAATCATGTCGGCCAGGGTCAGGTTTTGCAAAGCACCCACGATCGCCTCGTTGACGCGGGTCCAGCGGCCTGACATGGGACACAGGTTTTCGCGATCACACCCGTCGTGGTCACCTTCCACACAGGCGGTCAGGCTTAATGGGCCGTCCAGCACTTCCAGCGCCTCGACGACCGAAATCTGATCGGCGGGACGGGCCAACGTATAGCCACCCCGTGCGCCGCGTTGCGAAATGGCCAGTCCGCCCTGAACCAGCGATTTGAGCAACTTTGCGACGGTCGGCTGGGTCAGGCCGGTGGCCGAAGCAATCTCCGGTGCGGTCATAACCGTATCGTCGGCGTCGGCCAGATTGACCATCACCACGATGCCGTAGTCCGTCATTTTGTTCAGTTTGATCATGGCCTGCGATCTATCTTTTCGTCATACAGTACTAATTTAGTCCTGATTGACGGAAAAGTATAGTAGCGCCCAGTGCTTTTCAAGCCCCGGCGAACCGAATTTTCCCTTTTTTTGCATGTTTTTTTGATGGTTCAGACGGGCCGCCCTACCCATATGCAGGGGCGAAATTGCATCGGCAGATTGTTCGAGTGGGGAAAAGTATGGTTGTGACAGAGGCGGTTTCGGCCCCTTTAGAAGAGAAATCGGGCGCGAAGGTGCGCCGCGAAGTGCTCTCGGTGGTGGTTCGGTTTGCCGGCGATTCCGGCGATGGCATTCAATTGACCGGCAGTCAGTTCACCATGTCAACGGCACTGATCGGCAACGATCTGGCGACGTTTCCGGATTTTCCTGCTGAAATTCGTGCGCCCGTGGGCACCACTTACGGCGTTTCGGCGTTTCAGATAAATTTTGGCGCGCGCGGCATCAAAACGGCGGGGGATGAACCCGATCTTTTGGTTGCGCTGAACCCGGCGGCGCTGAAGGTCAATCTGGACGCGGTGCGTCGTGGCGGCGTGGTGGTCATTGATACCGGCGCTTGCACGCCGCGCAGCCTGCGCAAGGCGGGTTACGAGGGCAATCCGTTGGAAGACGGAACGCTTTCGCCCTATCAGGCCATCGAGATTGACATTTCCCAGCATACCCAGGAGGCGTTGGGAGACTTCGATCTGTCGCAGAAGGAAAAGCTGCGTTCCAAGAACATGTGGTCGCTTGGGCTTGTTTATTGGATGTACGGCCGTGAACGTCAGCCCACCATCGAATGGCTGCGCGCCAAGTTCGCCAAAAGGCCGGAGATTGCAGAAGCCAATATCGCCGCCTTGAACGCGGGCCATGCCTTTGGCGAAACCGCCGAAATGAGCGGCGGCTTCGGCGGCTATTCCGTCGCACCCGCCGATCTGGAGCCCGGCGTCTACCGCACGGTATCGGGCAGCGAAGCCCTGGCCTGGGGGCTGGTGACGGGTGCCGGGCTGGCCGATCTTCGCATGGTTTTCGGGTCCTATCCCATCACGCCGGCTTCATCGGTGTTGCATGCGCTGGCCGGTTTGGGCGAATTCGGCGTCACCGCGTTTCAGGCCGAAGACGAGATTTCGGCGGTGTGTTCGGCCATCGGCGCATCCTATGCAGGCGCGCTGGGGGTCACATCCAGTTCCGGCCCCGGTATCGCGCTCAAGACCGAGGGGATCGGGCTGGCCATTAGCGCCGAATTGCCTCTGATCGTGATCGACACCCAACGGGCCGGTCCGTCCACGGGATTGCCGACCAAGACCGAGCAGTCCGATCTGTATCAGGCCGTGTTCGGACGTAATGCCGACAGTCCCGTCGCCGTGATTGCGGCGCGCTCGCCCACCGATTGTTTCGAGGTGGCCATCGAAGCGGTCAGGCTGGCAACCAAATACATGACGCCGGTCATCGTGCTGAGCGACGGCTACATCGCCAATGCGGCCGAACCGTGGCGCATTCCGGACGTCGAGCAGTTGACATCCATTCCCGTGAAGTTCCGCACCGACCCCGAAGGGTTTCTGCCCTTCAAGCGCAACGAAGAGACCGGGGCGCGCGACTGGGTGGCGGCGGGAACGCCGGGCCTGGAACACCGCATCGGCGGCATCGAAAAGGATGAGGAAACCGGGCACATTTCCTACGATCCGGCCAATCACCAGCGAATGACCGACGCGCGCATTGGCAAAATCGCGGGTATCGCCGACGATATCCCGGAACAAAGCGTGGAACTTGGCAAGGACCGGGGGCGGGTTGCCGTGGTCGGCTGGGGGTCCACCTACGGGCCGATCAACCGTGCGGTCACCAAACTTCAGGACGAGGGTGTGGACGTCTCGCACATTCATTTGCGCCACATTTGGCCCATGCCGCGCAATCTGGGCGATCTGCTGGCGGGATTCAAACATGTGTTGGTGCCCGAGATGAACGCTGGCCAATTGGTCACGCTGCTTCGCGACAAGTACCTGATTGACGCGCAAGGGCTGAACAAAGTCACCGGTCAGCCGTTCAAAATTGCCGAGATCGAGGCGGCCGTGCGCGGCCTGGAGGATTGAGTATGAACGTCACCACCAAAACGCCGTTAACCGACAAGGATTTTGCTTCCGACCAGGAGGTGCGCTGGTGCCCCGGGTGCGGCGACTACGCCGTGCTGAAGGCCCTGCAACGGGCCTTGCCGAAGATGGACGTGGAAAAGGAAAAGCTGGTGTTCGTTTCCGGCATCGGGTGTTCGTCGCGCTTTCCCTATTACATGGCCAACTATGGATTTCACACCATCCACGGGCGCGCGCCGGCGGTGGCCACGGGCATTACGCTGGCCAACTCCGATCTTGATGTCTGGGTGATTTCCGGCGACGGCGACGGCCTGTCCATCGGCGGAAACCATCTGCTGCATGTGCTCAGGCGCAATGTCGATCTGCAAATCCTGTTGTTCAACAACGAGATTTACGGCCTGACCAAGGGCCAGTATTCGCCGACATCGCGGGTTGGAACGAAGTCGCCGTCGACGCCGCGCGGTTCCATCGACCATCCCATTTCAGCGGCGCGTTTCGCCCTGGGGGCGGGGGCGCGCTTTGTCGCCCGCTCGGTTGATACGCTGCAACCCCACCTGACCGAAATGTTCCACCGGGCGCACGACCATCGGGGGGCGTCCTTCGTTGAAATTTTCCAGAACTGTCTTGTTTACAACGACGGTGTCTTCGCCCACTTCACCGACCGCAAAGTGGCGGCGGATCGCCAACTGCATGTGGCCCATGGCAAGCCGCTGTTGTTCGGCGAAAACAAGGACAAAGGCCTGCGTATCAAGCCCGGCACCATGCGGGTCGAGGTCGTCAATTTGGGTGAAAACGGTGTCGGCGAGGATGACGTTCTGGTTCATGACGAAACGGACCGCACCGTGGCCTCGGTGCTTGCCGCCCTGGAGCCGCCCGAATTTCCGGTGGCGTTGGGGGTTCTCTTTTGCAAGCCCGGTCCCAGCCACGAAGACGCGCTTGCCACCCAGCAGGCGGGCGAAGCGCCACCCCCCGGTCCGGCGGACCTGAACGCGCTGCTGCGTCGTGGTCACACATGGACGGTGGCGTGATACGGTCTGGACGATCCACGCGGCCCACGGCATATTGAAGGTATGGCTGAACGCAAGCATCCCGACTACTACTACCGGCAATCCGCCGTCGTTCCTTTCCGTTTTCGCTGGAACGGTCCCGAAATTCTTCTCATAACCTCGCGCAAGAAAAAACGCTGGATTGTGCCCAAGGGCGTGGTCGAACCCGACCTGTCACCACAGGACTCGGCCCTCATGGAAGCCTTCGAGGAAGCCGGATTGCGGGGCCGCGTCGTCGGTCCGGCGCTGGGCCGCTACACTTACGAAAAATGGGGCGGCGTCTGTACGGTCGAGGTTTTCCCCATGCGCGTGACCGAAACGCTTGCCCAATGGCCGGAACGCGAGGTCCGCACGCGGCGCTGGCTGCCCCCATTGTCCGCCGCGCGGCGCGCCGACGACGCCAAAGTCGCCGCTATGATCCGCAAACTGGCCGCCCGCCTGGGTGCTGCCGGAAAAAAGAAAACGCGCGACGCCGCCTGACCGCCGCACAGGCCCTTCCTGTCCTCCGGAAAAGCACCCTGCGAAAAAGTATTTTTCCGCATCTCATAAAAACGATAGGATTATTTCCTTTTTTCTATTGACAAAATCCTTTTCGTCGTGTATTTTCCGTTCATCGTGAAATTTTTGATAGGGAGTGAAAGTTATGGGAAGTGTTTACAGTGCCCCGAGCCCGCCGGGCTCGATATCAGAGAAAAAGAAGAACAAAGATGCAACAATTACCGGCATCCCGCCGGGAGCCACCCTATCGGTCGGGACCGACAATTTTAACCCGCCGGGCGCGGGCGACTCGGACGAAAAATCCCCTTCCGGCGCGGGCGCGAAGACCACCGCGGCCAAAGACCCCAACCAGGGCCGGGGCGGACATCCCACGGAACTGGGCGAGAGTCAGGGGCCAAGCCTTCTCGAAACCAACGACCAGAAGGCGCAGAAGAACGAAACCGCCAACTGGGGCTCGTCCGGACAGCATGTCTTCAGCATGGAGGACGACAAACCGCCGCGCCGCGGCTCCAGCCCGTCGGGCTCCGTCGATAGCGGCGACCGCAGACCTTCGGCCCAGACCCCCGGCCCCTCCGGCTCCATCGACAGCGGGGACCGCACCAAGGAACAAATCAACAACATGAGGGACCGTCAGGAAAAACAACAAAAGGAACAGGAGGAAAAGGAGCGGCAGGAACGGCTGCAAAACATGCAGCGGCAAAGACAAAACCGCAAAGCCGAGAAAGGACCACCCGGCCCCTCGGGCTCCGTCGACAGCGGGGACCGCAGGCCCAACCTCCTCGACCCAACACCCAAGCCATCTTCCGGCGGCAAACTCAACATGGACGCCCTGCGCAACATCGAACCCACCCGGCGCTCGCTGCTTGGCCCACCGACCCTGACCAGCGCCCAAAACGCCCGCGCGCTGGCCAACATTGAGCGTCAGCGGGGGTACTATCCAGGATCGACGGGAAACACAGGCGCCGGTAATACCGACCCCAGCCGCGCAATCAACAAGGACGCCCTGCAAGCCATCAAGGCGTTCGACAAAAAAGTCGCGCCGGAGGCCGAGAAGTGGGAGGCCCGCGCCAAATCCTACATGAACGACCTGCGTGAGTACAAGGAGGCGACCAAGGGCATAAAATCTCCGATCAAGACGGACCTAATGGTTCCGCCCACGGCGGCGCAGGTATCGGCCAACGCGCGCATGGTCGAGGGGTTGGTCAAGGTGACGGACAATTCCATGCTGGCGGGCCTGTTCGCCGACTCGCTCAAGGACGGATCGCCATCGGCCGCCGCCGCCTGCCGTGACTTCCTCGAACAACTGGACGAACGTTCCCCGGAACGCGCCGAAGCCTTCGCGGTGGCTGTCAACGACGCGCTGTCAAAAATGGATGGTGATGTTGAAGCGGGTGAGGAGGACTCGAATTTTGAAGTCTGGCCGTTCGCCAGCGGGCTAATCAAGGCCGCGGGTTTGGGCGCATACCTTCCCAAGGGGTATGCGGACAGTTGGGCTTACAGACGCGAAAGAGCCGCCCACCTAATCGACGAGGCTAAAAAACGAGGGATCACGGATCCAATATTGGAGCACATCGAAAAGGCGTTGGACAAAGATCACAAACATGCTGTTAGGATGTTCGATACATTTTTTCTAGATCCTCCGATCGGCAAAGGTCCGAAATGATCGTTGGCAATGAAGTGATTCTCGTTAAAATCGAAACGGCCTTCTGGTCTGGAGCTTGTTGAAACCAATTAAGGGCGGGAGATCGGCATGGTTCTGCCAAGAGGAATACTCACAAAGTGTATTTCATGGTTGCTGTTTCCCCTTGTGATCTCCTTCGTTCTTGTCTCTCTGGGACACCCGGCGTTTGGCGCAGAAAACGAGCCGAATCTTCCGCCGCCTTCAACACGGACCGAGATCAAAGACCTTCTGGAGACCGCCCTGTTTTCGCCAACATGGCGGTCGCCAGAGGCTGTGGAATGGGTCGTCCTACAAAACAAATCCGTACAAGTAGGTTTGTTTTTACCCTCGAATTTAAAGCAGAAACACTATGAGCCGGAATTTCAAAGACTAGGAACCACCGTAGCGCGTTTGCAGAAGAAAATTCAATTTCCATATGTTGATCCGAATCAGAAACTTGTGACCGCCGATGAATTCATGGCGAACTGGAACGGCAGTGATCCTTTTGCCTTGATCTCGACCTCTCCAAGAGACCCGTTCGAAAAATTGATGAAGTTTCATTCTAGTATGTTCGGGCACGAGATTTTCGATACGGAACGCTACATCAAGAGAGGGTGCTTTTATCCTCCGGGATCACAAAAGGGTGGCATCAAGGAAGGTGTATTCGCAAACATCTGGTCCGACCTACCCGACGCCGAATTCGACAAATGCGTTGCCGACATTCTCTATCTGGCCCACGGTATCTGGGCCGAGGACGCGCCATACAAGGATATCGTGCTGAAAATCATGTATGACCCCATGGTCCGCCCCGGCATGACCCGCGAGGCCCTGTTCGAGCTTGTCGACCAAGACGTGTTTGATCATTTGCTGGCGAGGTAGCGCGTCGGCGAATTTCGTTCAGGCTTCCACGGTATCGACGGTTTCGCCGCTTTCGTTGAAGCAGGCGGCGAGGAGGGGGCCGCCGAAGCCGCAACCGGCGTCGATGGAGGTGGTGGCGGGGCTGGTATTCAGGCCGCGATGGCGCGCATCAAACCCGCGCACGACCCGCGAAAAACCGCAAAACGGCGACTGGATGGTATCGAACGGGGTCGCGCCCCACCAGAAACTGTCAAACTGTTCGGACAGCGGGCGCGAGACGTCGATGCCGGCGTTGACGAACAGAAGCGAATTGTCCTCGACGAAGGCGGCCCGGCGAAGGGCGCTCATGAGCGCATTGTGGCCGTCAGACGCGCGCATGGCCTTTCGCATGGCGCTGGTCCACTCGGTCAGGGCCACGGCTCCCCGGCTGGCGGCGTCAAGGCCGTCTTTCGCCGATGATCCATAGGCCTCGATGGTGGCCGCGACGCCGTAATCGAACATCCATTTGAGGACTTCGGACGGATTGATGGCGAACTGAATTTGCAGCAACCGGTGCCACATCTCCTCCTGACTGCCGCGCAGGTACACCACGTCGGCGACGTCGGCCCCGGGGCGTGCCAGAAACGCGCGGCGGAACAGCAGGATTTCCTGCATAGTGTCGAAAACGCCTGAACCCCGGCCCATCAGGTTGCCCAGATAAACCAATAAGTCGTCCGATTGCAGGCGTGAGCTGATAGCGGAATGTAATTCGCGAACCCGTTCAGTCTCGCCGTGAACGGAGGCGACGGCCCATATGCGCCGTCCCGCGGGCAAGGTCGCGAAGACGTCCTTCTCGGACATTCAATTTGTTTCCCTCATGCCAAGGGCGCCCCGGTAAGAAGAAAACCGGCGCGCCCCGGCAAATTTAGCGGCGAAAAAGAAGTCGGGTGCCGTCAGGCGGCCATCAACAACTCTTCCAGTTTTACGGTCGCCTGATCCGTGTCGATTTTTTCGACTGCGGCGAGTTCGGCGGCCAAACGGTCCAGCGCCGATTCATAGATCTGGCGTTCGCTGAACGATTGATCGGGCTGGTCGACCTTGCGGTGAAGATCGCGAACCACTTCGGCGATCGAAAGAGGATCGCCCGAATTGATCTTGGCTTCGTATTCCTGGGCCCGGCGGCTCCACATGGTGCGCTTGACCCGCGCCCGACCTTTAAGACGCGTCAGCGCGTCCTTCATCACATCTTCGGTGACCAGGCACCGCAGGCCGGTCTCGGCGGCCTTGGCGAGGGGAACGCGCAAGGTCATGCGGTCCCGTACAAAATCGATTACGACAAGTTCAAGGCTCAGGCCGGCGATTTCGCTGGTCTCGATACCCTGAACGCATCCGACTCCGTGGGTCGGATAAACCACCATGTCTCCGATTTTAAATTCCATATGCTCCATCACATTGTTGTTCTTTCCGTGGACGGGAACCGCATTTTCACGACGGGCGGAAATTGTGCGCACAAAAAGGGGCGTTCAACGCCCGAAGCCAACTCCATATCGCGAAAATACAACGGATTTAATTCACCCTCCTGGGGTGATTATTGTTCCGCACCCAAAGCAACCGGAACCGGCGCGAAAAACGCCAGTTCCGACATAGTATATATCACAAAAACGTAAAGAAACCTACCCCCGGAACCAATTTTTCCACGTAATCCGGGTAAAGCCACCTTTTTTGCGTCGTGTCAGGACCCTTTGCCGGGGGCTTCGCTCAGGTGCTGCAGCTTGTCGGGTTTGTCTTTCCACTCATCCGCGTCCGCTGCCGTCTCGCCCTTGCGTGTAATGTTGGGCCAGTTCTTTTCCATGGAGAAAACGCGGTTGCGTTCCAGCCAATCCTCAATTCCCGGTTCCGTATCGGGCACGATGGCCTCGGCCGGACATTCAGGTTCGCAAACCCCGCAATCGATACATTCCTCGGGATTGATAACGAGAAAATTCTCACCTTCGTAGAAGCAGTCAACCGGACAGACTTCCACGCAATCCATAAATTTACATTTGATGCAATTCTCAACGACGACGTAGGTCATGGGCTTCCTGCAATCTTCGATTAAAAGGGCTTGATTTCTTACATGTCCAGTTTGGGTGTTTAGTTCTTCAAGTCAAGTCGTGCAAGAACGCGCTTGCGCACCTCTCCGCTTTCCCGGTCGCTTACATACAAAAGACCGGCCACGCGGCGAACCAGATTGGCCTCGAAATCGTGCAACTCGCCGTCGGCGTAGGCGACTTCCCATAGCATTTCCATGATGCTGGCGCGTTCTTCGGGTTCCAGACTGTCCTTGATAACTTTGGTGAAGCCCAGAATCTGGACCGACTGGGCAACCGCCGCATCGGCCTTTTCAATGAGGGCCTCGGCGGCGTCCGCTTCAAGGTTGAAGTGTGCCCTCAGGACATGGCCGATGGTTTCGCGTTCGGCATCGGCGAATGTTCCGTCCATTGTGGCCGCCTCGACCAAAAGCGCGGCGGCGGCCAGGTGCAGTTCGGATTCGCCCGAGGCTTTCGACCCTTCGCCATCGCCATCGCCAAACAAAAGTGATTTCAATCCACTGATCATGTTTTCTCCTTTTAAATTATTCCGCCCCAATGCGTTTCGCGGTTTCCCGGTACGTTGCCAATGCCTTTGTGAATTCAGCAAGTGAAAAAAAACGTTCCCGCGCGGTCGCCTCGCCGGGCGCGAAGAACCGCACGGCTAGCGTACCGCCTTTTGTCATTTCGCCCAGCAGTTCGCTGGCCTCGCGCCCGCTCCAGTCGATTTCCCCGGTGCGCGGCGCGTGGGCGGCGTGATCGGCGTAGCCGTCGATGCGAAGAACAACCGGCTTTTGCGGATTGACGAGCTGATGAATGCGTAAACGAACGACGGGCCCGCCGTTTTTGCTGCGTGCAATGTCGATCTGGACCCGGGAGCCCACCGCCGGTGCGGGCATGGTAGGGGCAGGCGCGCTCAACAAGCAGGTTTTGCGTTTGGTCGGCTCATCCAGGGAACAAAAGACCGTCCATTCGCCGAACGACCTCAAATACAGGGTGTAACCAGCGCTCGCGCCGGAAGAAAGAAAGCAAAAGCCCAATATCATTACGCCTGCGATGAACCGGATCATCAGTTTCCCTTCAACCGGTCAATGGCCCGGCGGTCGGCTTTGGTCGGACGTCCCGCGCCCGGCTCGCGCAACGCGCTGGACGGCTTTACCTCGGTGCTCGCGGATTTCTTCTGTGGCGGGTCCAGATCTTCGTAAAGGGTTTGCGCTTCGCCGGCCGGCCCGCGCCGCGTGCCCGTATCCAGAACCTTGACGACGCGAATGTCATGGGCTTGCGGAAAGGTCAGCACGTCGCCGGGTTGCACCGTCTGGTGGGATTTGGAAATCGGAACGCCGTTGATGCGCACGCGACCGGCGGCGCACCTTTTTCCTGCCAGCGTCCGGCTTTTGAAAAAGCGCGCGAACCAGAGCCATTTGTCGATGCGGATGGTTGCCTCGCTCATGGCGTTCAGCCCCTCAACTCGCGCAGCTTGGCGAAGGGAGAATCCGATACGCGGGACGGCTGTGTCGTCCGGGATGATTTTTTCGCCGCCGGGCGGCGTCCTTTTTTCGGGGCTGCGAACCTTTCTTCGCTCTTCACGTTTACCTTACGAAACCCGAGTGCGCCCAGGATCGCACTGATGTCCTCAGTCCCGCATCCGATAATGCTCATCAACTCGGGCGACGGCGCGAAGGGGCCTTTGCGCAAAAGTGTCCAGGCCTGCTCGGCCAATCGCTCCAGCATATCCACGCGAACGGCAAGGCGGCCCGTGGGCATGTACCCGACGGCCCAGTAAAATGTCGCCGGAACGTCGGGCTCAACGGAAATCGATACGCGGCCCTCGGGGATCGCGGCGGGCGGGTTGTCGTGTCCCGCCCAGGCCGTCCACAGCAGGACCTTGGCTTCAATGTGGGCGGCGCGCAAAAGCGCCGGCATGAAGACGCACTCGCGCCCGACGCGAACGCCCAAACGCCGCACCGCCCGGCGGCCGTCGGTCCCAAGGGCGGAAATTTGCGTCTCCACCACCCGGCGCGGGGCCGATCCCAAACTTTCGGCAAGCTGGAATACCAGTCCTTTGGCGGGGGCCGAAAGATCGGCTTGCCGGGCCTTCAACAGCGGCTTCAAGCGGTGAGAGACGTAATCGTCAAGCCAGCTTGTTAGCCGGGTCTGGATGCGGTCCCGCAAATGGCTGTCCATCAGGTCGGTTTCCGTGACACGCGCAACGGGCGCAAGAATGTCGCTGCCCGCCGTTATGCGTCCAACCGGTTCGCCCCGCCACAAAATCCGCGCGCCAGAATCGGCGCTGAAAGCTTCGTCGGGTTCTGCCTCGAAACGCGCTACACGGACGGGTATTTCGCTGCGAAGTGCTTGCATGGCGGCGGCGGTGGCCGCGCGTTTGGCGTTGGGTTCTGTTTCCTCGTCGTCGGCGATGAAACGAAATCCCTTCAGTCGGCCCACGAAATGGCCTTCCACCACCACATCGCCCTTGCGGGTTACGGCCGCCAACAGTTCGTCCTTGTCCTTCATGCGGCGAACGAGCATGGCCGTGCGTTTGTCGACAAAACGCTGGGTCAGTCGTTCGTGAAGGGCGTCTGACAATTTGTCCTCGACGGCGCGGCTTCTTTCCTGCCACAGGGGCGCGTCCTGCAGCCAGTTCGAACGGAACGAGACATACGTCCACGTGCGGATATTGGCGATGCGCTGGGCTAGCGTCTCGATATCCCCGTCGGCGCGGTCGATTCTTTCCACATGGCCCGCGATCCAGTCGGTGGGAAGTCTTCCGCCCGGTGTTGCGACAAATTTGAAGATGCGCGCCAGAAGGCGGGTGTGGCCGTCGCTCATGACGTTGCCGAAATCGGGAATTCGGCACACATCCCACAACAGCGCGACGCGCTCGGGGTTGGTGGCGAGAGCCGTGATTTCCGCGTCCTTGGAAAGGGCTTCCAGCGCCACCTCGTCGTCGGCGGGGCGCGCGCGAACCAGCCCGTTTCCCTTGGGCCGGATGTTCAGGCTCGCCTTCAATGCTCCTATCGAGGTGTAGCGCAGACGCGAATTGCGCCAATGCACGATGCGCAAGTTCTCGAACGAATGACGTTCGATCTGATCGGCAACGGTTGGTTCAAGGGGTTCGGTGTCGGCGGTGGTTCCGAAGGTGCCGTCGTTCATGTGGCGTCCCGCCCGCCCGGCGATCTGGGCCAGCTCGGTGGGTGTCAGGTTGCGCGGGATGCGGCCGTCGAACTTGCGGGTCTGGGCAAAGGCTACATGATCGACATCCATGTTCAGGCCCATGCCGATGGCGTCCGTGGCCACCAGATAATCAACGTCGCCATTCTGGTACATGGCGATCTGGGCGTTGCGCGTGCGCGGGCTTAGCGCGCCCAGAACCACCGCCGCGCCGCCGCGATGACGGCGTACCATCTCGGCGATGGTGTAGACGTCGGCCGCCGAAAAGGCGACGATGGCCGAACGGGCGGGCAGGCGCGTGATCTTGCGGCTGCCCGTATGGGTCAGGGTGGAAAACCGGGGGCGCACCATGAACTCGGCCTCTGGAACCAGCCGCCGGATGACCGGTTTTATGGTTTCGGCCCCCATAAACATGGTTTCGGCGCTGCCGCGCGCATGCAGCAGACGGTCGGTGAACACATGACCCCGGTCGGGATCGGCGCTCATCTGGAT
>JABGRG010000035.1:30081-37419 GCA_018648445.1 Rhodospirillales bacterium | reverse complement strand
ATGCCGTATGCCCCGATCAAATAAGACGGTAGTCATGAATAATGTGGGCTAATTGAGACAGGATGCGAAAAAGAAATAATTACAAGTTTCAGCATTCGCCAAGGAGGCAACTTTTCGTGCTGCCTGTTTCCGCATCGAAAAGCCTGAGCGCCAACCAATTTCTGCGGCCTGACGGGGGGTTTGTTCGTCGGACGCCAGAGTACGTTGGATAACATGCCACATTCCTTCCACAGAAGAATCTCGTTCTCGCTCGCCCGCATCGGCGTTACGATTGCGCTTCTGTTGGGGATTGTGATCGGAGCCGTTCAGGTCGCCCTCGATTTTACCGCCCAGCAAGAAAACCTTGAAGCGACGGTTCAGCGCATTCTCGAAGTGGCCAAACGCGCCGCCACCCCCGCGGCCTTAAATCTTGATGAAAAACTCGCGGCAGAAATCGTTTCCGGGCTGTTGGACTATGAGTTTATCGTCGAAGCCGGAATCGAAACCGATCTGGGTGACTCTCTGGCGAAAATAAAATCCACGCGCACGGAACACGACACGCGATGGATTACCCGGAATATTACCAGCGAGTTCAGCGAGCACACGATATCGCTTCGCGATGTCGGGGACATTCCTATTGAATACGGAACCCTCGTTGTCGTGGTCGATCACGATGCCGCCTTGGCGGGTTTCTTCGGGCGTGCGCTTTTCCTGATAGCAACGGGGATTGCGCGAAGTTTTCTTCTGGTCCTGCTTCTGTTCGGTATTTTTTATTGGCGATTATCCAAACCACTGGCCACCCTCGTCGAAGGGCTGGCTCGGATTGATCCGGACGAGCCAGGAGCGACGCGGCTTTCTTCGCCGGAAGGTCACGAAAATGATGAACTGGGCGTACTGGCGCAAACAGCCAACCGTTTTTTGGAAGCCAGCCAAAACCGTTTGGCCGAGCGCGAACGCGCGGAAAACCTGTTGCGCGAAAGCGAACAGCGGCTGCGCGCGGTGTTGGACCATACGCCGGTTTGCATGAACCTAAAGGACACCGAGGGAAAGTATCTGCTGGTCAACAAACCCTATGAGGAATGGCTGGGGCACTCAGCTTCGGGCCTTTTGGGCAAGACGTCGGCGCAAATACTGGATAGCGCCCAGGAAATCGCGAATCTGAACGACGCCGAACAACACGTGCTCCGAACGGGAAAACCCGTCGAAAAGGAAGTTTCCGTCCTCCGGGACGGAAAAGTTTTTCATCGCATTGTTATTAAATACCCGGCCGCCTCAATCGACGGCTCGATCAATGCCATCGGCACGGTCGCGTTTGATATCACCGAACGCAAAGAAGCCGAGCAAAACCTTCGTAAGTACGCGATCATCTGGGAACAGATTTCCGAGGCGATTATCGTGCTTGATGCCGACGGAGTGGTCTTGGATTGGAACCCGGGTGCCGAGAGTATTTTCGGGCTCACCAAAGAAGAGGTCGTCGGAAATTACTCGGATATGTTCATCAAGGAAGAAGTGCCCGGCACGCGTCGGCGCGAGGTCACCGAAGCCATCAAAAAAGACGGGTACCATTTCGGGCAATCAACCTTCATTCGAAAGGACGGACGCGAAGGCGTACTCGAGGCCCAAATCATGGCGCTGTACGACAACGACGGAAAAATCGTCGGACGGGTGGGCGTAAACAGGGATATTACGGAACGCCTTCAGACCGAAGAACGTCTTCGCCACGCCCAGAAGATGGAGGCCGTCGGCCAACTGACGGGCGGCATCGCCCATGATTTCAACAACCTTCTTCAGGTCATTCAAAGCCATCTGGAAGCGGTTAAGTGGGATACGGGAGCAAGCGAAAAAACGTTGGCTCATGTGGATAGCGCCCTAAAGGCAGGATATCGCGGCGCAAATCTGACCCATCAACTTCTGGCGTTTTCAAGAAAACAGACCCTTCACCCCCAAACCGCCGCACCCAACGAATTGATCGACGGTATGCTGAGTATTCTCGGACGAACGCTTGGCGAGCACATCGAAATCGAGACGGTTCTGGAAAAGGACGTCCCGTTTATCAAAATTGATCCGAACGGTTTTGAAAACGCGATTCTCAATTTGGCGGTCAACGCAAGAACCGCAATGGGAAGCGGCGGCAAACTTCTTGTCACATCGGCCACACGCACTCTCAAAAAGGGACTTATTACCGAGGACAGCGTCTTGCCTGCGGGAGAATATGTCGAAATCGCGGTAACCGATACGGGCGGCGGAATGCCGCCGGAAGTTCTAAAACATGCTTTCGAACCCTTCTTCACGACCAAGGATGTTGGCGAGGGAAGCGGCCTCGGCCTCAGCATGGTATATGGATTTTTGCGGCAATCCGGCGGCCACGTTACTCTTGAAAGCAAACTCGAAGAGGGTACGACCGCAAGAATCTTGATCCCCGTAGCGATTGAACCCGGTGCCCCGCTCCCCGAAAAACCGGATGTGTCAACCACTTCCGAGCACGAAAACGGCGGTACGATCCTCGTCGTCGAGGACGATCCGGATGTCCGCCGAAGCGCCGTTATGGTCCTGAACGCATACGGGTTCAACACCCGCGAGGCCGAAGATGGACGGGTTGCATTGGAGATTCTGGCTCGCGACGATGATATCGACGTCTTGTTCAGCGATGTTGTGATGCCCAAGGGTATAAATGGACTTGAATTGGCGAACGAGGCTTCGCGCCGCCACTCCGACCTGAAGATCCTACTAACTTCGGGATACCCGGAAGCCGAACTCGAGAAATCCGGTTTGGCAGATAGCGACTTCGAACTGATAGGCAAGCCCTACACCAACGATCAATTGTCCGACGCCCTGGCGGCCTTGCTCGCAACCGAAGTGGATTAGAGCAAGCCCCATCCACCAAGTTTTTGGCGCAAGTCATCAGCATCGCGATGATGAATGCCATGAAACCCGAGCCGCGCGGCGGTTCCGACATTTACCGTTGAATCGTCAATGAAGACGCACTGAGACGCCTCAAGATCAAAACGATCGAGGAAATGCAGAAAAATTCCCGGATCGGGCTTCATCAGGCGCACATCTCCCGAAACGACGATGCCATCCAGCAGATCAAAAAACGAATGGCGCTTGCGCGTGATTTCGAATTTTTCGGCTGGAAAATTGGTAATGCCATATACAGGGACGCCGTTTTCCTTGAGTTCCTTGAGTATGGCCACCGTGTCATCAAAGACGTAGGGCTGCATTTCCTCCCACCGCTCGTGATAGGCGGCGATCAGCTCGGCGTGTTGCGGAAACCGGCCCGTCAATTCGGCGACCGCCTCGTCGAAGGTGCGCCCGGCATCCTGCATCCAGTTCCAGGTAACCGAACAAACGTGGGTCAGGAAATATTCCATGCCCGCTTCGTCGTCGACGAAGATCTTGCGGTAGAGATGGCGCGGGTCCCATTCGATGAGAACGCCGCCGAAATCGAAGGCAACAACGCTGGGCGCACTCATACCTTTTCCCACGCTTTTGTTTCTGCCGAGCGGAATATGGCATCAATAACACGCATGTTTTTGATGGCGTCCTCCAGGGGGAATTCGGGTGGCGTTCCATCGCGGACGCCGCGCGAAAATACGTCGCCCTGTAGCGTGTATTGATTGACGGGGTCGAAATCTTCGGCCACAGCCGTGACGTCGCCCAATTCAATTCCCGAGTCCAGGAATATGCGGCACGGCACATCATCAGGCGCGTTATAGGGTATTTGGACTTCGATGCGCCCCTCGGTTCCCAAAATCTGGACCCGCTGATATTTGGCCAACTGCGTGGAACAGGTAAACGTCGCCTGCCCTTCGGGAAAATCGAGCATGGCGCTCGCAAGTCTATCGGTCTTCATTTCGGGATCGCGCTCCACCAGGGACACCGCCCGCGTCGGCTCGTTGCCGAAAATGAAGCGTGAGACAACAATTGGGTAACACCCGATATCGTAAATGCCGCCGCCGCCGGTTTCAGGAATGTTGCGGATGTTGTTGGGATCCACATTCATGTAGGAAAAGACCGCATGAACGGTCCCTAACCTGCCAATCTTTCCCTGGCGAACCAGATCGCGGGCGCGAATCCATTGCGGGTGATGGCGCACCATGAAGGCTTCCTCTATGCGCACTCCGGTCCGGTCACGCACAGCAATCAGCGTTTGCGCTTCTTCCGCGGTCATGGCGATGGGCTTTTCACACAGCACGTGCTTGCCCGCCTCAGCCGCATTGATGGTCCACTGCACATGGAGATTGTTGGGCAGCGGGTTGTAGATCGCCTCGATTTCGGGATCGGCGAGAAGGTCCTCGTAACTGCCATAGGCCTTGGGAATTCCAAGCTCATCGGCATACTCACGCGCGGCCGCGACATCGCGCGACGCAACGGCGCAAAATTGCGTCATTTCGCCTTTCATCATCGCCGGAACGACCCGTTCCCGCCCGATTTTAGCCGTGCTGATAATGCCCCATTTGAGCGGTTCCATGATCTCCTCTCCGACAATGCTATCGCAAATTCGACGCGACGGTTTATTTATAGCAAAGATCGGTGATAAAACCCCAACAACTTGGAATTGGCCCCCGAAAGCAGGAAACCGAAAAATGCGCGCCTTATTTATTCATGGTGAAAAAGACCTTCGCATCGGCGAAAAACCCAAACCCGAACCCACAGCGGACGAGTATCTGCTGAAGGTCGCCTCGGTGTTGGTCTGCGGCAGCGACCTTCACTATTACATGGAAGGCAAGCTGGGCACGCGCCTGATTGAAAAGCCCCAGGTTCCGGGCCACGAAATCGCAGCCTGGATTTGGGACGACAGAGCCCCCGAGCTCGGGCTTAAGAAAGGCCAGCTTGTAGCGGTGGAGCCGTCGCGTTTTTGCGGTGAGTGCCATTACTGCAAAACCGGCATTCCCAATCTTTGCACCAACATCAAGTTCCAGGGGTCGCCGCCAAATCCCGGTGCTCTGACCGAGTACATCACCGCGCCCAAGGAAGCCATTTTCGCGGTTCCCGATCATTTCACGCCGGACATGACAGCGGCGCTGGAACCCATCGGCATCGGGGTTCACGCCATGAAGAAAGCCGACCTGCAGCTCGCGGACAGCGTAGCAATCCTCGGATGCGGCCCCATCGGTCTGGTTTTGTTGCAGCTGGTTCGCGCCCACGGCGCGGGGAAAGTCTATTGTGTCGACCCCATCGGTTATCGCGCGCAAAAGGCCAAGGAGTTGGGCGCCGACAAGGTTGGTGCAAGCTATGAGGAAATCGTCGAATGGACCGACGGCAAGGGCTGCGATCTGGTGATCGAGGCAACGACCTCGCCCAACGCTTTCGCCGAATCGGTGGCCGTGGTCAAAGCCGCCGGACGCATCGTTCTGGTCGGCATTCCGACGGGGGTGAATTACAGCGAAATGAACGCCATGCCGTTCCGCTCGAAGGAACCAACGGTCAAGATCTGCAATCGTATGGGCGAGGTTTTCCCCGAGGCGATTGAACTGGTCTTGCGCGGCCATATCGATATCGACGCGCTGATCACCCACCGTGGAACCCTGGACGACGCCATCGATATTTTTGAACGCCAGGGAGAACACCAGGACGGGGCTCTGAAAAGTGTGATCTACCCCAACGGTTACCCCGAATAGAACGTTTCCGCCCAAGATGGGACGGAACCGTTTTGATGTGGTGATTGTCGGCGCCGGGGCCGCGGGCTTGATGTGCGCGGCCCGGGCCGGACAGAGGGGCCGCCGGGTCCTTTTGCTCGACCACGCCGACGAGCCGGGAAAGAAAATCCTCATTTCGGGCGGCGGCCGATGCAATTTCACCAACTTGCGTAGTGCGCCAGAATGCTTCCTTTCGGGCAATCTTCATTTCTGCAAGTCGGCCCTGGCCCGCTACACCCAACACGATTTCATCGCTCTGGTCGAAAAACACCGCATCGCCTATCACGAAAAGACCCTGGGCCAGTTGTTTTGCGACGGCTCGGCACGCCAGATTGTCGCCATGCTGCTTGATGAATGCGCCGCCGCCGGGGTCGATCTGCGCCTGAACCATCGGATTGGCGCGATCAAACGCGCCGATGATTTTTCCGTAGAAACCGACCGCGGAAATTTCACCGCCGGGGCCATTGTCGTGGCGACCGGCGGCCTGTCCATTCCGAAGATGGGAGCGAGCGGTTTCGCCCACACCGTCGCGCGGCATTTTGGCCTCAGCGTGACCGAAACCCGGCCGGCCCTGACGCCGCTGACCTTCGGCGATGACGATCTGGCAATGATGCGCACCCTCAGCGGCGTCGCTCTCGATGCCCATGTGCGCTGCGGAGGCGGCAATTTTCGCGAGGCGGTGCTGTTCACCCATCGCGGCTTGTCCGGCCCGGCGATTTTGCAGGCCTCTTCCTATTGGCGCGCGGGTGCCGAAATCACCGTCGACCTGCTTCCGGGCACAGACGCCGCCACGTATCTTCTGGAACGCAAGCGCTCAAGGCCCAAGGCTGCGGCGAAAACCGTTCTCGCGGAGATTTTGCCCCAGCGCCTCGCGCAAAGTCTGGCCGAAACCCACCTGCCCGCCAAGCCCTTAGGCGAAATGTCGGACAAGGTGCTGAGCCGCCTTGCTGCCCTTCTCAACGGTTGGAATCTGACGCCGAAGGGCTCCGAGGGCTACGCCAAGGCAGAGGTGACACTCGGCGGTGTCGATACCCGCGGGTTGTCATCGAAAACAATGGCGGCAATGGCCGTGCCGGGCTTGTATTTTATCGGCGAAGCGGTGGACGTAACCGGCTGGCTCGGCGGCTACAATTTCCAATGGGCATGGTCCAGCGGCTGGGCCGCAGGCGAAGCCGTGTAGGACGACATGTCCCGCACAAGCACAGAGTCCGGTTGCGAAACCTCGCTTTTTGTTTCATCCTTCGGGTCTCAACACAGGGAGAAATCGCCATGAAACGATGGATCGCAGTGTTTTGCGCCGCTGGCATCGCCGCCGCGCTGATCGGCTCGACCGGGCCATCCCAGGCCCAGTTGGGTGACATCAAGGGCCTTCTAAAGGGAAAAACCACGCAGGCCGCGCCTGCCGCGCCGTCCACGGCCCCCACCATGCCGACCCCCGTGGTTCCGACCGCACCGGCCATTGGTGGTCTGGATGTCTCGACCCTGCAAAAGCAACTCGGGCAAAAGGACAGCATGATCGGCAATCTGCAGGGCATGTTGGCCGAGAAGGATGGCCTTTTGGGATCGTTGCAAAGCCAGTTGAGCGAGAAAGATGGACTGTTGGGATCATTGCAAGGCCAACTTGCCGACAAGGACGGGCTGTTGGGATCACTGCAAGGCCAGCTAGCCGACAAGGACGGGCTGTTGGGATCACTGCAAGGCCAGCTAGCCGACAAGGACG
>JABGRG010000035.1:0-29981 GCA_018648445.1 Rhodospirillales bacterium | reverse complement strand
GGCTGTTGGGATCGCTGCAAGGCCAGTTGACGGACAAAGAGGGACTGCTGGGCTCCTTGACGAGCCAGTTGGCGGACAAGGGTGGGCTGGTCGCCTCGCTGAAAAAGCAGCTTTCGGAGCAGGGCGGGATTACTGACAAGCTCTCGGTGGCCCTCAAGAAAGTGGCCGATCTGGAAGCAAAAGCGGGCTCGGCGCAGACCTCGGTGAAAACCAGCGAAAAGCAACTGGCCGAGGCCCGCGCCGCCACAGAGAAAGCGCAGGATCAAGCGGCGCAAAATGAAGCGGCAGTCGAGTCTCTGGAAACACAGCGGCTTGTCTTGGGCGTGCTGCTGGTTCTTGCCGTCATCGGTCTTGGCGTGCTTGCCGCGCGAAAACCCAAGGTGGCGTGAGAACGCGCTTCAAACACCTTTAAATCGCCTCATGCATGCCTAATAATAAACGAAACCAATGCGATGCCGTTTTGAGGGAAAAAATGGACGGCCCAAAGAAAAACAAGAAGGGCGAAATAACGACTTCGGGAAAGGAAGCCGAGAAGTTCCTCGACATCCTGCTCACCAAAATTTCGGACGTCCACAATTTGACGACGGAAACCGAGGACACTTCAGACGAAATCCAGTTTAAGGATTACCAGCATTTCCGGGAAGCCGTCGGCGAGTGTCTTTCGTTCCTGATCATTATCGAACGGCACCTGACCCGGGTCGAAGAGCCCAAGCGAACGGCGCTGCATGAAAAATTCGACGAATTGACGGTTGCCGTGTGGTCGATCCTGCTGGACGGCGCGTTGAAATATCTGGGCATTCTCGCCACCAAGGAGTTCCTGCCGATCGGCACCAAGTATATTTTCGTGGATGAACTCCGAACCCTCTACGAAGCCGACAAAGTTCTAAAGGATGATAGGTACGAGGCCCTGGTTAGCGGCGTGATCCTCAAACGGCGAGTTTCCGCCGAAAAAATCCTGAACGAAGTGATTGATTGCGCCCCGCAGCTATTGCAACTCGGTTAAGGTAGCGTTTGATCGTTAGACCCGAGAGAAACGGCTGAATCCGAAGAGCAATAGATGACATTCCCCGTTTATCCTGAAATCGCCCCGTGGGCCTATGCCCTGGCGTTTGGCGTCGTCTTCGTCGCCGCCATTGTTCAAAGCACGGTCGGAATGGGGTTCGGTCAGGTGGCAGCACCCCTTTTGCTTTTGATCCATACCGATTTTGTTCCGGTACCCATCCTCATCATGGGAATGGCGGTAGCCGTTCTGAGTTCCCTCAGGGGGTGGCGGGAAGTCGCCGTAGGGGACCTGGGCGTGGCCCTGTTCGGGAGGATGGTCGGCGCAGTTGCTGCGGGGTTGGTGCTGTTTTACGTCGCCAGTAATGCGGCGTTTTCATTGTTATTCGCCACCCTGATCCTGCTCGCTATCGGTCTTAGCCTTGGCAAGTGGAAGGTGTCGCCTAGTCCCAAAATGTTATTGCTGGCGGGAAGCGCTTCGGGGTTCATGGGGACCATAACGTCTGTCGGGGCGCCGCCCATGGGCATCGTTTATCAGCATAGCCCCGGCCCGAAAGTTCGCGCGACCCTGAATGCATTCTTCGCCCTGGGGACAGTTATCTCGCTTTCCGCGCTGGGCTGGTTTGGCCAATTGCGTTTGGACCACGTCATGCTGGCCATCGTCTTGACCCCCGCTTTGTTGGCGGGGACGTGGATTTCCAAATATCTGACCTCGTTTGTTGATCGCCGGTTCCGCAAACTGGTGCTGGGTATAAGTGCCGCTTCTGCGTTGGCCGTCATTTGGAAAGCCTTGATATGACCCATTTGCCTGGAGCCACCGGAGGTCAAAAAAACACCGGCTCCTCACGGGAACCGGGGTTTTTTCAAAGCCGAAGTGTCTTGGAGATATTCAACCGCCCACAAGATAGGAGCCAAGAAAGTCCTTGAATGCACCCCAGGACTGGCTGTCGGCGCGTTCCCGGTAGCGGTTAGATCCGAAAACCGTGAAGGCATGCGGCGCACCCGAATAGACCTGAACCTCGTAATTTACCTTTGCCGCCTCCAGTTCCTTCGACAGGGCCGCGACGTGATCCATGGTGATCGACGTATCCGCGCCGCCGTGAGCGACTAGAATCGGCGGAGTTTCTGTCGGATAGCTCTGACCCTCGGGCGTCGACAGGCCGCCGTGGAAGGTGGCGTATCCCTTTACGTTCATGGCTTTTCCCGAACGCGCGAGTTCGAGGACCGCCGCACCGCCGAAGCAATAACCCATGACCACGGCATCACCGCCGCCCAAGCTCCGGGCCTTGTCCAGACCGCCCAAAATTAGCGAACGCATTAGCTCGCGGTCAGCATATAGCTTGGCTGTCTCGGCCTTTTTCGCACCCGTATCGGCAGGCCGGTTGCCCTTTCCGTAAAGATCGACGGCAAAGGCGTCGTATCCCATATCAGCCAGCATCTCGGCCCGCTTGACCTCGTAATCGGTCAAACCATCCCAATCATGGATAACCAGCACCAAACCCTTTGATGCGCCCATGGCCTTGGCGCTGTAACCTTCAAATGACGCCTCGCCCACCGTGTAATCGACCGATTGGCCCGCATGGGCGCCGAACGAAACGACGACCGCCGCCGCCGCCACGCCCGCAAATATCCGTTTCATCATCGTGAAGCCTTCCCATTGATAGCGAATGATGCTCCATATAGGAGCATTTTGTCATTTGTTAAGAGTGATTCGCATTTGTCTTCGACGTGCCCGGCCAAACAAAAACCCCGGCACCTTTCGGAACCGGGGTTTGATGGGCAGCGGAGGGCGCTACCGAACGATGGTTTACGCGGACCTGGCTCGTCTCAACTCCACCGACGCAGCACCGGGCATTGTCGTACCGCTCACACGAGGTTTGCGGAACTTGTCGAGTCCCTGCTGCATATCGTTGACAATGAATTCCACCCGTTTCATCGGCCCACCAAATTGCCGGTCCGGGAACGTCTTCCTCCACGCATCCAATTTCAACGACAACGCACACAATACGCCGCCAAGCATGGTGTGGTTATTTCGAACCAGTTCACTGAATTTTCTGAACTTTGCGGCATCAATATCGACCCATATGTTCTGGGACCCGAACTCGAATGTTTTGATACGCTGGCGCATGGACGCCGTCATATCGGTAAACACACCGCGAACGCGCATGCATGTGTCGATACGGTTGCGATCATGCTGCAAAAGGCGGTTGGTTTTGATTTCCTCGATAGACTCTTGGAATTCCTTCAAAATGGGGACAACGCCAAGAAAGGATTGCCGGTAATACGAGATCGATAGAAAAATATCACCGTAGTCCCCCAAGAACTTGGGAACATTCTCGAGAGGAATACCCAGCTTGTCCGACAGCGCCACGAGTTTTTGCCTAGCCCGTTTGACATCCGGATGGCTAAACAGTGACATGAGGTCGACGTTTTCGTCCGCCGCCAGTTCGTCGCCATAAACGAAGGACACGAGGGGCCGTGTGAAAGTGCGCATATGGTGCGTCAGTTCACGCTGCTTGCCCTCGGAAAGGCTGAGTTCGCCTTCATCAACGTTGACGCCCTGCTTGCGAAGCAAGATCCGAAGGCTATAGACATCGTATGAGTTCAACCGCGCAAGCTTGTTGAGCATCGCGATATCGGCATTTGGAATGCTGTCGTAGGCGGACCCCAACGCCTCGACCTTAATCTGTCCGCTACCCGTGTCCTCGCCACCGAAGAGCTCAACAACGCTCTCGAGATGGACGTTCTTTACCATGCGCATCTGCTGGAACAGATGAGATTCCAGCGGAATGATGCTCAAAGGAAGCACGTGCAGCGAATCGCGGTCGTGGTCCGAAATGACCGCCATTCACGATCTCCAGTTCTTCCAGTAACTGAGTAAAACCAGACCTCACTTAATAGTATATCAAATTTGTCTACTATTCAATGGGCTGAGGAGCAATGCAAGAAGTTGTCTCAAAAGAAAAAAATAAGAGAAAAATTTTCCCTTTTTGAAATCTATATTTTCTTTTTTCCTTGCACCAATTCGACCGATTTTATCTTTCCGACTGGATCGCGAAGTTTGATCTATATCCTTACCGATATTTCAGCAAAATACGGTTTGATAAAGGAAGCTGGCGAAAACTCATTGCGGTTCCGGATGCCGGGATTTGACCAGGGCCAGCACCTTTTTCCTCAAGTCGAGAGGATCGAATGGCTTCATGACATAAGCGTTCACCCCGGAGACCTTCGCTGACGTTATCGCCTCGGGCGTTGCTTTCGCAGTTAACATAAGAAACAAAACCGAAGAGTCGATTTCCCGAATACGGCCCAAAAACTCAAGCCCGTTCATACCGGGCATCATCCAGTCACAGATGATCAAATCGACCTGATTGCGGACCTGACGGAAAATATCCAACCCCGCGTTGCCATCGGCCGCGGTCCAAATGGTTTTAACCTTCAAATCCCGAAGGACGGCGCTCACGACATTGACGATGTTTTCTTCGTCATCAATCACGAGCACGCGCATGGTCCCACAAATTTCGTAGAGACGTTCCAACATTAAGACGGCTCCGTGCCTACCGTTCTAAAATGCCAATTTAGGATACAACCACAACTGACCGACTGCAAATGATGTCCTTGATTGCTATCGTCAATGCGAAACTGAGGGCAACCTCTCCTTTCCATACCCAATTGCAACGCAGGTAGGATTAGAATGTCGACCGCCAGCAAATTCATCCGTTTTTCAGGGAGACCGCTATGATCCTGAAAGGTTCCTGCCATTGTGGTGCAGTTCATTTTTGCCTTGAATCCCCACACCCCTATCCCTTCAACCACTGCTACTGTTCGATTTGCCGCAAGACCCAGGGTGGGGGCGGATTTGCCATCAACCTGTCGGGTGATGCCGATACGCTGGAGGTGGAAGGGAAAAACAACATAACCATTTACCAGGCAACCAGCCCGGCCCAGCGTCATTTCTGCCATGTCTGCGGCAGTGGCTTGTGGGTGTGGGATTCCCGTTGGCCGGAACTGGTTCATCCGTTTGCCTCGGCCATTGATACCGATCTGCCGACACCTCCCGAACGAACCCACCTCATGCTGAGCTCGAAGGCCTCATGGGTACCTGTTCACGCCGATGCGGCAGATAAAACCTTCGACGCCTATCCAGACGAATCCATTGCCGCCTGGCATGAACGCCTGGAGCTGCGTCGATAATGGGTTCGATCTTCGGGAAAAAAATGCAAGCCCCGCCCAAAGGCGTCAAACGGGGTGGAAAATGCCTGACACAGCCGTCACATCAAGAATAGGGAAAAAAACGGGCATAATAATTCTGTAATCATCCAACTAGCTGTGCCATTAGTAAGTTCAATTTATAACAATTTCGGCCACAGCGCGCTGCTTGGTAGCGGGTAGGCTGGGGGGGGGAAGTACAACTTGGCACGGAAATCCCAGGTCGAAAAACACGCGACAATATCAGTCATTCTGCAATATGACCTTTTGCGGCATGAAAAACTCCGCGAAATTGTCAGGGCCAAATTTTCCGCGAACAGAGACGGCCTTTCGACACGGCCGATCAAGCAATCCCTGTGGGATGTCATTACTACACTTTTCGAAGATCACCTGAGCGGAAAAGTTACCCTGATATCCGACCTGCACGTCAAGACAGGCCTTGCGAAGCCCACGATTAGCAGGCGGCTGCAGGAATTGGTTTCATTGGGGTTTATTTCGATCCGCACCAGTAAGGAGGATCGGCGATGCCGGATCATCGCATTGACGGAGACATACAGGAGAATCATCGACCAGTTTATCGTTAGTTGCTCAAACGAATTTCGAGACCTCATTGATATCCACGACAAGCGCCAACGCGAATTGGCGGAAAGATCACTCCTCGATAGCGAATTGCGGTTCCGTGATCTGGTCGAGGGCTCCATTCAGGGCATCATAATCACCCAAAATCAAAAGATCGTATTTGCCAACCAGGCCGCCGCCGGCATTTTCGGATACACCACTCCGCAGGAAATGCTTGCCCTTTCGAGTATCGTCGAGACGATTGCGCCCCACGAACGCCCGCGCCTCACGGAATATCGCAAAGCCCGTTATCTTGGGGAAGACATACCCCGCGTTTACGAGTTTCAGGGCCTTCGCAAGGACGGGGTTTTTGTTTGGATCGAGAACCAGGTAAGGATGGTTTCCTGGAAAAATGAAGCGGCGATTCAAGTAACCTTCGTTGACATCACAGACCGCAAGGAAGCGGAGGAAGCCCTGCGGTTGAGCGAAGAGAACTATCGCCTTTTGGTCGAGAACCAGACGGATTTCGTGGTGAAGGTCGATGTCGACGGCCGCATTTTATTCGTCAGTCCCTCTTTCTGCAAAACCTTCAACATGTCGGAAGACGAACTGCTCGGCAAAAACTTCATGCCCCTCGTGCACGAGGACGACCGTGAGACCACGGCCAAGGCCTTCGAAACCATCTTCGTGCCCCCGCACACCGCCTATATGGAACAGCGGGCGAAAACCAAGGATGGGTGGCGCTGGTTGGGCTGGCTTGACACGGCTGTTCTGAATGATCGGGGCGAAGTAACGGAGATTGTCGCAGTCGGTCGGGATATCACCGAAAGACGGAACGCCGAAAAAGTTCTTGCTGAAAGCGAAGAACGCTTCGCCAAGGCGTTTCACGGAAGCCCCGTAGCCATGGCAATATCGAAGATCGATGACGGTAAATTGCTCGACGTGAATGAAGCCTGGTTATCGATGATCCGCTGCTCTCGTGAGGACGTTATCGGAAAAACGGCGCTCGAAACGGATAGATGGGCCGATCCGGGGCAACGTCTGGTATTGATTGACCGACTAAAACGCGAAGGGTTCGTTCACGAATTCGAAGCAAGCTTTCACAGGTGGGACGGCGAGCCCTGCAGGATCATCTTGTCCGGGGACATAATCGAAATCTCCAGTGAACCAAGGCTTTTGGTAACCTCCTTCGACGTCACCGAGAAAATGAGTTTCCCCGAATAACGGGTTTCAGTTTAAGAACCTTGGGCGCGCCGCACCTGAAGCACGCGGCCTTGTATTCGAAGGGGTCACAGGTTCAGTCCGACCCAGATCACAAAACGATACCTTAATTCTTGGTGTCAACCGTGGGGGAAAGCCGTTCTTTGGCGAATTCCGGGAAGTGTGTTTTCAAGCACGAAGGGCAAATCCCGTGCGACAAATCCGTTTCGGTCAATTCAGAGATGTAACTTTCTACTGCCTGCCAAAAACCATCGTCATCCCTGATATCCTTGCAGTATGAGCAGATCGGGATAATCTGCCTAAGCTCCTGAAGTTGATCATCTTTATCGACGATGATGGCGCTTTTCTCCATCAATTCCTGATTGGCAGCCACTAGACGAAGATGGCTCTCGATCAAATCGGGGAACTGTTCGACGAGTCCCACATAATTTTCCGAGTATGCGTTTGGTTTATGATCCAAAACACAGATTGTGCCGAAAGGATCACCATTCGGGCGGTGAATGGGAAAGCCCAAATAAGAGATCATATTGAGTTTGACGTCGGGATTATTGGCCCATGCGGGGTCTGATATGGCATCGGGAACAATAAGATGCCGATCGGACTGAACGACCGTTTCGCAGTACAGCCCCGAGTCCCAAAAATGCTCCTTTTCACCCGGTTTATAAGGATTGTTTTCTGTTCGGCTCGACACAAGAACTTCGATGTCGTCTTCAACAAGCCGCATGATCAAACCGGCAGGGACGCCGACAATCTGCGCCATCAAATCGACGCACTTTTGCCATTCCGAAACGAGGTTTTCTTCTGGGTGCAGATTTGTCATGGCGCCACCTCCGTCAGAGACGTCTTTATTTTTTCAACCACAATATCTCATTTCACATTTACGCATTTTGTCAAAAATGAGGAACAGCACCTTCCCTAAACACTGGATACATGCTCGGCTATCAAGGCAAAGAAGGCTTCGGAATTGTCGAGCATTGGAAAGTGAGCACTCCCCTCCAGCACGCGTGTGGGTATGTCTCCAAGCTCGGCAACAACCGGCATATCGGCGCTCGCAGATCCGTAGACGTAGAGATATCCCGCCATCGCCTTGGACCACTCCAGGAAGACGCCGCGATCAGACCAGGGGACCAAGGATGTTGATACCGCGTGCAATGCCTTCGGATCGGCCTTGGCCATCCACTCGAACCAGGTAGGCACTCCGGGATCGGTGGAACCGTCATGCACCGAAAGCAGTTGATCCAATTCGGCCCGATCAAAACTCGCCGCATCCATGGCCGCGGCGGAGCGGCTGAACATGGAGCAATCGGCACCAATAAGATTGCCTTCAACGTTAATGAACGAAACAATCGGCAAGCTCTTGTCCCGACTTAATACAAGCGCCGGGCCCGCCCCCATGCTGTGGGCGACGATGTGAAGGCGCTCATAAGACATGGCGCAAATGTGATCCTTCAGGTATTCGGCGAGCGCCTCCATGGTGCACGGATGGCCGCCTAGCGGCGCATTCCCGTGTCCCGGAAAATCCACGGCCAAAAGAGAGTATTCCTGAAGCGCCGGGGTCGTCCACGCGCCTTCGAAGGATTCCTTAACGCAACCCATTCCATGAACGAACACGATGAGATTCGAACCCGCTTCTCGACTTAATGTCAAATTCGACGACACTGTATTCTCCTTGCTCACACGTATAGGTGACCCAACTCTAGTCGGCTTCGTCCGCGTCGAACAGCATAAAGCCCGAGATGCCGACCACAAAAAAACCGGCTCCTTTCGGAACCGGGGTTTTGAATTGGTAGCGCAGCACGCCACCGAACCATCGGCGCGCGGATATTGATTTCGGGCTCGCTCATCCCGATCCGAGCGGCTCGAACCGCGCCTGGAAGAACCGCAAGTATTCGGGCTCATAGGTCATTTTGAGGCCGGGGATTTTTTCGCGCTGGTTATAAAGCTCAATGACCGATTCCGCGATGACGTCCATGTGGGCCTGGGTGTAGACCCGGCGCGGGATGGTCAAACGCACCAATTCGAGCTTGGGATGGCGGTTTTGGCCGGTGTTCGGATCGCGTCCGGCTGAAACGTTGCCTCGTTCCATGGTGCGCACACCGGATTCGAGATAGATCGCCCCAGCCAATGCCTGGGCCGGATAGTCGTCTTGATCCAGGTGGGACATGAAGGCGCGCGCATCGATAAAAACGGCATGGGAGCCGACCGGGTTGACGATGGGGATGCCGCCTTCCTTGAGAAGATTGCCGAGATAGCGGACCTGTCCAATCCGCGCCGCCTGATGGGCGTCGGCAACCGCTTCGGTGATGCCGATGGCCATAGCCTCCATGTCCCGGCCCGCGAGACCGCCGTATGTGTGCAAGCCCTCGAAAACGACAACCATGTTCTGGGCCTTGCGAAACAACTCTTCGTCGTTGCAGGCGAAAAAGCCGCCGATGTTGACCAGAGCGTCTTTCTTGGCCGAATTGGTGCAGCCGTCCGTCAGATCGCAGATTTCGCGCAGAATTTCGGCAACGGTCTTATGCTCGAAGCCGGGTTCGCGTTCTTTGATGAAAAACGCGTTTTCCATGGTTCGCGTGACATCGAGCATGATCACGATGCCGTGCTGGCGGCAATAGGCGTGCAGTTCGCGCAAGTTGGCCATGGAGAAAGGCTGCCCACCCGCCATGTTGACGTTGCCTTCGAGGCTGATATACGGCACCCGGTCGGCGCCCACTTCCTGAACGAGGCGATCCAGTTTTCCAAGATCGACATTGCCCTTGAACGGGAAGTCGGTCGCCGGGTCATGGGCCTCGTCGACGATCACGTCGACGAACGCGCCGCCCGCCATTTCCTGGTGCAGACGGGTGGTCGTGAAATACATGTTGCCGGGAACAAAATCGCCATCTTTGATCAGCAACTGGGACATGATGTGCTCGGCGCCGCGTCCCTGATGGGTCGGCACCAGGTATTTGTAGCCGTAGACCGATTGAACGACTTCCTCCAAATGATAGAAGTTATCGCTGCCGGCATAGGCTTCGTCGCCCAGCATCATGCCCGCCCATTGACGGTCGCTCATGGCAGAGGTGCCGGAATCCGTCAAAAGGTCGATGTAGACATCGCGGCTTTTCAGCAAAAACGTATTGTATCCGGCCCCTTCCAATGCCGCCTGCCGCTCTTCGCGCGTGGTCATGCGCAAGGGCTCGACCATCTTGATTTTGAAGGGCTCGGCCCACGTTTTTCCGGGTGTCAGCGGTAAGACCATCGGTGTCTCCATCGGTTCTGAATTGATGAACGATGGTCTCATACAATTCGTGGAACAAGTGTCCGAACGTTTTGATTTTCGGTGATATTGTGAATATAATGGTCCATACTTTGATGAAATTTCGGAACTTTGATCCATGAAAGACCTGTCGGATACGGACAAACGGCTACTGACCCTATTGCAGGCCGACGCCACGATCAGTCAAGCGGTGTTGGCAGAAAAAGCGGGGCTGTCGAAGACATCATGCTGGCGGCGAATTCGTGATTTCGAGGATGCGGGGATCATCGAGCGCCGCGCGACGATTTTAGACGCCAAGGCGATGGGCTTCAAACTGACGGTTTTTGTCCATGTGGCGATGGTCGAACATTCCGCCGAAACACGCGATACGTTCGAGGCACATATTCAAGACCTGGCGGAAGTGATCGCCTGTCATTCCGTATCCGGGACGTGGGACTATTTGGTGCAGGTCGTTACCCGGGACATCGAAACCTTTGACGCCTTTCACAATCGGGAGATCCTGCAGCATCCATGCGTGCGGTCGGCAAGTTCCAGTTTTGCGTTGCGGCGCATCAAGTCGACGACGCGATTGCCGCTATAGTGTATCCGCTGAAGACGGATACGGACCATATTGGCTAATTTTAGGCCTTACCACGGGACCGTTTTGATGGCATCCATATGGTTTCAAGAAAGAACCCAGGATACGTCCAATGACCCCGAAAGCGCCCAGCAAACGGACCAAAGTGATACGAGGCGCGCCGCGCGCCCTTTATGACCTTGAGACCGTTCGCGCCATTATCGATGCCGCGATCATCTGTCATGTCGCCATCGCCACCCCGGACGGCCCGCGCGTAACGCCGCAGTACCATGTGCGCGACGGCGATGTTCTGTATTTTCACGGCCACGCCAAAAATGGACTTCTGAACGCCATCGCAAACGGAGAAGAAGCGTGCCTGTCCTTCACCTGCATGGATGGGCTTGTTCTGGGCAAGGCTGCGATTTCACATTCCTTCAACTATCGTTCGGCTGTCGTTTACGGGCATGGTCAGGCCGTGTCGGACGCTGAGAAAAAGCGTCACGCGCTCCGGATGATGGTCAACCGTATCACACCGGAGCGGTGGGATACCGTCCGTCAGCCCGATGACGGGGAGGTCCGCTCGGTGATCGTCGTTGAAATTCCGATTGCCGAGGCCTCGGCCAAAATTCGCTCCGCGCCCCCCAATGTCAGGGACCGGGATATGGACATCAACACATGGGCCGGGGTCATTCCAATTGCGCCTGCGATGGGAAATCCGCTTCCCGTCGATGGTGATAGGGATCGCGTACTGCCTTATCTCGCTTGGCCTAAGTAACGGCCTCTGGGGTTTCCAGATACCGCCCGCCGCGCGCCACCACCTGGCCGTTTTTAAGAACCAGTTTGCGGGGCGGATGGGCGACGACCGCCTCGGGGATGCATTGAGCGTCGACAACGCAGAAATCGGCTGGCGCTCCGACCGTCAAACCCCACGGATCGTCGCCACGAACCCGGGCGGCCGCGGCGCTAACAATATCGAAAACCATTTCCAGATCGTCGTCGCGCCGGAAGTCGGCCCGCCAGCCAATCAGCATGGCACGTTCCAACATGTCGCCACTACCGTAGGGCGACCAGGTATCGCGCACATCATCATTGCCGGCGAAAACCTCGACCCCCAGTTCCCTGAGCCGCTTGACCGGCGGCAGAAAAAAGCCACCTGCGCCATGGGTGACCAGATTTACCCCGGCCCGCGCCATCCATTCGGCTGTGGCGTCGCTTTTCTCCGGCGATACCATGGCCAGACTGAAACCGTGACTAACCGTGACCTTGCCCTGCAGGCCGTACGATTCGGTGCGTTCGCAGATGCGTTCGAGCGAGTGGATACCGGCCTCTCCGGGTTCGTGCAGATGGATGTCGATGCCAACGCCACGCCGTTCGGCTATGGCGAAAATTCCGTCAAGCTGTCCCACCGCATCATGATCGACGACCAGCGGATCCATGCCGCCAACGATATCGGCTCCCGCTGCGATGGCCTCGTCCAAGACCTCCAAAGTGCCGGGGCGGCTGACGACGCCGCTCTGCGGGAATGCGACGATCTCGATATCGACATGGTCGCGAAAACGCTCTCGGGCCCGCAACATTCCCTCCAGGCGGGACAGGCGGATGTCCGTGTCGATATCAATATGGGTGCGGATATGCGAGGTGCCGTGGGCAACGCAAATTTCAATGAGGACCGCAGCGCGTTCTTCGGTCGGCAGACCAAGCTTTTTCTCGATCTCCTTCTCGGTTTGGATGCGGCTCCAGCGGTCGGGTGCGGCCTGGTGGGGCAACCACTTCTGCCCCATGACCGTCTTGTCGAGATGCATATGCCCGTCGGTGAAGCCCGGCAGCACCAATCCGCCCGCGAGATCGAGGCCCGGCGCGCCGCTCTTGTCGAGGGCACCGATCGCGGTAATCCGACCTCCGCCGATACCGATTGCAGCCGTCGACCCGTCGGGAAGCAGAGCATTGTTTAGGACGTGTTCGGTCGCTGTCATGATTTGGCACCTTCCCTTTTTTTCCAACGTTTAGCAAAGTGTAGCGTAAAATCCTGGCCAGAAAAGGCTATTCAAAACCGGTGGCCTCAAAAAAAGGAAACGTCATGCAGGACCCATGTCCCGTAAAAATCCGCGGCCTAATTCCCAGCCTGAACACGCCTTTTAATGCCGTAGGCGAACTTGACGCAGGTAGCCTGCGCCGGGTCGTGGATTACACCGCCGATCAGGGTTGCGCCGGTCTGCTGGCAATTGCGGTGGCCGGAGAAACCCGGTCCCTGACGGCCCGCGAGGTCGATACCATCTCGGCGATAGTGGTCGAACAGGCAAACGCCCGGCTACCGGTAATCCTTGGCGTTTCGGCTGATGATCAGGACGAACGCCTGCGTCGCGCCACCCGCGCCCGCGCGCTTGGCGCGGACGGGATTTTGTGTCAGGCGCCGGACGCCCCGGATGCCGAGACACGGGCCGAGTGGCTGACCGCCATCGCCGATGCGGGGCCGAACCTGCTGATGGTGCAGGATCTGGATTGGTCGGGACCGGGGTTGGCTTTGGACGAAATTGTCGCGCTGTTTGATGCCATACCCCAGTTCCAATGCCTCAAGATCGAGGTCGTGCCCGCCGGACCCAAATATTCAGCGGTGCTCGAAGCGACCGGCGGCCGCCTGCACGTCAGCGGCGGCTGGGCGGCGGCGCACATGATGGATGCCATGGCGCGCGGGGTCCATGCCCTGATGAACACCGAGTTTGAGCCCGTCTACGGCGCCATTTACCGCCTCTACATGGCGGGACAAGTTGACGAAGCCTATGGGCTATTCGAGCGCCTGCTGCCGATCCTGGTTTTCACGCACCAACACCTGGATGTGAGCATTCGCTTCCACAAGATGCAGCGGCACAAAAACGGAATTTTCGCGACCGATGTGTGCCGCCCGCCGACGCGCGCCCTCGACCCGGTTCAACAGGCCGAGGCCGAAAGATACCTAGCGGTAGCCCAGGATTTGATGCGTGAAGCTCCCAAGTTGGAAGAAGCGCTTCTCTAACCGCCAGCTCGCCGGAACCGGGGTTTTGAATTGGTAGCGGTGGACGCTACCAATTAATATCCAATGCCGTCTAATGCGTTTATTTTTATCCATATAAGGCACTGATATTATTATTTTTTATCTACCAGTGTCTATTGCTGTCTGATATAATCCACACATTCATGTGGGGCTGTATGTGGGGCTGTTATGGCAATTTTAAGCGACCTGAAAGCGCGGAATATCAAACCTAAAGACCGACCTATCTCCGACGGCACTGTACTAGGGCTTCGCCTTGAGCCCGGGAAGGTTAACGGTCGCGGGAAATGGACGTTACGCTTTGTATCTCCAGTGAGCGGCAAGCGACGGGATATGGGCCTGAGCACATACCCAGACGTCAGCATCACCCAAGCACGCAAACTCGCCTCGACAGCTCGTGATCTTATCCGGGAGGGAAAAGACCCTATTGACGAGCGAGAAGCCGAAAAACGCGCCCGTCAGGTGCAATCGCAGATCTATACCTTTCAAGAAGCGGCCGCGGTCGTTCACAAAAGCTTGAAGGCAGGTTGGAGTAGCGCGCGGCATGGGGAAAATTGGATTTCGTCACTTGAGATGTACGTATTCCCACACCTTGGCCGCCAGAAGGTTAACGAACTAAAACCCAAGGACTTCGCAAATGCTTTACGTCCAATCTGGATCAACAAAGCTGACACAGCCTCCCGCATCAAACAACGTTGCAGCGCTATAATGGATTGGTGTGTCGCCGAGGAAATTATCGAGCTCAATCCGGTTGCTGTCGCAGACAAGCTGCTTCCTAAGCAACGTGGAGCACGTGAACGGGTTGTGCACCAACCGTCAATGGCATGGGCAAATCTACCGGGGTTTGTGGAAAGTGAATTCAGAAACGGGCAAAACACCCTAAGTAAGTTGATGCTGGAGTTCCTAATTTTAACGGCTGCACGGTCCGGTGAAGTGCGGGCTATGACTTGGGATGAAGTCGACCTAGGTAAAGCTGTGTGGACAGTCCCTGCAACCCGCATGAAGGCCAAGGCTGAGCATCGTGTGCCATTGTCGATACGTGCCGTTGAAATCCTAACGGTACAGCAAGCCAAGGCCGATCATCCAACGCTAGTGTTTCCGTCCATCCGTGGCAAAGTTCCAAGTGACATGATCCTTTCCAAGTTCCTACGAGATCACAATGTAATGAGTAGTGATGTGAAACGTACGGCTACCGCGCATGGGTTTAGGTCAAGTTTTAGGAACTGGGTATCTGAAAATGGGTATCCCCGAGATTATGCCGAGCGCGCTTTGTCTCACACCATCCGCAACCAAGCCGAAGCAGCTTACCACACTACAGACCTGCTGGATCAACGCCGTGACATGATGGAAGCGTGGTCACAACACGTTTGTGGCACAGCAGATCACGGCAACAAGGTCGTTCACTTAAGCCGGGCTGGTAAGTAATACGAAAAAAACCAATGGCGTCTTTATATTTCATTCTGTGTAACTAATGCGATTTGCTCTCAATTAACACGCACACCATAAATATTGATTGATTTTCGAGAGTGCAATACAGTATATTGATTGCGTTGCAGTACTATACAGCTCCGATAAAGCTGGTAGGTCACATTCCTGCTGGTGAGCAACCACAGAAAAAGCTGTGCTGGGGAGTTGGGGACGTGCCTGGTGGTGGATGACGTAATAGCCTGCGGACCAGAGAAGTAACCAAAAGTCGTATTTGCCAACCTACGCTGAATGAGTTCAATGCCTGCGTGCCAATTGCTCTTTTGTGAAGGTGGCTTTTTATCTTTTGGCTGCAGATGCCCCGCAACAGTTGATGCAGCAAATACTAAGGAGTATTTGCTATGCAAATATCTAAAAAAGTGAGTGGTTCACCATCAAAACCACACCATCAATCTCAGGCCTCCTCTATCTCTCTGCCGATTTCAGAGCGAAAGTTCCTCAGAGCCAAAGACGGCGCTGACTACCTCAGTATTTCTAAATCTCATTTCCATGCACTTGTTAGAGACGGAGTATTACCGCAAGGTAAAATGATCTCTCTGGCTATACGAGTATGGAAGCGTACTGATATAGAAGAAGCAGCTGAAAAAATGTGGGAGGGTTGTTAAATGGAAAGCCCCACCACTCCCAAAACGGGGAATGCTGAGGCTCTCGATATTGATAAAGAGACTATAGCACAAACCGGTGAATCTGCCACCCCAAAAGTGGCTATCGATTGCGAAGCAAACTACACATGGGGATTCAAACTTCTTTCCACCCCGACCCCCGAGCACAGCGTGTCCTGGAACTGATCCGCGAAAAGGAAATTGTACAATCAGTCGATCGCCTGCGGCTCATCCATGCCCCGGAACCCAAACGCGTGATCATCCTCTGCGGCATCCCCTTGGACATTACCGTCGATGAGCTACGCACCCTTGATGAGCTTGCGGGCACGCCAGGTCGTCTTGGCTGTCGCGGGCGCTTGGAGCAAGTGTTCAAAACCACGGGATTTTTGCCCCTTGGTGGGCGCGACCTTTACCAAGCCAACGTAGGTCGAAGGTCCAATCTGTTTCAATCCGAGAGTAGTGCCAGGGATGCACTGAAGAGATTACGGCGGTCCGTCCGGAATGGGACCGGTGATAATGGGGGTCAACATCAAATAAGATATATATTTGGTATTGTCCCCCATTATCGGGTCGCCAAATACCGTCGCGCCGGTCAACGCGGCAAAGCCTCATATGTCCTATATGACGCCCGCCGACACGCGGACCCATGCGAGGCCCTATCTCAATTACTTCTAGAACTGGTCGTGCTTTTCGAAGACGTTCCTGCCGACGACGAAGGTAATGCACCGTTGGCACTCTTTGGCAAGAAGGAGTAATCGTCGATGCCCCAACGCCCCTACCCCCGCTGGCAACGCCGACATGAAGCCGTGCTGCTGTGGCTTTTGCAGAACCCCACCAAATCTCTGAAGCTCTGCGCCCGCCAGACCGACTATTCTCCGAGCCAAGTGTCGAGGATTGTCAATTCGCCGGACTTCCAGCGCCACTATCGAGTTGCGCGCGATGTCATTAGGTCTGAGACGATGCCTGATTTCTATCGCAGTCAAATGGGCGGTTAGTATTCAGTGTTGAGGCGGGCTTACACCTGACCGTTTAGACGCGTCCGATCTGGCTTGCTTTCTGGGTGCCGAAGGCACCAGTCACGATACGCTTCCAAACCCTTATCAAAACCAGGTTTCGGCACCGGAATTCCGGTGTCGTCAATTAGCCCAGCCTCCAGTTCAGCCGCTACACAGTGCCAGTAGCGGTCAACATCGGCTGCAAGTTCTGCTCCGCACCCGCCATGACGCATCAACTGCTTGGCACAGATATCTCGGGCGACGGCTTCGATGTTGCTCATTGATGACGTCATAGTGACGAGGATAACATTATCCGCATGAAATCGTTACTCCTCGTTCTTACTGCCTGCCTATCACTGTTCACAGGTTGGGCAAGGCGTGGCAGGCGACGCTGATTTACGTCCGCTTTGCCCTCACACTCCGGAAGTGTTGTCGGGTTGTTGTTGACTTCCGGGTTTAGCCAAGAGGAGACATTCACCCGCTACAGAATTTCTGTCGTTTCAGACTAATTGTTGGGGTTTGTATTCGGATAATCCGTTGATCGCCGCGCGCGTGCGGTTCTCAGCCCTGCCGTCCACGCAATGTCGGATCCAGCCGGTCGCGCAGCCAATCGCCGACAATGGAAATGGATAGCGTAGTGAGGAAAATCGCGGCCCCCGGAAGAACCGAAATCCACCATGCCAGGAGAAGGTGCGAGCGCCCCGCGCCCAGCATTTGACCCAGACTGGTCAACGGCGGCTTGATGCCAAGGCCGAGGAAGCTCAGCGAGGTTTCCAGCAGGATGGTTTGCGGGAAGTTCAGCGTGAACTGGACGATCAGAACGCTGATGATGTTGGGCAGGATATGGCGCGCGTATATGCGTCCCGGAGTTGCGCCCAAAGAACTCACGGCAACCGCGTATCCATCGGTGTTGGCCGACAGCACCATTCCACGGGTCAGGCGGGCAAAAACCTCCCAGCCGTAAATTCCCATGACGAAGATGAACAAGATAAAGCTGCTGCCGAAAAAAGCGAGAATGGCCAGCGCGATCAACATGAACGGCAACGACGCCTGAACGTCGACCATGGCCATGATGACTTCTTCGACCAGACCTCGGAAATGAGCCGCCACGAACCCCAGGAAGGTTCCCAATATCGCGCCGATGCTGGTGCCGAGAAAGGCCACCAATAGGCTGAAACGGGTGGCAAACAGAAGGCGGCTGAGGATATCGCGCCCCAGCTCATCGGTGCCCAGCAGAAACTTCCAGTCCCCGCCCAGGAAGACAGGCGCTTTCAATCGATTAAGAAGATCCTGTTCGCGGTAATCAAACGGCGCCAGAAAATCGGCGAACACGAAGATGACGGCGAGCATGAACAGAAAGGCAAACGATATCAGGACCAGCAGCGGAAATTTGGTTTCCTTTGCGGGCAGGCCGTCGGAAACAGTTTTCGCTGAGCCGACGCCGACGAGACGCAGTATGGGTTTAATCACGTCGGTTACTCCTTGTCCGCCGCGCCGCCGGTGCGCACCCGCGGGTCGATCCAGCTGTACATCACGTCAACGAACAGGTTGGCGAACACCATGGTCGTGGCGACGATAATCAGAATAGCCTGAACAACGGCCAGTTCGCGCGACGTTACCGAATTGACCAAAAGCCGCCCCACGCCGGGCCATGCGAACACGGTCTCAATGACGATTGAGCCCGCCACCAGATGGCCCAGACGCAAACCCAGGATGGTGACAATGGGGATCGCCGCGTTGGGCAGGGCATGCCACTGAATGCGCGGCCTTCTCGGCACACCCTTGGCTTTCGCCGTGCGCATGTAGGATTTGTTGAGAACTTCCAGCATGGCGGAGCGCGTGAACCTGACCACCGTCCCCGCTTCATGGGTGGCCAGCGTGATCACGGGTAATATCAGATGCCACCACGTATCGCTGCCCGAACTCGGTAGTATGCGAAGCGTTAGCGAGAAGAGCAAAATCAAACAGATGCCGAAGAAGAAGTTGGGGATACTGAAGCCGAAAACGGCAAAGCTCATGGCAAAACGGTCGATGGGTTTGTTTCGGTGAAGTGCAGCTGTCACGCCCAGCGGAATGCTGATTGCCAGCGAAACCAGAAAAGCTGTCAGTCCCAGTTGAATGGTTTTCGGGATGGCCTCCAACACGAGCTCAAGCGCCGGAGTGTCGTCCGAGAACGAGACCCCGAAATCGCCGACCATGATGGCCCCGATATAGCTGAAATACTGTTCATGCAGCGGGCGGTCGAGGCCATACTTAATGGTGTAATATTCGACCACTTCCGGCGGAGCGTCATCGCCGACGAGGTTTTCGATGGGGTCTCCCGACAGCATCAAAACGACGAAGGTAAAGGTAATGACCACCCCCAGGGTCAGAAGCGCCCGAACCAGCTTGATCACGAAAAAATTAAAGTTCAAACCACGCTCCTATTCCTGCACTTCGCCGTCGAGGAAGTAGCGTACTCCCTCAAACGCAGCGACGCGCGCAACCTTGTTTCCGTGACGGATTTCAATAATGTCGGGCTTTGTCGATGGAGGTGTTCTATCCCCGAACGCTTCATGAAGGACGCGCCCGGACATTTTCGGCGGCGCTTCAATGCCGAACATCGAAAGAACCGTCGGCGCGACATCGACGATTCCCGCCGGGAAATCGTACGCCGTTGATTGACGAAATCCGGGGCCGCCGAAGGCCAGCAGATTGTTCATTTCCCACCGGCTGGGGCCGCCGTGAAAAGCTCCGCCCACCGGAATATCGGCAGCGGCGGACAATCCCGAACCGGCGACCCCGGTATCGTTTTTGGTGGCGTCCGAGCGCAAGGTGAAGAACAGATCTGGCGAGCGCTCATGCCCGTTATTCAAAAGTGCTCGATCAAAGGCCCTAACGTCATCGTCTTTCGCGAAGACCAGACCACACCATGGCTGATCGTTCAGCCACGCGATCACATCAGTTCCAGCTTTGCCATCGTTCAACCACACCGCGCCGGTGTTGCCAAGGTGGGCGACGAAGGGCTTGTTTCCATCCGCTTCGGGCCTGAATTCAAAGCCCGCTCGGTCGAACTCCTTCGCCAGATCAATTTTGGCTCTGGCGGTGATATGACCATGGTCGGACAGGACGACGATTTCCACCGGGCCATCCACCCCGCCGGATTTCGACCATTCCAGCAAGCGATGGAATTGCCGATCCAGCGTTTCCAGCGCGCCATTGGCTTCCGGCGATCCCAATCCCTTGAAATGCTGGGTCCAGTCGGGCTCGTTGTACCACAGCAACGACACATCGGGTTTGCGGGCCGGGAAAACGCCCTCGATGAACATCGTGGTGTGTTGTTCCATTCGGGCTGTGCTGGGATGCCCGATCTCGGCAATCGGTCCAAATCGCTCCAGAACGTCGTCCGCCAGATCAACCGGCGTCGATACGCTCCAGTCGCGCATGCAAAAACTGACCTGGCCGTTGGCTTCGGCGCGCGGATTGACCAGCCGCGTCGTTCCCGCCGAGCCTGACCCCACGACAACGAATTCCAAACCGTTCGCCGCCAGGACATCGCCCAGGGTATCGCCGTCGATGAAACGGCCCGCGTAGGCCGCCTCGGCCTTTTCAATGTGTTCGCGTTTTCCCGTGTGGATGACACGATCGGAAAAGACCGCCGGATCATAAAATAAATTGCCGACCAGACCTGTCTCGCTGGGATAAGCGCCCGCTCCCAATGCCGCCGAATTTACTCGCGTCGCCGAGGGAAAGACGCAGCGGCTGTTGGGGAAACGACATCCGGAATTGACGAAATCGGCCAGCACCGGCATATGCGCAGGCGTCACCAGATCGGGCCGCAACCCGTCGAACACGACAATCAGGACACGGGGTCGGGTGGTCATGCCGATGCTCCCGTTATCAGGGTGGGATCGTTTAGCAAAACGGCCTCGAAACCCATGTCCTGCAAATACGCCAGACGCTCGGGCGTGATAAAGCCGGGAGCTTCGCCCCTGCTACGTCGTCCGGCGGTGGCCCACACCCGATGCCCTTCCTTCAATGCGCGGACGGCGGTGGGATGTTCGATGTCGTCTTCCCAGACGCGCACGGCAATGGCGCCGGCATCGAAAAACGATGCAATGTCGTCGCAATCAGGAACAAAGCCCAAGCATTGCACGCCCGCGTCGCGCGCACAAGCCAAACGCACCTGTTCGGCCGACCTTAGTCCGACAACCGTTGAGCCCAGAGCCCCGGCGGTGATCACACGGTCTAAAACCGCCCCGGCAAGAACGAGGTCGTCGGTTTTGACATCGACAAGCACGTTGACCCGACCGGCGGCCAGCGCCAGCACATCGGTCAGGAGCATGGGCGGTTGACCGTCGCCGATGTCCAGCGCCATCAAATCGCGCGAATGGGTTTCGGAAATGGTTAGCGGGTTCCCGGAAACACGCCCGAAATTGGGGTCGTGGGAACTCACCACCTCGCCATCGGCGCTCAGACGGGCGTCGCTTTCGATATATGCTGCACCCGCCGCGATGGCCCCTTCATAAGCCGAACGCGAATTCTCGGGGTAGCGTTCGGAATAACCGCGATGGGCTATGGCCAAAAACTCAGGGGCCTGAAATTTAGTCATCGTCACCGTCCAATAGGTGGCAGGCGGCGTGCCGGGCATCGCCCACATCGCGAAAATGTGGAACCTCGTTCGAACAGCGTTCAAAGGCCACCTGACAACGAGTGTGGAAGCGGCAGCCGTCGGGCGGCGAAAGGGGGCTGGGCGGATCACCGCTCAGCAAAATCCGGCTCGGTTTCACCGTGGGGTCGGGATTGGGAATTGCCGAAATCAGCGCCTTTGTGTAGGGATGTTTGGGGTCTTCGAACACAAGATCACAGGGGCCCTGTTCAACAATTTGTCCCAGATACATGACGGCGATGCGGTGGCTAAGATGCTTTACCACCTTCAAGTCGTGCGAGATGAACAGGTACGCGATGCCCATTTTTCTTTGCAAGTCTGCCAGAAGGTCGATGACCTGGGCCTGCACGCTGACATCCAGCGCCGAAACCGGCTCGTCGCAAACCAAAAGTTTCGGTTTGACGATCAAGGCCCGCGCAATGACGATCCGTTGCGCCTGTCCGCCGCTAAGTTCGTGCGGATAGCGCGCGGCCATCTCAGGCGGCATGCCGACAGCGGCCAGCATTTCCTGTACCGCATCGTCGCGCCCGTCCGCAGGGCCGATGTCATGGATATCCAGCGGTTCGCGAATTTGCGTGCCCACCGCGATGCGCGGGTCCAGCGCCCCGAGAGGGTCCTGGAAAATCATCTGGATGTCGCGTCGCAAATTTTGCAGATCACCCTTGGTCAGGGTCGACAGATCAACATCATTGAATTTGACGTCGCCTTCGGTCGGTTGGTCGATGCCGATGACCATGCGCCCCGTCGTCGATTTGCCGCAACCGCTTTCACCGACCAGTCCCAGTGTTTCGCCGGGGCGGATGTAGAACGACACGCCTTCCACGGCGCGAACGACGGCCCGCGCCGAAAACGGCGTTCGCTTGGGTTTGCGAAAATGGCGAACCAGACCGTTGGCGGCGAGAAGTTTGGGCGTTTCGTGCGCGCTTGCCGCTTCGCTCATGCCACTTGCTCCCTGCTAGGAGGCTCGTAAACGGGCGAGGGTCGATCAAGGCGCGGTATTCGATCAAGAAGCTCACGCGTGTATTCGTGCTGCGGATTGCCGAATATTCGGCCAACCGGACCGGCCTCGACGACCTGACCGTAGCGCATGACGGTGACATCGTCGGCCATTTCGGCGATGACGCCAAGGTCGTGGGTAACCAGCACGATGGACATTCCGAACTCACCCTGCAGGCGTTTCATCAAATCCAGTATTTGGGCCTGGACGGTCACGTCCAAGGCGGTCGTCGGTTCGTCGGCAAAAAGTAGAGACGGGCGGCAGGCCAGAGCCATGGCGATCATCGCCCGCTGGCACATCCCGCCGGATAATTGGTGGGGGTATTCTTTGAGCCGCTGGACGGGCTCGGGAATGCCCACAAGATCCAGCAGGTTTTGCGCTTCAACGCGCGCGGCTTCCCGGTTCATTCCACGGTGCAGGCGCAGGCTTTCGGCAATTTGCCGACCGATCGTGTGAACCGGGTTTAGCGACGTCATGGGGTCCTGAAAGACCATGGCCATGTCGCGCCCGCGAATTTTTTCCAGCTTGCTTTCGGCAAGCGTATTTATGTCGGTGCCATCGAAAACAATGCGGTCGGCCTGGGTGACGCCATTTCCCGGCGTCAGACCCATGATTGCCTGACAACTGGCGCTCTTGCCGCTACCGCTTTCGCCGACGATACCCAGCGTGCGGCCGCGACCAACCGAAAACGAAACTTCCCTCGCCGCATATATGATCTCGTCTTCGGTGCGGAAGGTTACGTTCAGGTTTTCGACTTGAAGAAGTGTTTCCATCGAAATTTATGAGGTGAAGGGGCACCGCAAAAAGACGGTGCCCCCAACACGCAGAACCTCTATTTGACCGAGAAGTTGGTGGGGCCGAAGTCCATGAAGAACAAGGAATAGGGAGTCCAGTCCAGGTTCTTGTTCACGGCGAAGGTGACGATGGGGTTGTAAAGCATCGTCATGCCCATTTCGTCCTCGAAGATGTCCAGCATCCGGTTGAAGGCGGCTGAACGTTCTTTCATGTCGGTCATGCCGAACAGGCCGGTTCCAAGGTCGTTATATTCCTTCGGCGGAGTAAAGAACTTGTACTTGGCCTGAATGCCGCTGCTCGGTCCCCAGTTGGCCATGAGCGCGCCGGTCGGGTCGGTAAGCCGGAAGGTGTTGGACCAGGCGTAAATCTGCGCGCCCTTGGCCCGCACCTTCTTGAAGCTCTCGACGAATTCGAGCTTGGCGTTGATGCCCACCTGACGCCACATTTCCTGAATGGCCTGAGCGGCCTCGGCGTTGTTCAGGTAATAGGCCGGGATCAAGCGGTAGGAAATTTCCGAACCGTCGTAGCCCGATTCCTTGACCAGTTGCTTGGCTTTTTCGGGGTCAAAGGCGTAGCCCTTACGATCAGCCTGATACATGTCGCCAAAGCTCTTTAACTGATGGCCGTTGGGCGTGAAGGTCTGGCCTTTCCACAGGGCGTCGATCAGTTTTTTGCGGTCGATCGCCAAGCTCATGGCATGGCGCAGTTTCTTGCTGCTCAGAACCGGATCGGCCTGATTGAAGACCAGCACGTGGGTGTTGTCCAAAACCACCGACTTGGTGACGATGTCGTCGTAACGATCCAGGACTTCCCACTGGTCCGGCGGGATTTCAACGGAAATCTGGTATTCGCCGCTGACAATGCCGGCAATGCGCGCGGCGACTTCAGGCACGGCCTTGAAGGTCACGGACTTGGCGGCGGGCTTGCCACCCCAGTAGCCGTCGTTGGAAACGATCTTGATGTGATCGTTCTTGCGATAGCTTTCCATCTTGTAGGGGCCGGTGGCGACGGGTTTCCAGCGCAGGGCCTTAAAGGCCTTGTCCATCCACACCTTGTAGTCTTCGCCCTCGACGCGGAAAGCATTCCAGGCTTCGTCGCAAATAATGAACGAAGTGTAACTGGCCAGCCTGTGTTCGAGAATCAGATCGACCTCTTTGGTGACGAAACGCACCGTGAAATCGTCGACCTTCTGCACATCGGAAACATGTCCGAAATACGGGCGGCCGCGCGGGAAGTAAGATTTCTCGCCGATCAGGCGTTCTTTCGAAAACGTGGCCAGCACGTCATCGGCGTTAAAGGGGTTGCCGTCGTGGCAGGACACGCCCTTGCGCAGTTTCAACTCCAGGGTTTTGGGATCGACGCGCTTCCACGACGTGGCCAGACCGGGAATCAGCTTGGCCCCGACCGCCGGCGGATTGCGAAAATCGCGGCGGATCAGCGTGTCGAAAATCGAGAAGTAAACGCGCACATCGACGTTGCCTGTTTGCTTCGCCGGATCCAGATTGCGCGCCAGTTTGTTGACGGCGACCGAGATGTCGGGCCGGCTGTCGGCCAGCGCGCCGGTGCTCCACGTGGCGGCCAAAAATGCCGCCGCGCAGATGGCACTACCTGCGCCAAATCCAAGTTTTGTCAGTCTCATCTTCGTGTCTCCTTCTCTGTTATTGCATCTTTTTTTGTGTTTTTTACCTTTGCCGCCTCACGGCTCGGGCATTGGACGGCCCGAGAATTGGGCCAGTGATTCGCGAATTTCCGTTAGTTGATCTAGTGATGCGACCGATTGCCCGTCGTCACGTTTCGACATTTCCAGGATCAATGCGTTGCATATCGCCATGGGAATGGTGAGCGACTGGGATTCACCCTCTCGACCACGCGACGCGGCCAGTAAGATGTCCGGTTGCGGTCGAATTATTGGCCCGATGAGATCGCTGACCACGATGGAACGTGCGCCATTGGCGCGTGCAAACTCCAAAAGGGCGGGCAGGCTGTCGGGAATTACGCGAAAAGCAAAAGCGACCAAAACGCCGTTTTTCCCGATCCCCATTATCTTTTCCGGCGTTTCCCAGCCGATATGGTGAAAAGCTGAAGCGGAATAGCCCGAGCGATTGAGCCGCCGCGCCACCAGGTCGGCCAGCGCCGATGCATGACCGGCACCAAACACACCGATCCCGTCGGCCGCGATCAACGTTTGCGCGGTCTCAATCATTTGGTCTTGGGAGATGTAGTCCGGAAGGGCTTGAAGTGCGCCAATTTCACTGTCGATCAAGGATTGAAGGATCGACCCATCGGCCATTTTCGCCAATCGTTTGCGGACTCTGTCCGCGCCGCTATCGACGACAAATTCCTCGCGTAGTGCGATGCGCAGTTCGGGATATCCGCTAAACCCCAGTTTTCGGGCCAGACGCACCGCCGTGGTTGGGTGGACGCCCGCCCTCTGCGCAACTTCAATGGATGTCAGGAATGCACCTTCACCGGGGGTTGCGAGAAGGGCGCGAATAAGCTTGTGATCGGAGCGCGACAGGCGTCCCTCGAATTGTTCGATCGTGTCGCGGATGGTCGTCGTTTTTTTCACGCGTCCGTCCCAATCTTTGTTCGCCGTTAACAGGCTATCTGGAATCCAGCCGACATGCAATAAAAATTGCAAATTCTGCATAATCGCAGTATTTTATGCGTTCAAATAATTCGGAGTCGACAGGCAATGACAGGAAACGGCGAACCAATCGGAAAGCCCAGGACCGAAATCGCCGCCCATCGTGGCGGGGCCGGATTGTGGCCGGAAAACTCCATGACGGCGTTTGAAAACACCACCCGCCTCGATGTCGATCTTGTGGAGTTTGACGTGCATCCGACGCGTGACGGTCGTCTGGTCGTTCATCACGACCCCCTGCTGGACCGCATGACCGACGGGGCCGGACCACTGAACGAAAAAACGTTCGCCGAGCTTTCGGAGCTGACCATCAAGGGAACCGATGATGGCCGAATTCCGCTTTTGTCCGAGGTCATCGAAGTTTTTCGGCCCACTCCCATTGCCTTGCGGATCGAGATCAAAGCCGATGCCAATCTGCGTCCCTATCCGGGCTTGGAAGCGGCCGTTGCCGCTGAGATCGACCCATTGGGAATGATGGAACGCACGGTCATCACGTCGTTTTTTATTGATACGCTTGTACGTTTTCGCGCGGTGGCCCGACCGCAGAATATGATCTGGCTTGTTAAAAAGCTGGTTTTCGCGCAGATCGGTGGGATGGGAACGGTTCTGAAGATCGCGAAAATCAAGGAAATCGAGGAAATCGCCCTTCATCAATCGGTGGTCGGCCCCGAAGAAGCGCAAGCAGCCCGCGCAGCGGGTGTTCGCCTTGGTGCATTCGCGGTGAACGACGAAGCTGCCATCCGCAGAATGCTGGATCTGGGCGTAACCGTTTTCACCTCGGACAGGCCGGACATTGCAATCGGTATGCGGGATCACATTCAGGGTCGTTAGTCAGGGTGATCGGCAGCCACTTATGGCAACCGCATGATAGTCTCCTTTGGGTCATCTGCGGAAGATCGGAACCGTATTGAAGGTAGTCCGCTGTCGGCCCCTATGCGGTCGAACTTGGCTTGAAGGTCAGCTATGGAAAGGGTTGCGGACGTAATAGCGGAGTGGCCCGAACCGCCGCTGATAGCCATTAGCGGTCATTACCGGAATTAATCGGGAACGTTCATTTCGTCTGGTAGTGCCAACTCGTTGGGAACGAGGTCGAGGCGGTGATTGCCAGCGATCTGCGGGACTGTGACAAGCTGGCGAATACCGGCCAAAGGCCGATTTAGCCTTAACATTCAAACTAGACTGCTCAAAGGGTGTCGGCCGATTTTCGAACAAGACGAATATCGGACGATCCTTCAAGCGGGCCGAGAACAATACGACCGTCAACCATTTCGGCCAAAATCCGTGACGGGTGTTGCGTATCGAGACTCAGGCCGGAAGGAATTTTCAACGTGAGCCCCTTGAGGGGTTTCGGTGCGGATAGATGAATGATCAAGCGATCGCCTTGCCATTCGGAATCTACCTGAACCTCATTGCGTGCGTGCCACCATTTTCCGTACTCGCCGAGAGAGCCGAACCAAGAAAAATCTTTTACAGCAGAAATAAAATCACGTTCGAAGGCGAGCTTGTGGCCGAGTATATTTGGGTGGATCAAGACCACGCAGACGCCGCCATGGCGGGCGATATTCCTGGCCAGCGATACTGACTCCTCCAGGCGCTCGCCAAGTGGAGGGAGTGATTCGTCCTCGATGGTCACGGGAAACTCAAAAACAGGCAGTTCTGTGTTCACGTCGCGGTTTTGGTTGAGTTGGAAGGGCAGATGCGTCAGCGAATTGTTTGCCGTCACGGACGAACTGTATGCGTAACCGGTAGCTTGAAGAGCCTGCGGCAGGGCGTAAGGGTTGGAGAGGTGCCCGGGCCGGAAACTCTTAATAGAAACGCCCTCAACCAACCGCTCGAGGATATGGCGACTTACCCTGAGCTCTCCAAGGATTGTGCCGCCCAGTGTCGTCGACGCATTCTTTACGAAAGGCCGATAGGCTGGATAGCTTTCGTTGCCGTCTCCCAACGGGAAGTTATGGAAAAGCAAAGAATGGGAAACCCCGTGACTGGCCAATTCCATCCCCATATCCCTGATTTTTTTGAGAAGGTCCGGCGCGGTTTCATTCAGGATGATGCTGTCGTTCCAGTCCCGCATGTATTTGGTCTGAATGAAATAGGTGGCCGAAATGCCCAGGCTGTGTTCGAGGCGGGCGTAGTCGATGGAGTTCGCCAGCGAGTGCGTATAATCGATATCGTGAGTAATGATGACGGCCAGGTCCTTGCCGTTTGGCACTGCGCCCAAAAACACCGCGCGGTCATCGGCTTTTCGATATATCCCGCCCAGCAGACGCAATAGGACGTCGAGCATGGGTTCATACGTATTTACATAGCCGCGTGCATAGCCTTCTTCACGGTTGTTTTGGCCCTTTAGCAGCAAGGCCCCTAAGTCGATCCCCAAGGCATAGGCGTTGCCGGTGCCAACCTCGCGGTGGATGATTGCCGCGCTTCCATCATCAAAAGTGGCAATGGGGGGAGTGCGCGGGTTGGTATATGCGTAAGTGCCGATTGCCTTACCATCTGCGTCGGCATCGCCGAGAGAAATCCGCTTCTCCCATGGGTTTCCTTCGACAACCGTGTCTTCCGTGATGTCCGCATGAAATCTGTTTCTGGATGGGATCGCGTCCTCAAAACCAAACACCTCTTGCAGCCCGCCGCCCAACACCATCGATCCGATCAGTGTGCCCCCATTGCGCGGAACTTTCGCAAGGGCCTGCAGGGCCTCTGGCTTGAGAACGGAACCCGAGACCATCGGGTATACCAAGACGACCTTGTGGCCTATTGCTTCCCTGAAATCGGTTGTCACCGAAAACGGAATTCCTGCGGACTTCAATCCATGCACCAGGCCGAGCCATGCGGAGTTTGTATCCGTCAACAGGACCGACAACCGGCTTTTGCCGCCACCCTCATATTTTGTCGTCGATGTCGTCTGGCCGGTCGTAACCACGCTTCTGTCGTGCGGCCCTTCTAAGCCTTCGAAGAGGATGAAGTTTCGTTCCTTGGTCAGAAAGGAAATGCCAACAATAAGGGAAATGGAAAGAGCCAACGCCGCAAGAAAATAAATGGCTCTGAGATTCATTCATCGATGCCTTTCTGAAAGGTGTGCAAAAAAAATCATGCTATCCGCAATATGTAAATAAAGTCGTTTGAAAAACAATGCCGTATAGTGGATAAAACACCCCTGTACATATCGATCTACGTCCAATATTTGCTTCAGGCTAATTCTGGACGCATGTCCGAGCTGCCTTCCCCGCATTCTTGCTGGAAATGACATAATGATGCTCGTTCATGGATCATCAATGCTTTTTTGGTCTATAATCACGGATCGACATTAAGGGGGAGAGAAAATGGGCGAGCCGCCAGACGAGAAAAGGATCGTCATCGCTGACGATGACGATCTTTTGGTGCAGTTGATCAAGCACAAGTTTGAGCAGCATGCGATCAAAGTCGATACCACGTCCGATGGTGAACGCGCCCTTGAGCTTGTCCGCGAGCTCCGACCCGATGCGGTAATCCTGGATGGCATGATGCCGGGAATAGATGGGTTCGAGGTTCTCCAAGCCATCAAGGAGGATCCCGAAATCAAGGATATTCCGGTCGTCATCCTGTCTGCCCGGCAACAGGAAAAAGACATTCTGGGCGGTCTTTCCCTGGGCGCGGCAGATTACGTGGTAAAGCCCTTTATGCCAGACGAGCTGTATTTACGGGTGGCGAGACTGCTGAATCAACCGCCCCGGACATAAGGTTTTTGTAATGCCATGGCATTCCGCCGCACTTTCCAAGTTGGCACTGGTGTTGGCATTTGGCCTGGTGGTTCAATCCGCGACGGGTCCGGCGTTCGCAACGGAAACATTTGAACATCTTTACGCGCGGGCCATTGAAGCGCGAAATGTTGGCGATTTTTCTGCCGCCGAAGGCCTTCTTCGCGAGGCCGTTGCCATGGAACCCTCCCGTGCCGACGCCGTCTTCCTGCTAGGTATGGTCATCGCCTTCGACGGGCGGCATGATGAGG